>JARLJF010000173.1 GCA_031291335.1 Pandoraea sp. | reverse complement strand
GTTACGCCGGCGTTTCATAGCCCGCCACCAGTGCGTCCAGCAAATGGCGTACGGCCGGCACCATGCCGCGTCGCGTGGGAAAGATGGCGTGGACGAGACCCGATGCGGTCGTTAGTGCCGGCAACAGCCGAATCAGTCGTCCTGCGCGAATGTCCTCATGAATGAATTCTCCGGGCAGTAGCGCTACGCCGACGCCCATCATCGCCGCCGTGCGCAGGCTCGCCAGATCGTCCGTCGCCAGTCGGGGTTTGTGCACGAGCGATGCCGTCCGTCCGCCGCCGTCCACCAGGTGCCACACGTAGCGTTCGCTCTTGTCGGCCATCGCGAGCGTCGGCCAGTCGTTCAGTGCATCGAGAGACGCCGGGACGTCATGCTGCGCGACGAGTGTCGGGCTGGCCACGAGAATGAGTGCGGACAATCCCAACTGTCGCACCGCAAGGTCGGTGTCCTCCAGCGGCGGAAGTCTGACGCGGATAGCGAAATCCAGCCCTTCCTCGACGACGTCCACACGACGGTTCGTCGCATCGACCAGCACCTGCACCTGCGGGTTCTCCTGAGCGAATCGGGCAATGATCCCGGCGATGCCCGAACGCAACAATCCCAACGGGCAACTGATCCGCACCGTGCCTTGCGGTTGACTGCGGGTTCGGTCGACAAGCTCCCGGGCCGCCCGGGATTCCGCCACAAGGGCCAGACAGTGTTGATGAAACTGACGCCCGGTTTCCGTCAGCGACAAGCTGCGGCTGGTGCGATTGAGCAGCCGCACGCCCAGCTCCTCTTCCAACGCGCGAACGCGCCGGCTCAGCTTTGACGTCTGAAGACCGAGGCTGCGTGCCGCTGCCGTAAAACTGCCACGTTCCACCACTTCGGCGAAGAGCCGCAGGTCATTGAGATCCGAGATTGCGTCCATGGAATTCGAGAGGGGGATGTGCGTCTCTATCTTTCTACAGCAGGCAATGATGCTTTGCAATGGCGGATATATGCAGCCCATCGTTGCTTGCATAGCATTGTGTCCACCGCCTCCCCCTGTACCGAACCCGGCGCAGGTCAGGCACGCAACTTCAGGAGAAAGACATGTTGACGCACCGGCGTTGGGAATCTCTCGACACAGCGGACCACGGCTGGCTGCGGGCGAAGTATCACTTTCAGGTCACGCCGTCCGGGAACCCGGCCCATCGGCCGCTTGGTCCGCTGATCGTCTGGAACGACGATGAAATCGCAGTGGACGGCGGCTTTCCTTTCCACGGACATACCGACGTGGAGATCGTCACCTTCGTGCGCCAGGGCGTGCTCGGACACCGTGACACGCTCGGTTCGGAAGGCACGATCCGCGCAGGGGACGTTCAGGTGATGAGTGCCGGTACGGGCATCCGCCACGCCGAATTCAACAAGGGCGACGTGCCGTTAAAGCTTTATCAGATATGGCTGCAACCGAGAGAAGCGGGGGGCGAGCCGCATTGGGCGACCCAACCGTTTCCGCGCAATGAGGGCGCCGGGCACTTCGTTGTGATGGCCAGCGGTTATGCCGACGACGAGGGCGCGCTCCCCGTGCGTGCGGATGCCCGGCTGCTGGGCGCCACGCTGAGCGGCGGCGACAGCCTTTGGCACACGCTCGAACCCTCCGAGAACGCGTATCTCGTGGTCGCTTCCGGGCGAATCGTCGTCAACGGCGAGCCCATGGGCCCACTGGACGGCGTAGCGATCACGGACGTTTCAACGATTCAGATCATTGCTTTGGAAAACGCTGAGCTGGTCATGGTGGAAGCCGGCTGAGCCTCACCTTTCTTATTCCCCCTCTTTTTGAATGTTTTGGAGATTGTCATGGAACGCTACAAATTTCTTCCTTTGCTCGGCCGCATTTTGCTCGGTGCGCCTTTTCTCATGAGCGGATTGGGCAAGCTCGGGGCGCATGCCGCGACTGTCGGGTACATCTCGGCGGTGGGTTTGCCTGCACCGTCGCTGGCCTATCTGGTCGCCGTGATCGTGGAAGTCGGCGGCGGTCTGCTGCTCCTGTCCGGCTACCGGGCACGTCCGGTGTCGTTGGTGCTGGCGATCTTTTCGGTGGCGACGGCCGTGTTCTTCCACCACAACTTCGCCGATCAGAACCAGATGATCCACTTTCTCAAGAACGTGATGATGGCCGGCGGCCTGCTTCAGATCACTTACTTCGGCGCGGGCGCATTCAGCCTGGATGCACGCACCAGGACATCGATGTTGCGCAAGACGGTCTCGAGCGCATCGTAATCCTCGCTTGCCGGGATGACGAAGCGTCGCACCGGCATCGCGTCTTACCGGTTCCGGCATCGCCGGAAACCTCAACACGGAGTCATTCACATGGCTAAGGTTCTCGTTCTGTATTACTCGTCCTACGGGCATATCGAGGCGCTCGCGAATGCGATTGCCGAAGGGGCTCACTCGGCCGGCGCCACAGTCGACGTCAAGCGTGTGCCTGAAACGGTGCCGACGGAAGCAGCGAAGGCGGCGTACTTCAAGCTCGATCAGCAGGCCCCGATCGCCACGGTCGAATCGCTGGCCGACTACGACGCCATCGTGATCGGTACGCCGACGCGCTTCGGCCGTATCTCGTCGCAAATGGCCGCGTTTCTCGATCAGGCGGGTGGGCTATGGATGCGCGGTGCGTTGAACGGCAAAGTCGGCGGCGCGTTTACGTCGTCGGCCACGCAGCATGGCGGGCAGGAAACGACCCTGTTCTCGATCATCACGAACCTGCTGCATTTCGGCATGACCATCGTTGGGCTGCCCTATAGCCATCAGGGTCAGATGACGATCGACGAAGTGGTGGGCGGTGCGCCTTACGGGGCGACGACGATTGCCGGCGGACAAGGTCAGCGCCAGCCGAGCGGTATCGAACTCGCAGGGGCGCGTCATCAGGGCGCGCTGATTGCCCAGACGGCCAACAAGCTGTTCGGTTGAACGGGTAAGACAGGGAATAGGCAGGGAATGTCCACCGTTCTCTGCCATCACCGGGTGGTCACGACGGGGAGCAGTTAACCCCGTCCTCCCCGGTGCCGGGTACCCGCTACCCGGCATGAATAGGCGAGGCCTGTTCGTCATGCAGCAAAACGACGTGGTCCCTACATTGAATTCGGCTATGCTGGCGTCTGCACGCGCCTAACGACCGGTAATACAGGTCTATATGCGGACGTCCGCCGATGGTGTAGGGTCATATCGTCTGCCCTGCGGCTGCATGCGAAACACAATACTCAGTCACGCCTCATGTCTATCCCGGCAGTCTTCATCAGCATTGCGATCCTATCTTGTGTCATGAGCGTAGCCGTTCTGGGCTCGCTATTCCAGGCGCAAGTCCCGGGCGTGCGCCTATGGTGTGTGGCGAGTGGGCTGCTGGCCGTCATCTCCGCGCTGCTGCTTTACGGGAGGTCGGACATGATCGTGGTGTCGGCGAGCAGCCTGCTGGTCATCGCCTCGCTCCTCGGTCTGCATGGCTTCCGGCAATTTCTCGACATACGGCCCTCGTACGCCTGGGAGTATGTCGGAATCGGCGCCATTCTGTTCATGCTGGTCTACTGGACGTACGTGTCCCCGCATGTCGATGCGCGCAGCGCCATGATCTCGGCGTTCATTGCCTACGTCCGATTCCATATCGGATGGTCGGTACTGAAATACCGGCCAGCCGGGCGCCCCAAATACGCGTACTACTTCGTGTCGATTGCGGCCACGCTGGGCGCTGTGGTCCATGCGGTACGCGCCATTTCGTACGGACTGGGTTTTGCCCATGAATCCATGTTCCTGGAGCCGACGCCGTTGAACGTCATGTTCCTCGGCCTGGCCACATTGACGTTGCCGTGCTTGTCGGTCGGGATGGTGTTGCTGGCGCACGACCGGTTATCCGATCGCATGGAGCGGCTGGCGACGTTCGACGACCTGACCGGCGTGCTCGCCCGTAGGGCTTTCATCGCGCGCGCGGAGGCTATTGCGCAAGCGACGGCCGCACAGAAGTCCGTGTTTTCCATCGCGATTCTGGACATCGATAACTTCAAGAGCATCAATGACCGCTACGGGCATGCGTCGGGGGATCTCGCGCTGGCGCACGTGGCGTCGCTGATCTCGCATTGTGTGCGGGGCGATGACGTGGTGGGGCGCATTGGCGGTGAAGAGTTTGCCTTGCTGCTGCCGTCGGCGACGAAAGAAGAGGCCGGGCGTCTCGTTGACCGGTTGCGTGCGGTCGTCGCGGCATCGGGGTCCTGCGTCCCCGGCCGAGAGGTGGTGTCCACGCTGAGCGCGGGCGTCGACGCGTTTTCCGAGGGCGATACGCTCGCATCCGTCATGGCGAGAGCCGACGCGGCGCTTTATGCCGCCAAGGCGAACGGCAGAAACTGCGTGGTGGTCGCCCCGGCTGTGGAAACCTGTCAGTGGAATCCTCCTCCGGCCGCGCCCTTCGATCTGCCCTCCAGAAACATCAAATCCATCTGACTGACGTAATACCTGTGCGAGGTGCGATGGGCGGGGGAAGATGTGTTCCGCCCCGACGCCTCAATAACATGACAGCCCCCCATGAGGACCGCATGAGCCGAGATCAGCAGTTTCAACAGGTCGCCGATCGTTTCGCGTTTCCGGTAGACGACGACATCAAGATTGGCGGGAAGTACACGCCGGTACTCCTCGACGGCGATCTGGCCTACGTGGCTGGCCAGATTCCAAGAATCGGTGAGACGGTGCACTTCATCGGGGACGCCGGTGGCACCCTTTCGCTGGAGGAAGCGCGTCGAGCGGCGGGAGTATCGGCATTGCGCGCACTGGCGCTGATTCGCCGTGCCTGTGGCAGTCTCGACGCCATCGTGGCCGTGCCGCGCATCAGTGTCTTCGTGCGAAGCGCGCCCGACTTCACGCAGCAAAGCGAAGTGGCCGATGGCGCGTCCGATGTCCTTTTCGAGATTCTGGGCGACGCCGGGGTGCACACGCGCACGTCCGTTGGCGTCCTCCAACTGCCGAAGGGTGCGGTCGCCGAAGTCGATTTCATTTTCAGAGTCCGTACGACGGACAAGTAGTTCGCCACGGGGAATGCGCGTGTTTGTGCGGGTCAATCGTTCAGCGTGGTTGACGTTTGACCCGCCAACTGCGCCGTGGCTAACTGGCCGAGGCGCCGGACGCCATTCTCGATGCGCTCGCTCCATACCGATGCCGCGCTCAGGCGCAGGCAGTTCCGGAAATGCCGGTTGGCCGAGAAAACGTCGCCCGGCGCAAAACAGATGCCTTGCTCCAAGGCTTCGTCGAAGAGCGCGCGCGAGTCGAACGGCCGGGGGAGTTCAAGCCAAAGGACAAAGCCGCCCGCTGGCCGGCTGACCTTCGTGGCGCTCGGGAAGCTGTCTTCGATCACGCGCGTCATTCGGGCCAGATTCTCCTGAAACGCATGCCGAACGCGACGCAAGTGAGTGTCATACAACCCGCTCGCCAGAAATTCGGTCAATGCCACTTGCGGCAGGACCGGACTGCATAGGCTGAAGGCGAGTTTGCGCTCCAGCACCCGCTGACGGTAGCGCCCAGCGGCAATCCAGCCAACGCGATACCCCGGCGCCAGGCACTTTGAGAACGAACTGCAGTAGAGCGTGTTCTCTCCGCCATCAAGTGCGATGAACGGCTTGGGACGCTCGCGCCCGAAGTGAATATCGCCGTAGACGTCGTCTTCGATCAGCGGCACACCGCGTTCGGTCAACAGCGCAAGCAGTGCAAGCTTGTTTGCCTCGGGCATGGCAGACCCCAAGGGGTTGCTGAAGCCAGATGACAGCACACAAGCGGCGACGGACTGCGCATCCAGCAGCCGGGACAGCACGTCGACGTCGATGCCGCTAACGGGGTCGGTCGGCAACTCGATGACCTTGAGGCCGAGCATTTCGAGCGTGTGCAGCAACCCGAAATAGGTCGGTGACTCGACCGCGATCGTAT
This sequence comes from Pandoraea sp., assembly GCA_031291335.1. Taxonomy (GTDB): domain Bacteria; phylum Pseudomonadota; class Gammaproteobacteria; order Burkholderiales; family Burkholderiaceae; genus Pandoraea. Next base: position 65,095 of record JARLJF010000173.1, on the reverse strand, counting down.
CGCCCCGGTCGGCGACCGCGGTGAGCGCAAGCAATAAGGCTTCGGTACACCCGCTGGTGATCAGCACGTCGTCAGGGGACATGACATGTCCCATGCGCATCGAGCGTTTGGCAATCTCTTGCCGCAAGCCTGGCTCGCCCTGGGGCGGGCAGTAGATGTTGTACCGATCGCCATGCTGCCGGGCCGCGCGAGCCAGTGCGAGATCCAGTCGCTTCGATTGCAGTATCGAGGCGTCGGGCACCGTGCAGCCAAGGGGAACCAGCGACTCGTTCGACGCGTGCTCTAGCAGACCCGCCACGGCACCGCTGATGGACACGGTGGAAGCCTTGGGCTTCAGACGAGGCACCGAAGGAAGCGCCAGCAGGTGACGACGCTCGCCCGCCACGTAAAAGCCCGACTGGGGACGCGACACCAACCGGCCGCGATCCTCCAGCAGGCGGTAGGCCCGAAGCGCCGTGAAGACACTGATGCTGTGCTGCTCACTGAATGCCCGAACCGATGGCAAGCGCTTTCCGGGCGCCAGCGCGCCGTTATCGATCATGCTGACAATGAGGTCCGCCAACTGCATGTAGCGGTAAGGTGAGGGCGTATCCATCGAGGTAGGTTCGGCAAAAGACGCGTCAATTATTGACTCGGGCGCGAGGGTTCGCAAGCTGAGATTGTGTTGGTTAATTTAGCCAAAATTGTGACTGTTACAGTCGATCGGCAAGGGCTACGATGCACCTCACCCGCATAGGAGTTTCGTCAAATGACCGTTCCGACCCCCTCACCAATGGCGTCTACATCCGCCGTCGCGCATCAGACACCGACCCGCACGCCGATCGAATGGCGTGGGCGATTCCCGTACAACGACATCATTTCGCTGCTCGACGTGAATCGGCCATTCAACCTTGCCGAAAGCACGTCGCAGGATCTGACGGTCGGCGAGATTCTGGACCTCGCCGACATCGATAGTCTTCGTGACCTGAAACTCGGATACGGCAAATCGGCGGGGGCGGTCGCGCTTCGCGAAGCCATCGCACAGGCATGCAACGTGCCGGCAGACAACGTTGTCACAACGCAGGGTGCCGCACTCGGTCTGTTCCTGCTGGCATTCGAGGCCTGTCGGCCGGGCGACGAAGCGGTCCTCGTGACACCGTGCTTTCCGTCAAGCCGTGGCTCCCTTGTCGGCGCAGGCGTCACGGTCCGTGAAGTGAAGCTCGTGTTCGAACATGGCTATCGCCTCGACATGGAACAGGTCGAAGCGAGCCTGTCTCGCAAAACCAAGTTGGTCAGTCTGGCGTCGCCGCAAAATCCGAGCGGCGTGCAAACGTCGCGTCAGGAGATCGAGACCTTGTTGTCCATCATGGAAGCACGGTGCCCGCAAGCGATCCTCTTTGTGGACGAGACTTACCGGGAGGCCACCTACGGCGACCGACTCCCGATGGACAGCGTGGCGGCACTCGATCCCCGCATCGTGACCGGTGCTTCGGTGTCGAAGGCGCTTGGCGCGCCCGGCTTGCGAACCGGGTGGCTCACGATCGCCGACCCGGACCTTCGTGCCCGTATCACCGTGGCGAAAATGAACACCATCATCTCCGGTTCGGTGCTCGACGAGACCCTCGCCACGGCGTTGCTGCGCAATAGACAAAAGGTGCTGGCGCCGAGACGACGTCTGTTGGCCGACGCGTTGAACGAACTCGGCGTGTGGTGCGCGACAGAATCCGAACGCGTGGCGTGGATACGACCCGATGCCGGCGCCTTGTGTTGCGTGCAGCTTCGCGCCGAGGTGTTCGACAACGCCGCTGTCTCGCGTTTCTGGTCATTGCTGCCAGACTACGACTTGCAGTTGGCCTCAGGCGACTGGTTCGGTGAAAGCCAACGCGTGTTCCGTCTCGGCTTCGGCTATCTGCCTCCCGAGCGGCTTGGCGCTGCGCTGTCGGCCCTGTCGTCGGTCATGACGGCCTGTCTGGTCCCGTAAGCTCCCGACTTCACCTTGAAGGACACCCATCACCATGAAAGTCCGCGTCGCCTATATCGAGGAGCCCCCGTTCTACTGGACGGGTTCGGACCAAAGCGCTACCGGCGCTGACATCGAATTGGCCGAGGTCACGCTTCGAGCGATCGGCGCCTCGGCTATCGAGTTTGTGCCGACCACGTTCGAAGAACTGCTGCCGGGTGTCCAGACAGGGCGATGGGATATGAACGTGCCGTTATTCGTCTCGCGCGAACGTGCGCAGGCCGTTGCCTTCAGCGTGCCGGTCTGGGCGTTGGGCGATGGTTTTGTCGTTCGCGATGGCAATCCGAAAGCGCTATCCCGCTATGAGAGCGTGGCCGCACAAGGCGACGCGATACTTGGCATCGTCGCCGGGACGGTTCAGCGCGATACGGCAATGCACGCAGGGGTACCGGACCATCGGATCGTGACCTTCAAGCGTCAATCCGACGCCGTGGCGGCGCTGCTCGCCGGAGAGATCGATGCGTATGCGGCCACGACGGTAGGCAATCGGGAAATCGTGGCCACGCATAAGGCACTCGAAGCCGTGGCCCACGCGGTGACGGGTAACGCAAACGTGCCGGTTGGGGCGTTCTCCTTCAGCAAGGAAAACGCTGCGCTTCTGAACGCAGTGAACCGTCAACTCTGTCAGTACCTTGGCTCGGCGGATCACCTTGCGCGTATGGCGAAGTACGGCATCACGCGCACGGAGATTGACAGCGTCGTCGCCGGCACGGCAGAAGAGTAGGCGGCGCTCGGAGAGTGGCGAACAGGCGACTGGCTGTGGAGCCGGTCGCCGACTTCACAACAGCGCGCCGCGCCAGATCACGCGCCCCACAATATCGAGGCTTTCGAGCGGCGCTTGTATGGGGGCGTACTGAGCGTTGTCCGACGTGAGCGATACCACGCCGCCCAGTTGCCGCTGCAATCGCTTGATGAGCAGACCGCCGCCATCACGCAGCACGTAGACTTCGCCGTCGGCCACGCTTGTGGCCCGACGATCGACGACGAGCGTGTCTCCGGCACGGAATGTCGGTGACATGGCATTGCCCTCGACACGCATCGTGGCCAGATTCGCCGGATCGTATCCGTGGCGCGCCAGCCATTCCTGACAGAACGCCAACTGCACCAGCTTCTCGGGTGATGCCTGCGGCAAGGCGCAGTCAGCGTCGTCGCCACGATAGAGTGGCAAAAGCGTCAGATGGTTTTCCGGCCAACTGTCGCGAACCGCTGCCTCCCTCGGGCCGCGTCCCGTCATCAACCACTCCAGCGTCACGCCACCGGCTTCCGCCAACGCCATCAATACGCGTCGCGAAGGTTCGGCTCCGCCAAGGTACTTCTGAAAGCCGCTCGGCGAAATGCCCGCCTGGCGCACCAGCGCGCTCGCGTTGCCGGCGCGCTCGACGAGCAAACGCAACCGGGCAATGAAGTCGTCATCGGTGTCGTGCGTGGAGGCTCCGGCATGGCTGCCAAAACTCGCCGCGTTGCCCGCTTTTGTCATGTGTCTCTCCCGCCGCCGTTCGGAATCTGTATCCCGCTGCCGCGATAACCATAGCGAAAAATATCATTAAGATCATTCGCTATGAGGCAATAGAATCACCCTATAGCGAATTTGCGTTACATGATGATAGCGCAATGACGGTGTTGCAACACGCTCAGGTGATCAAGGAGAGATGAAATGGCCGTAACCCCAATGCCGCGCAGCGCACGAGACGCGGAGGCCCGGCGATGACATTGCGTGTCGGGGTACATCCGAACAATCTGCACTTGCAATTGGCCGCGCTGACGTGGCCCGGTGGCTGGCCGGCGAACGTGCCTGACGTGAAGTTCGTGGCCTATCGCGAGGGACGCGATACCGGTCGTCTGATCGCCGATGACGTCATCGACGTAGGAGGCACCGGATCGACGCCGCCTTTGCTGGCTCAGCATGACGGCGTGCCGCTTGTCTACTTGGCGGCGTCGGCGCCAAGGGGCGCGAATGGGGCCATCGTGGTTCGGTCCTCGGCGGGGCCCGACGACGTGCGTGGACTCGCCGGGCGCCGCATTGCCTTGCTCGACGGTTCCTTTCACACGTCCTTTCTGGCCGCCGCACTCGAACGCGACGGCCTGTCGCTGCGCGACGTCGAACGTGTCGAACTGGCACCGGCGGATGCGTATCGCGCGCTAGATGAAGACCGGGTCGATGCGTGGATTGCCATGGCCCCCTGGCTGTCGCGAGTCCGCGACGAAGCCTCCCGGTGGCGCGTGCTCACGGATATCGGCGCCTACGTGGCCAACCGGTCGGTGTTTTGGGCGCATCGCGACGCACTCGATCAGCACCGGACGACGCTCGACGCCGTGTTCGCCGCGCTGACGGCATTGGGCCGCGACGTGACGAACGATCCTGCCCCTTATGCGCAGCGTCTGGCGGACGCCGGAATTTCGGGGGCAGACGCCGCGACATGGCGGACTTCGCTGGCCGCCCGCGACTGGCAGTTGCACGTGTGCGATGGCGCGTTCTACGACGAGCAGCAAAGCGAAGCCGACCTGTTGCATCGTCACGGCGATTTGTCGCGCCCGCTGGATATCCGGCAAACGGAGCCACCGGCACCCCTGAATTTTTCGGCCGCGGCTTCCACGCACTGAATTCCTTTCCCCCTTGCTTCACGGATTTTGCAATGAACGTTTATTGGTATCTCACCGCGCCCGACGGCCACGCGCCCTGGACGACGGACGGCGCCCGTACGATCAACTATCGCTACCTCCAGCAACTCGCCCGCGGCTATGACCACCTCGGCTTCACCGGCGCACTGTTCGCGACCGGCGCGCACGACGTCTGGGTACTGGGTAGTTCGCTGCTGCCGTACACGGAAGACATGAACTTCCTGCTGGCCATTCACCCGGGACTCATTCAGCCCACATTGCTCGCGAAGATGGCGGCCACGTTCCAGGAGTTCTCCAAGGGACGCTTGTTGCTCAACGTCGTGTCGGGGGACGCCAAGATGCTCGGTGCCTATGGCATGTCCATTCCGCACGACGAGCGTTATCTGATGGCCGATGAGTACATCTCGATCTTCAAGCGCCTTTTTGCCTGCGAAACCGTGACGTATGAAGGCAAGTACTTCAGCGTGGAGGGCGCGAAGCTCGCGCTGCCCGCAGGGAAATCGATTCCGATCCCGCCGCTGTGGTTCGGCGGGTCGTCCGAGCCGGCAATCGAAGTTGCGGCCAAACACGTCGACACCTATCTGTCGTGGGGCGAGACACCGGACGAGATCGAGCAGCGGGTGCAACACGTCAATGCACGCGCGGCGCACTACGGGCGAAGCCTGTCGCACGGTGTGCGTCTGTATGTGATTCTGCGCGATACCGACGAGGCCGCGTGGGCGGAAGCAGACCGTCTGCTGAGCCTGATGGACGACGATGCCATCGCCGCGAATCAGCGTTTCGTCGGCGGCAGCGACTCTGTCGGACAGCGACGCATGAGTGCGTTGCATCAGGGCAAGCGTCCGGCGCGTGCCCGCGATCTGGAAATTGCACCGAACCTGTGGTCCGGGTTGGGGCTGGTGCGGCCGGGGCCGGGCACCGCGATCGTGGGCTCGCCGAAGACCGTGATCGACACGCTCAACGACTACGCGTCTCGGGGCATCGACACCTTCATTCTGTCCGGCCTGCCGCTGCTTGAAGAGTCGTATCGGTTTGCGGAGCAGGTGTTGCCGCATCTCCCGGTTCGCCGCCGCGAGAACGTCGAGAAGACTTTCACCTGGTCGACGTTGTTCGATCGCGACCCATCCACGCTCACCACACCCACGCCTTCCTCGCAACCCTGACGGCGTCGCCGTTTCACTCAACCGGGATTCAGCATGAACTACATTTTCAACGTCCGCCGGTACTTCCGGCGCACGGGGGGGCGTCTCGCCCTCGCGGCGGCGCTGGCCGCCACCGCACTCGCAACGACACCGGTGCCGGCCGCCGCGCAAACGCGCGCCGACAACGTGACCTTGCGCATCGCCTATCTCAAGGGCACCTCGGATCTGACGCTCGCGAAGGCCAAGGGCTCGCTCGACAAAGCGCTGGCCGGGCAGGGCGTCAAGGTCGTCTGGGCCGGCCCCTTTCCCGCCGCCGCACCGGCGTTCGAAGCACTTAACGCCAATGCCGTCGATCTGACGAGTGGCAGTTCCACATCGTTCGTGACGTCCATTGCCGCCGGTGTGCCGATGGCGATTTTCGGCTATCAACCGATGACCGCACGCAACGAAGCCATTGTGGTGCCCCGGGATTCTGCCATTCGTTCGCTCGCCGATCTCGTCGGCAAACAGGTCGCCGTCAACAAGGGCGGTACGGGCGAATACCTGCTGGTGCGCGCGCTGGCCAAGAACGGCATCTCGCCGGACGCCGTCAAGCGCCGTTATCTGTCGCCTAGCGACACCGGCAGCGCGTTCGTCGGCGGTGGTGTCGATGCCTGGGCAACCTGGGACCCGTTCCTCTCGATCGCACAAGGCAGCTACAACGCACGTGTATTAGCCGACGGTGCAGCCATCGGCTCGGATAACGCCGTGGGGTATTTCGTGCGTCAGGACTATCTGAAGGCACACCCCGAGATTGTGAAGACCGTGCTGCGCGTGCTTCGCGAGGAGAATGTCTGGACCGCTGCGCATCCGCGAGAGGCCGGAAAGATCTGGGCTGCCGAACTGAATCTGCCGCCCACACTGGCGGACAAGCTCGGCGAGAACAACGTGTCGCCGCTGCGCGCTGTTCTGCCCGATGACGCGACACGCATCGAACGCGTCGCCCGTTGGTACGTGGATAACCGGATCATTCCCGCGCAGCCTGACGTCAGGGCGCATATCGCGACGCTCGCCGACTAAGGCGCTTCCCCAGCACCCGACACTTCCAGACATTCCCCGGCACACCTCGACGATCCCGTCGGGGATGACCGGGCGCGTGCGGACTTTTTCTCAACGCCATAAGCCGACATCGATCGGCGATCTATCGACATGAACCAGAACATCTACACGCTCGCACGTTCGCACGCGGGGACGGCCTCGCCCCTGCGCACCACACTCGCCGCGCTGGCCCTCGCCATGGGGCTTGCGGCGTCGCCCGTCGCACACGCGCAGGCATCCAGCGTGACGCTCTACGGCCTGCTCGATCTCTCGCTCGACTGGTCGCACTCGGGCAACCAAAGCACCTACCGCATGCTCTCCGGCGCACAAACCGGCTCGCGCTTCGGCCTGAAAGGCTCGGAAGACATCGGTGGCGGAAACCGCATCAATTTCACGTTGGAGAACGGCTTCAACCTGAACAACGGCACGGCCAGCGATTCGACGTCGATCTTCAATCGTCAGGCGTGGGTCGGCGCATCGGGCCGTTGGGGGGAAGTGCGATTCGGGCGACAGAACTCACCGCTGTATGTGCCGCTGGAAGGCAAGTTCGATGCAACCGGCGCGTCAACCATCGCGTCGGGGCTGAACAGCTTCGCCACGTTGTCGGTGCGGGCGAGCAATGCCATTTACTACGGCACGCCCGATATCGCGGGGTTCTCCGCGCAAGCCATGCTGGGATTGCGCGACACCACGACCACCCCGCGCAGCGGCATCAACAACTACCATCTGACCGCGTCTTATACGCGCGGCCCGGTAGATTTGGGGGTGGGCTTTCAGTCGGTGGACAGTGCCACCAACGCGAGCACGCTCAAGGCGTTCTTCGGTGGAGGCTCCTACGACTTCGGCACGGTTCGGCTGTATGCCGGTTTCCACCACGCCCAGCAAAGCGATGGCTCCGTGGACAAGAACGTCTACACGGTCTCCGGTGCCTATCGCTTCAGCCCGGCCTCGTCGCTGGCGTTGGTGTATTCGCATCTGGACGACCGCACTCCGGCTGCGCGCAACGCCGATCACGTCGGTCTGATGTACGCGTACTGGCTCTCCAAGCGAACCTGGCTCTACGCCAGCGGGGCCGTGCTGCTGAACAAGGGGAGTGCGTCGTACGCGCTTGCCGGATCCACCACGCCGGGCGTTGCGGTGGCCTATCCAGGGGCAGATGCGCAGGGCATCCAGATTGGCGTGCAGCACCGCTTCTGATCGTAAGGTGTGCCGAACGGGCGCACGGATTCGACGTGGCATCGCACGGGAATGCCACGTCACGCCCGTGCCCAGTGCTTATGCCCGGGCGCCATAACCTTGTGTGATTCGCTTCGTTGACCTCCGCAGGAGCCGCCGCTACTTTTTTGGCTTCTCCAGCTCCTCTCAGGTCAACGTCGGTTATGCGCTTTGCCCCGCGTTTTGCCCCACGTTTTTCCCCCATTTCGTCGCTTCGCCACCGTCTGCGCGCAACGCGCGTCCTGTTGCTGACACTGTCGTGCCTCATGGCCGCGCCGGCCGTGCACGCGGAGGGACGCATCCGCATCGCAGAGCAGTTCGGCATCGTCTACCTGTTGCTCAATGTCGTACGTGACCAGCAGCTCATCGAGCAGGAAGGGCGCAAGCTGGGCGTCAACGTGAAGGTCGATTGGGCACGCTTGTCGGGCGGGGCCGCCATCAACGATGCGTTGCTCTCGGGCGCGATCGACATCGCGGGCGCAGGCGTCGGTCCGCTGATCACCGTGTGGGACCGCACTTACGGCCGCCAGAATGTGCGCGGCGTTGCCTCGTTGGGGAGCTTGCCGTATTACCTCGTCAGCAATAGTCCGAGAGTCAAAACCATTGCTGACTTCACCGAGAAAGACCGGATCGCGTTGCCGGCGGTCGGTGTCTCGGTCCAGTCGCGAGTGCTGCAATACGCCGCTGCCAAGCAGTGGGGCGACGGCGCGTTCGACCGTCTGGACAAATGGACGCAGACCATGTCCCACCCGGACGCGGCCGCTGCGATCATCGCAGGCGGCACCGAAATCTCGGGTCACTTCGGTACGCCACCGTTCCAGGAGCAGGAACTGGCCGCCAATCCCAATGCCCACATCGTGCTCGACTCGTATGAAGTGCTGGGCGGCCCGAGTTCCGCAACGGTGCTCTATACGACCGAGAAGTACCGGAACGAGAACCCGAAGACGTATCGGGCATTCGTGCTCGCACTTGCCCGCGCGGCCGACTTCGTCAAGCGACAACCCGACGCGGCGGCGGATACCTATCTTCGCGTCAACCAATCGAAGACCGACAAGAAGCTGCTGGTGAGCATCATCACCGACCCGAAGGTCAACTTCTCGATCACGCCGCAGAACACGCTCGGCCTCGCGCAGTTCATGCAGCGCGTGGGGGCCGTGCGCCACAAGCCGTCGTCCTGGAAGGACTATTTCTTCGAAGACCCGGCGCTGGGCCAGGGCAGTTGAGATGAGCACGACGAGCCTTCAGCGATCGGACTGGCCCGGCACCGGAACAGCCGCGATTGCACAAAGCCCGGCGCAGGATGCACAAGACGCCCAGGGGATCGGCTCGCGCGTGCTGGAAGTGCGCGGACTCGATATCGAGTTTCGCAGCCATGGACGCCACGTGCAGGCGGTAAGCGATGTGTCGTTCGACGTTTTCGGCGCGGATCGTTTTGTCTTGCTAGGGCCGTCGGGCTGCGGGAAATCGACGCTTCTCAAGGCGATTGGCGGTTTCGTCAAACCGACGCGCGGTGAGATCTCGCTCGACGGGCAAGCCATTTCGGGCCCGGGCATCGACCGCATGGTCGTGTTTCAGGAGTTCGATCAACTGGCGCCGTGGAAGACGGTCTTGCAAAACGTCATGTTTCCGCTGCGCATCGCAAAAGGTCTCTCGCGGCGAGATGCGCGCGAGCGGGCGCTCGAGACACTCGACAAGGTCGGTCTCTCCCGGTTCGCCGACGCGTTTCCCCACACGTTGTCGGGGGGCATGAAGCAGCGCGTGGCGATTGCCCGTGCGCTTGCCGTGCGCCCGCGTGTGCTGCTCATGGACGAGCCATTCGCCGCGCTCGATGCCCTCACGCGTACACGGATGCAGGAGGAGTTGCTGCGTCTGTGGGATGACACAAGAGTGACGCTCCTGTTCGTCACGCACTCGATTGAAGAAGCGCTCATTGTCGGCAGCCGGATCGTGCTGCTCGACGGTCAGCCCGGACGGATGCGCGCCGAACTGGACGCAGGCACCTTCGCACTCGACGACGTGGCTTCCCCGGAATTCCGGCGCGCCACCGCGCGCATTCACGAGCTGCTGTTCGGCGAGCACACGCCATTGCGAAACCCGTAGGAGACGTCTTGAATCCGCTTCCGCCCGACATCGTTCGCCTGCATCCGCCGCGCCGCCCCGAGCGCATTTTCCCGCCGGCGCCACGCCGCAATGCCGGTGACAGTGCGCTCGGCGCTACCGCGTCATCCCGTCAGGCAGCCTCAGGCGAGCGGACTAACCGCTGGACCGCAAGCCCAAGCTTCTGGCGCAAGCTGGCCATCGGTATCGTCCTCATCGTGCTGTGGGAGTTAGCCGCGCGATGGGTGGACAACGATTTGCTCTTGCCCGGCGCGAGCGCTACCGCTCATGCCTGGTGGGACAGCATGGTGAGTGGCGAATTGCTGGCCCGCACCGGCACTTCGCTCTGGGTGCTGCTTCGCGGCTATGGCCTCGGCGTGATCTGCGCATTCGCCTTGACCTCGCTCGCCATGTCGACCGCCGTGGGGCGTGACCTGTTGTCGCTGCTGACCGGCATGTTCAATCCGCTGCCGTCGATTGCGCTTCTGCCGCTGGCGCTCCTCTGGTTCGGTCTGGGCACCGGTAGCCTGTTATTCGTTCTTGTGCACGCCGTGCTGTGGCCGTTGTCCCTGAGTGTCTATACGGGGTTCGAGTCCGTCTCGCCGACGCTTCGCATGATCGGGCGGAACTACGGGCTTACCGGACTGCGGCAGGTGGTATGGATTCTCACCCCGGCGGCGTTGCCGTCGGTCCTCTCAGGACTTCGCGTGGGCTGGGCTTTCGCGTGGCGCACGCTGATTGCCGCAGAGTTGGTGTTCGGCGCCAATACCGGCTCAGGCGGTCTGGGCTGGTACATCTATCAGAATCGCAATGAGCTGTACACCGACCGGGTATTTGCAGGGCTGCTGACGGTGATTCTGATCGGATTGCTCGTAGAGCATTTCATCTTCGACACACTCGCGCGCCTGACCGTGCGCCGCTGGGGAATGCAAAGCGTGTGAAAGGGGACGGCACGCGTTGGTGATTTCGATATCCGATCACCCCCGATGGCGATATGTCGATTCATTCGTTGGGTTCCGTCATGCGATGCACTAACGTCATCGCACGCTGACTTTTCAGCATCACGGGGAATCCGACATGAACAAGAATGTATTGAAACGATGGCTGCTCGCTGCACTGGCCGGGGTAAGCACCTTCGGCGCAGCCGTGGTTCCTTCGCAGGCACACGCGCAGGAGCGCCCGGCCGAAGTCCGCCTTGCCTGGGCAGGCGCGCCGCGCGTCTGGGTACTGGCCCGCGCCGACCAATCCTTCGACAAGGCGTTTGGCGTGCCGGTGCGCTGGGTGCAGTTCTCCAGCGGGGCTGAAGTGCTCTCGCTGTTTGCGGCCAACGCCATCGATATCGCACGGTTCGGTTCGAGCCCGGCAGTCGCCGGTATCACGCAGCGCCTGCCGATCGAAGTTATCGGCATTCCGGAAGTGATTGCCACCAGCGAACGACTGACGGTGCGCAAGACCATCACGAGCCTGAAGGATATCGAGGGCAAGACCATCGCCTATCCGCCGAACTCCACGGCGCAATACGCGCTGGAAGCGGCGATCAAGGTCTACAAACTCGATCGTTCGAAGATCAAGCTGGTCGCCCTGAGTCCGACCGAGATCGTGGCCGCATGGAAGCGCGGCGACATCGACGGCGCTTATGCCTGGGACCCGGCTAGCCAGCAACTCTCCGCCAATGGTGGCCACGAGATCTTCTTCACGAAGGACCTGCAAAAAGACGGCTATCTGATCTACAACAACTTCGTTGTGCGCAAAGCCTTCGCCGAGAAGTATCCGCAGATCGTGACCGCCTTCCTCAAGACCTATCAGCAGAAGGTCGACGAATATCAGAAGGACCCGGAAGCGGCCGCGCAGATCATCGCGAAGAACATCGATCAGCCGATCGATTCGGTGCGACGCACCCTGTCGGGCCTGAGCTATCCGTCGGTGCAACAGCAACTCTCCGATGCCTATCTGGGTAACGGCGCATCGAAGCGCGGGGCGGGCATCGACCGGGCCATGGTCGACACGGCGAAGTTTCTGGCGGGGGCGGGGCAATTGCGCGCCGATACGATTCCGACCACGTATTCGAACAGCATCGACTCGAGCTTCCTCGTGCGAGCGTCGGCGCAATAACGCGCGTCGATACGTCTCATCGGATTTCACATGAAATACGCTTATCGTTTGACGATCGGCGCCGCGGCGGTACTGACCGTGCTGGCTCTCTGGCAGGTCAGTGCCACCTTTGGCTGGTCCGATCCGGTCTTTCTGCCATCTCCCGTCGAACTGGCGCGCACCACGGTGGATCTGGCAAGTCACGGCTATCAGCAAATCTCGCTGTGGCACCACATTGGCGTGAGCTTGCTGCGTGCGCTCAGTGCTTTCGCGGTATCCATTGCGATCGGCGTGCCGCTGGGTCTGCTCATGGGGCTTACGCCTGCGCTGAACGCCGTGCTCGATCCCTTCGTCCAGTTCCTGCGGCCGCTACCCAAGATCGCATTGATTCCGCTGACTGTCGTGTGGTTCGGTATCGGCGAGTCGTCGAAGTTCTTTCTGATCTTCATCTCCTGCTTCCTCAGCGTGGTCGTTGGCGCTGCGGCAGCAGTGGCCAGCGTAAGCCGCGCACGCATGCTCGCCGGCCAGACACTGGGTGCGAGCCGCCTGCAGATATTCCGGCATGTGGTGCTACCCAATGCACTGCCGGAGATTTTCACGTCGGTTCGTCTGTCGATCGGTATCGGCTGGACGTCCCTGATTGCGGCAGAGTTGGTGGCTGCCTCGTCCGGCCTCGGCTGGATGGTCATGAATTCCGGCACTTATCTGCGCACCGATGTCGTCATGGTCGGCATTCTGCTGCTCGGGTTGATCGGCTATCTGCTGGATTACGCCATCGTCATTACGCAACGCGTGATGGTGCCGTGGGCGGGGAGGGAAGCATGAATCGCACGCCCGATATTGCCCCGCGCGTCCATCTGGCCAATGTGAGCCGCACCTTTGCCCCGGCGTCGCGCCGCCAGCCGCCGTTTCAGGCGCTGGGCGGCGTGTCGCTGGAGTTATGGCCGGGAGAGTTTGTTTGCCTGCTTGGGCCGTCTGGCTGCGGAAAATCCACCATCCTCAATCTGATTGCGGGTTTCGACCGGCCGGATCGGGGCGCCGTGAACATCGACGGACAGCCCGTCGTGCGGCCCGGCCCTGATCGTGGTTTCGTCTTTCAGCAACCCACGCTGTTCCCATGGCTGAACGTGCTCGATAACGTCACCTTCGGTCCGCGCATGGCGGGCGTGCCGCAGCCGCAGTATCTCGAAGACGCCTATCGCTATCTGTCGCTCGTCGGCCTGAAGGGCTTCGAGAAGCATGCCATCTGGCAGCTCTCGGGCGGCATGCGGCAGCGTGCCGCCCTGGCACGCGCGTGGCTACCCAATCCCGGCATTCTTTTGATGGACGAGCCGTTCGGCGCGCTCGACGCGCAGACGCGACTGATGATGCAGGAACTGCTGACATCGGTATGGAGCGCCACGAAGACGACGATTCTCTTCGTGACACACGATGTCGACGAGGCCCTGTTCCTCGCTGATCGCGTGCTCATCATGTCAGCCCGTCCGGGGCGGATTCGTGAGCATCTGCATGTGCCGTTCGAACGTCCGCGCGACATTGAGGATCTTGCGGCAGACCCCGAGTTCGGCCAGTTGCGCAAACGCGTGCTGCACATCATCCGGGAAGAGGCATATCGCCACGCCGGTCAGGAGGTTTCATGAGTCTTTTTCGTTTCGATTGGTACGGGCAGTTGCGTGCACGCGCCCCTGAGTTGCTTGAAGACGCCGGCAAGCTCGCCGACACCCTCGGTATTCCCGACGAGCTACGAGGCCGCTTCGGCATCTCAGCCAGCAATTCCAGCGCCCCGGGCTTGCTGCGTGCTGCGGTGCGCGACGCGATTGTCGAGACCTCGGGGGAATATCTCCCGCTCAACCGCCTCGGCGACGAGATCCGGCGTGTCGTCAAATCGGTCTACGGAGACGATTTCGACGCCGCGCCGATCAACAGCGCAGAGGCCGGACTGGCCGTGGTGCACGACGCACTGATCGCTCCGTCGCTGATTGGCAGGGGCGAGCCACCGCGCGCACGAACGATCGTGCCGTACGAGCGCCACATCGAGCACCACGGCAGCTACGGGCGTCCGTTTCCCGGTATCTACAAGGACATCTTTGCGGATCGCGGTGCGACGGCCGGTGAGTTGGGACTGTCGGGGCGCAGGGCGGAGAACGTCGACACCGTGTTCGTCAAACTGACCGGCGCGCGGTACGACGTGCACGGCATCAAGTCCTATGTGTGCCCGCTGCTTGTGCACGTCAATCCCGAGGCCTCGCTTCACGCGCTCGAGCATGCGGCGAGCGTGCACGCGTCGGATCTCGCGGGATTCGCCACGCTCGGTTACGACACGCCGGGCTGCGGCTATGGCGTGAAAGACGAGAACGGCGTATCGCGCCTGCACCGTGGCATTGGTGCACTGGCGGCGAAGTTCGGCGTTCCGTACATTGCGGACAATGCCTGGGGCACCCCATTCCTCGGCACCGACCCGCGTCGCATCGGTGCGCAGGTGATGATCTACAGCACCGACAAGGTCATGGGCGGCCCCACGGGCGGTCTGATCATCGGCCGGGAGGACGTGATGATCAACGTCCGCCGGGCGCTCGGATTGCATTCGGAGCGATTCGGCAGCGTCTCGTCGCATGGCAAGGGGTCGCACATCGCGTTCGATCCGGGCAAGGAGGCGCTGACCGGCACGCTGGCTGCGCTTCGTCTGTTGCGCGACGATCCGGAGCCGTTCGTCGCTGCGGTTGATACGACCTGGGACATTGTGCTCGACGAGTTCTCGCGGGCCAAGGGGCGTCTCAAGCCGGGCATTCTTCTGACGCGCTCGCTCAACGCGGGCGGCGTCGAAATCAACTATCAGGACACCTGGCGCAATGGCGAGTTCGGTATCCCGATTTTCTCGCACGAGGATCGCATCGCACAGACGAATCTGTTCAACAACGCGCTGGTCAGGGCGGGGGTTGCGCCGAACATTGCCGACGACGCCAACATCTTCATCACCCCTGGGGCGGGCACGCTCGATGCCAATGGCCGGGTGCAGGAAGACCGATTGCGGCTGGCCGTTCGCACGGTGTTCGAGACACTGATTCTTCTGCAGCAGCTTGCCGAGCGGATCGAAGCCGATGCGCTGCGACGCTGACCGCGTTCGACGCCGCTGCGTGCTGTGGCGAACGCCCGGCCGGTCATGTCCTTTTCACTGAGCACGTGCTTTAGAAATGAAGATTCGTTGGTTCGGTGCCCGAAGGCGGACTTTCATAATGGCTTCTTGATGGCTATAGACGGCAAACGTCGCTGTCAGCCGATCGCATCGATTGATGCAGCCCAATGAAAGTCGCAAGGAGACACCATGACCGCAGAAGTTGAAGCCACGCCGCTGCTCGCGGAACTGAGCAAAGCCCGAGATCAAGCGCAGTCGACGGGGTTGCCCTTTGCCGGGAGCGTTTCGCCCAAGTTGGCGTGGGCGCTCGTGAGCGCTGGAGACGCGTTGCTGGTCGACGTGCGTTCGGCAGAGGAGCGTGCGTTCGTCGGCGCGGTGCCTGAAGGTGTGCATGTGCCTTGGGCAACCGGGACGAGCCTCACGCGCAATCCTCGTTTCGTGCGTGAGCTTGAAGCGAAGGCCGGCGGCAAGGACGCGCTCGTGCTACTGCTCTGCCGCAGCGGAAACCGTTCGGCGCAAGCCGCGGAGGCGGCCACCAAGGCGGGATTTACGCAGGTTTTCAATGTACAGGAAGGCTTTGAAGGCGATCTCGACCACGACGGCCATCGGGGCGTCACCAATGGGTGGCGCTTTCGCGGCTTGCCGTGGCGGCAGAGCTGACACCGCGTCGGAATGCCCCGCAAAGTGGGTGTGCGCGAGCCAGGGAACCCAAGGCGATGCCAGGCCAGACCGTAGTTATTGTTAGGGGAACATCATCATGAGCGCGCTCATTCATCGGCTCGGCTCGACCATTCGGCAGTTGCGCGAGTCGCGCGGATGGTCGCAGGAGCAACTTGCCGAACACGCCAGCCTGAACCGCTCCTACGTGGGCGAGTTGGAGCGGGGCGCGGCGATCGCCTCGATCGTCACCGTCGACAAGATCGCCAGTGCGTTCGGCATTCCTATCGGCCAACTCGTCTCGGCGGATGACGTGCCGGTGCAGCCCGGGGTCGCACCGGGCGCATCGCCATCGACTTATCCGACGACAGTACCAACGACGTGATGTCGGATCTTCCTGATGTTCTGAAACGTTCTGATGCGCTCCGACACGTTCTGACGGCTATAGCATGTTGAGCGGGCTACGGGGCGTCTCGATAATCCACGCACAGAGATAAGCATTTCTGTTTTTCTTCTATCCACCCCGGAGTCACCATGTCGACGATTCAGAGCGGCCAGACGGCGCTCGGCGACAACGCAGCACGGCAACTCGCCAATGCCACCAAGACCGTTCCCCAGCTCTCCACGATCACGCCGCGCTGGCTGACGCATCTGCTGCAATGGGTGCCGGTCGAAGCCGGTATCTATCGCCTGAACGCCGTCAAGAATCCAGAGGCCGTGAAGGTGGCGTGCACCGAACGCGAAGACGAGCGTACGTTGCCGCAAACCTTCGTGCCTTACGAAGAACAGCCGCGTGAGTATTTCCTGAATGCCGTGAGCACCGTGCTCGACGTGCATACGCGTATCTCCGATCTGTACGGCAGCCCGCACGACCAGGTCAAAGAGCAACTGCGTCTGACGATCGAGACGATCAAGGAGTTGCAGGAAAGTCAGCTCATCAACAACCCCGACTACGGCTTGCTCGCCAACGTCGCGGAAGAACAGCGTCTGTTCCCGCTCACGGGGGCACCGACGCCCGACGATCTCGATGAGCTTCTGACCAAGGTGTGGAAAGAGCCCGCATTCTTCCTCACGCATCCGTTGGCGATTGCCGCGTTCGGGCGCGAATGCACGCGCCGTGGGGTGCCGCCGCCCACCGTGAGCCTGTTCGGCTCGCAGTTTCTGACCTGGCGCGGTATTCCGCTGATTCCGTCAGACAAGGTGCCGGTCGCCGACGGCAAGACCAAGATCCTGCTGCTTCGCGTGGGCGACAAGCGCCAGGGCGTCGTGGGTCTGTATCAACCGGGTGTCGCCGGAGAGCAGGGGCCGGGCCTGTCGGTGCGCTTCATGGGGATCAACAATCAGGCCATCGCGTCGTACCTGATTTCGCTGTACTGCTCGCTGGCCGTCCATTCGCCCGATGCGTTGGCGGTTTTGGAAGACGTCGAAATCGGCAAATACCATGACTATCCGGACACCTACCGTTAATCCGGGCGACGTGGGCTTGCCGCACGCCACCCCTCCGGCGGGTTTGCCGGACCCGGCAACGCTTGCTCGCCTCGCCTCGGAATTCTTCGCGGCGTTGCCCGGGCAGGCCAATGCGCCCGGCGTGTCCACCGGCAGCGGTGCGGTCGGCAACGTGCCGTCTGCGCTGCCTGCCGCAGCACCGATCCTCGCCTCGATCAGCAACCCCGTCCCCGGTGGCTCTCCGCTTGCCGGCCCAGGCGGTGCCGGCACGGGCGTGCCAGGATTGTCGGTACCGCAAGGCAAGGTGCCGGGCGCGAACCTTGCACCGTCGGCGCCGACGCACGTGCTGGCGCTGGGCAACCGCGCGCCTGCGCTTGCACCGCATGCCGTCGCGCAGAACGGCTTACCCGAGAATGTCGTGAGTATCGCGCCGGCACTCGAGCCGCGTGTCGGTGGCACGGCGCTGGGCGTGCCGCAAGCCAGCGGCCTCACGGCACCGTCGCCGGTCCCGAGTACGACGCCGTCGCCATACTATTTCACCGACGGCAGCCTGCGCGTACCGGACAGTGACATTCGACCGGTCGACACGCCGCGGGTGGGTGCGGCCCACGATTTCGGTTTGCCGGGAGATGAAACGCTTCGGGATCTGCTGTTGTCCTCGTACCGTCACTCTGCACGAGACGTGGCGCAGCACGACGCCGGCACGCGCTACTTCCTGAGCGACCGAACCGTCTCTGCGCCGAATTCGCTGGGTCACAGTGTGCGTGCGCCGTTCGACGTCAATGCCATCCGGCGTGATTTTCCGATCCTGCAGGAACGCGTGAACGGCAAACCGCTGGTGTGGTTCGACAATGCGGCGACTACGCACAAGCCGCAGTCGGTCATCGACCGTCTCGCGTATTTCTACGCACACGAAAACTCGAACATCCATCGTGCGGCTCACGCGCTGGCGGGACGCGCCACCGATGCGTACGAACACGCCCGCAGCACGGTGCAGCGATTCATCGGGGCATCGTCGCCGGACGAGATCATTTTCGTGCGGGGAACGACCGAGGCGATCAACCTGATCGCGAAGACATGGGGTGTTCAGCATGTCGGAGAGGGCGACGAGATCATCGTCTCGAATCTCGAACACCACGCCAACATCGTGCCGTGGCAGCAACTCGCTGCGCTCAAGGGCGCAACGTTGCGGGTCATCCCGGTGGACGACTCGGGACAGGTGCTGCTCGACGAGTATCGGAAGCTGCTCAACGAGCGCACCAGGATCGTGGCGGTGACACAGGTCTCCAACGCGCTGGGTACCGTCGTGCCGGTCAAGGAGATCGTCGACATGGCGCACCGGGCGGGCGCGAAGGCGCTGGTCGATGGGGCGCAGTCGATCTCCCACATGCGCGTGGACGTGCAAGCGCTCGACGCCGACTTCTTCGTGTTCTCCGGGCACAAGATCTATGGCCCGACCGGTATCGGTGTGGTGTACGGCAAGCGCGCCATTCTCGAAGACATGCCGCCCTGGCAGGGCGGCGGCAACATGATTGCCGACGTGACCTTCGAGAAAACGGTCTTCCAGCCACCGCCCAACCGCTTTGAGGCCGGCACCGGCAATATCGCGGACGCCGTAGGGCTGGGCGCAGCGCTCGACTATGTGTCGCGGGTCGGTATTGAGCACATCGCCCAATACGAACACGACCTGCTGGCGTATGCGACGAGCGTGCTGGCGCCGGTGCCGGGCGTGCGGCTGGTCGGCACGGCGCGGGACAAGGCGAGCGTGCTCTCATTCGTGCTCAAGGGATATGAGACGGAGGAGGTCGGTCGTGCGTTGAACGAGGAGGGCATTGCGGTGCGCTCGGGACACCACTGTGCGCAGCCGATCCTGCGCCGCTTCGGACTGGAAGCCACGGTCCGGCCGTCGCTGGCGTTCTACAACACTTGTGAAGAAGTCGACAAACTGGTGGACGTCGTAAGGCGTCTCTCGTCCCGACGATATTGATCTCGGCAGGTGTGCCGTCGTGACGCAAGCTTTTGTGTGACTGCAAAAAAGTGGGACCCGTGCCGGTATGGACGGGTCCCACTGTACTATCGGACGGCTGATTCCCGAGTGTTAGAAATCGAAGCCCGGACCGCCTGCGCCGCCGGCGCCACCCGCGTTGGCGGGGCCACTCTTCTTCGGCGCTTCGACTATCGTTGCATCTGTCGTGAGGAGCAGGCCGGCGACCGACGCGGCGTTTTGCAGCGCCGTGCGCGTGACCTTGGTCGGGTCCAGTACGCCAAGCTCGACCAGATCGCCATACTCGCCAATGGCCGCGTTGTAGCCGAAGTTGCCACTGCCTTGTGCGACCTTCGCCACCACGACGCTGGGTTCATCGCCCGCGTTTGCCACGATCTGGCGCAGCGGTTCTTCAAGCGCACGCAGCACGATCTTGATGCCGGCGTCCTGATCGGCATTGGCGCCGCGCAGCTCCCGTACGCTCTCGCGCACGCGGATCAATGCCACGCCGCCGCCCGGCACAATACCTTCTTCGACGGCGGCACGCGTTGCGTGCAGCGCGTCGTCGACACGATCCTTCTTCTCCTTGACTTCGATTTCGGTCGCACCACCCACCTTGATGACAGCCACGCCACCGGCCAGCTTGGCCACGCGTTCCTGCAATTTCTCGCGGTCGTAGTCCGAGCTTGCCTCTTCGATCTGGACGCGGATCTGTTTGACGCGCGCCTGAATGTTGGCGGCATCGCCGGCGCCATCGATCACGGTCGTATTTTCCTTACCGACTTCAATGCGCTTGGCTTGCCCCAACTCGGCCAGCGTCGCCTTTTCCAGCGACAGTCCGGTTTCCTCGGCAATCACCTGACCGCCCGTGAGGATGGCGATGTCTTCGAGCAAGGCGCGGCGTCGATCACCAAAGCCCGGGGCCTTGACGGCCACCGTCTTGAGAATGCCGCGAATGTTGTTCACGACCAGCGTGGCGAGCGCTTCGCCTTCCACGTCTTCCGCAATGATGAGCAGCGGACGTCCGGCTTTGGCGACTTGTTCGAGCAGGGGCAGCAGGTCGCGGATGTTGCTGATCTTCTTGTCGTGCAGCAGCACATAGGGCGCTTCAAGCACCGCAATCTGCTTCTCTGCGTCGTTGACGAAGTAGGGCGACAGGTAGCCGCGATCGAATTGAAGGCCTTCGACCACATCGAGTTCGTCGGCGAGCGACTTGCCATCTTCCACCGTAATCACGCCTTCCTTGCCGACGCGGTCGATGGCCTCGGCGATGCGCTGCCCGATCGACTCTTCGCCGTTGGCGGAGATCGTCGCCACCTGTGCGATTTCCTTGCTGGTCGTGGTGGGCTTGCTGATGCTGCGCAGCGCCTCGACGGCCACGCCTACCGCACGATCGATACCGCGCTTGAGATCGAGCGGGTTGAGCCCGGCGGCCACGTATTTCTGGCCTTCTCTCACAATGGCCTGAGCCAGCACCGTTGCCGTGGTCGTGCCGTCGCCTGCCAGATCGCTGGTCTTGGACGCGACTTCCTTCACGAGTTGCGCCCCGATGTTCTGGAGCTTGTCTTCGAGTTCGATCTCCTTCGCGACCGATACGCCGTCCTTGGTCACGACCGGGGCGCCGAAACTACGTTCGAGCACCACGTTTCGCCCCTTCGGGCCGAGTGTGACTTTCACCGCATCGGCGAGAATATTCACGCCTTCAACGAGCTTGGCGCGTGCTGTGTCGCGCAATACGATGTCTTTGGCTGCCATGGTTTGCTGAGCCTCTCTGGGAATCTGAAGATGAGTGGATTAGTTGATGACGGCGACGATGTCTTCTTCGCGAAGCACCAGAAGTTCGGTGCCGTCGACCTTGACGGCCTGGCCGCCGTATTTCCCGAACAGCACGCGATCGCCGACTTTGACGTCGAGCGCGATGTGGCGACCGTCGTTGTCGCGCCGGCCCGGACCAACAGAGACGACCTCTCCTTGATCGGGTTTCTCAGCAGCGCTGTCGGGCAGCACGATCCCCGAGGCGGTCTTGGTCTCCTGATCGAGACGTTTGACGATGACGCGATCCTGTAAAGGACGAAGGCTCATGGTGTTTCCTTGTGAAGTCTGTTTTTCGTGACATTGGCACTCTCACTTGGGGAGTGCCAGCCTGACAGGCAGTATAAAAACGAGGTCACGACGCGATCCAATAACCGATTGTCCAATCGATATGCCGTGCCGCTATTAGGGCCTCATATCGCAATGCGTGCTTTGAAAAGCCGATTTGCTTCGTTGACGCGTCCTGGGGTGCCCGCTACTTTTCGTGCATCTGAAGCAGGGCTTGCTATGGCCCAGTTCAACAGGAGCTTATTGGTGGCAGTGTTCGAGATTGAGAGCGTGGTGACGTCGTTGCATTCCTCTCGCCTTCGCTGGCGTGAGGCACAGCGGCGGTTGCTGGAGGCGGGAAGTCGAGACTTGCCGTCGCGCGAGCGGCTGGCGGAGATCGTCGATCTGCTCAAGGGGGTGCTTTACCCGATGCGGCTCGGGCCGCACGAACTCCTCCAGTCGGGCGAGAACTATTACGTTGGCCATGCGCTGGCGAGTGCACTCGCGCAATTGGCCGAGCAGGCCACGCTGGAGTGGCGCTACAAAGATCGTCACGATGACGATATCGATGCGTCGGCCATTGACGAGCGCGTGCATGTGGCGATTCAGCAGTTCGCCTACAAGCTGCCCGAGATTCGGGACTTGCTCGATTGCGACGTGATCGCCGCGTATCAGGGAGACCCGGCGGCGGGAAGTGTGGATGAGGTCCTGCTGTGCTATCCGGGCATCCTGGCGATGATTCATCACCGTCTGGCGCACGAACTGTACCGGCTCGAACTTCCTTTGCTCGCGCGCATCATCGCCGAGCATGCGCATTCGGCGACGGGAATCGACATCCACCCCGGTGCACAGATCGGTGCCGGCTTCTTTATCGATCACGGCACGGGTGTGGTGATCGGGGAGACGGCCGTTCTCGGACAACGCGTACGTGTCTATCAGGCGGTCACGCTCGGGGCGAAGCGCTTCCCGTCCGATGACGACGGCAACCCGCGCAAGGGGCTGGCTCGCCACCCCATCGTGGAAGACAACGTGGTCATTTACGCGGGGGCGACCATCCTCGGCCGTGTGACGATCGGGCAGGGCTCGGTGATCGGAGGCAACGTCTGGCTGACGCAGGACACGCCCCCCTACAGCAACATCACACAAGCCAGATCGCGCAGCGAAGCCGGCCCCAAACCGGATGAACGCGCCGCAGCGGAACGAAACTACGCTTAGGTACAGCGGTCTGCGCACGCACGTTTTACGTTGCCACCCGGTCGACCGGGTGGCGATGTACTTCGCGACCGCCCACCAGGGTCAAGCTGGCTTGTAAGGTCAGCAATGCCTCGTCCGGGACGTCAAGCGGATTCGCAGTCAAGACAGCCAGATCGGCCCACTTCCCCGCCGCGATCGTGCCCTTTCGATCTTCTTCGAAACTGAGAAAGGCGCCATTGCGCGTGACGGTCTCGAGGGCCTGCATACGACTCAATCGCTGGTCCGCACCGATGATGGCGCCGGTCGTTCGTTCGGCTCTGACCACGCTCGCCCATACGGCGCTGAAGGGGCTTACCGGAATGTTGTCGCTACCGGCCGCAATCTCGATGCCTGCCTCGAGCAGTGAGCGTTGCGCAACGAAGCGGTTGCCGCCGTCCTCCTCCTGAAGGCGTGATGCGCCATTCTTCCATAGCATGTAGAACGGAATGGTCGTGACGCGCAAGCCAAGGCGCTTGATGCGAGGCACATCGGCCAGATC
Organism: Pandoraea sp.; assembly: GCA_031291335.1. Classification (GTDB taxonomy): domain Bacteria; phylum Pseudomonadota; class Gammaproteobacteria; order Burkholderiales; family Burkholderiaceae; genus Pandoraea. Next base: position 41,824 of record JARLJF010000173.1, on the reverse strand, counting down.
GACGCGTCCCACATGCTCCACAACCCAACGTCGGCGAGCCAGCGGGAAGCGCTGGTCGATCGCTTCGAACACGTCGAGCACTTCGCTCAGCCGGTCGATGACCACGCTGTGCACGCGCAAATCGAACTCGGCCGCCAGCCACGCGTAGTCGTGAAAGTCTTCGATCCGGTTTGCCCATTCGACAAACCCCGACCAGCCGGTGTTCGGCAAGACCTTGCGCACGGCACGCGCCGTCGCGGCGGAACCGCCGAGTCCAATGAACACCCCTGAGACAGAGAACCACGGGTCGCCCAGCCCCTGACCGCGCGCATACGACAGCCAGTCGCGCATGGCCAGACGCGCTTCGGCGGCGTCGTTCCATGTCGGGCTGACACACAGCCGCGTGCGCATCGTCAGTTCGCCGGCTTCCCACAGGGACCGGTAGACGGCGATCGTCTCCGGCGCGGAGCCGTGCCCCTCGTACACGCTTGTCGTGCCGAAGGCATGGTAAAGCGGCAGCGAGCGTCGCAGTCCCTCCTGCCGATCCGAAAAATTGAAGGCGGGCACCTGCGAGAGAATCGAAAACTCGATCAGCGGTCGCTTGTTGGTCTCGACGATCACGCCTGAAGGCTGGCCGTCGGCGGCGATCTCGATGTTGATGCCCTCGCAGTCGGGGCACGTATCGGCGTGAATGGCGTTGTGCTTGAGCGCCAGCGAGTTCAGCGCGCTGTAGCCCGGCGGTACCCCCCAATTGCCGAAGAGTCCCGGGATGTAGACGGGATGGTCCGGCGCGACCGCATCCAGTTCGTGACGATTGGGCATGCGGTTCTCGGCCAACGTCGACGGTCCGCCGAAGTAGAAGGGCGGTTGCCCCACGGGCATGGTGATGATCCACTGGCCCTTGGGCACGCGCTGTGCCTCGCGCCGTATGACGTCGAGCACGTCCGACAACCGGCGCGCGTGGGCAAGTGAGGGGCGCAAGGTCTTCAGCCCCTCGCGCTCCATGTGCGCATGCGCATCGATGACCCCGGGGATGACGGTGCGTCCCTCAAGAGGCTCGAGGCGGGTGTCTGCTGCCTGCCATTGCGATCTGACGTCGGCATCCGTGCCCACGCCGACGATTCGATCGCCTGCGATGGCAATGGCCTGCGCTGGCGCCGCGCCCGGTGCCATGGTCAGAACATGCCCGCCGTGGAGGATGAGATCCGCTTTGTCGCTCATCGCCGTGCCTCCGCGCCGTACCACGGGAACAACCGGTGCAACACCCACGCGAACAGTTGGTCGGCCACGAAGCCGAGGGCTCCGAGGTAGATCAGACCGACGAACATGATGTCGACGCGAAACACCAGATGGGCGAATGAAATCAGGAAGCCCAGTCCTTTCTCGGACCCGACCAGTTCGGCCGCTACCAGTACCACGAACGAGACCGACGTCGCTTGCCGAAGACCGGCGAAGACGAAGGGGAGTGCCGCAGGTAGCGCCACTTGAAGGGCGATGGCCGTGGGACGCGCACCCAGCGAGGCCGCCGAGCGCAGGTACGCGGGGGAAATATCGCGCACACCGAAAAACGTATTGATCCACACGGGAAAGAACGCGCCCCAGGCGATCAGCATGACCTTGGAGAGATCGCCCAGACCAAACCAGACGATGGCCAGGGGCACGATGGCGATGGAGGGGATCGCGCGCAGCCCGTGCAGCACGGGATCGCTCAGATGCCGCAACGTGGGGTAATAACCGGTCAGCACACCTGCGATCACGCCAAGCGACGCGCCCAGCAGGAAACCCCACAGGGCACGTTGCAGGCTGGCGGCGACATGTGGCCATATCTCTGCGCTGCCCCAGGTCAACTCGGCGAAAACGCCGGCGACTCGGGACGGCGGCGGGAACATGTTGAGGTTGATGCCGGGAATCAGCCGGGGAACGATCTCCCAGATCACCAGAAAGATCACGCACCCGATGCCGCCCAGCAGCCATTGCCTGCCGAGTGCACTCCAGTGGCGCGTGCGCCGGCTTCGCCGGACGGCGTCTTCGATGGCCTGACGACGCTCGCGGTCCTGATTGCCGGTACGTGGCGGGGGTGAGGCCTCCGCCAACGCTTTCGGAATGCCGGGAAGGAGGCCGACACTTTGCTGTGGATTGGCGCTCACGCTGCGCTCTCCGTCGTGTTCAATGTTTCGAAAATCTTGCTGATGTGTTCGTAGATGCGGCCAAAGGCGGGATCGCTACGCTCGCGAGGATAGGGCAGGGGAATGTCCACAATCTCTTGAATGCGCCCCGGATGCGGGCTCATGACCACCACGCGTTGCGCGAGAAACACGGCCTCTTCAATGTTGTGGGTAATGAAGAATATCGAGAGCTTCAACTCGCGCCAGACACGCAGCAGCTCATCTTGCAGGAGCGCGCGCGTCAATGCATCGATCGCGGCAAACGGTTCATCCATCAACAAGACGCGAGGCTCGGTCGCCAGGGCGCGCGCGACAGCAACCCGCTGACGCATGCCGCCTGACAACTCGAAGGGATAGCGATCTCCGGCATGTCCCAACCCGACGAGCGCGAGTAACGCTTCGGCACGAGCGCGACGCTGGGAGCGTTCGACGCCCTGCTGTTTCAGCCCGAATTCCACGTTGCGGCGTGCAGACAGCCATGGAAACAGCGCGTATTCCTGAAAGACCACTCCGCGGTCAGGCCCCGGCCCATCGATTGGCGCACCGTGAGACGTGACGCTGCCCAACGTCGGCTTGAGAAACCCGGCGATCATGTTGAGCAGCGTTGTCTTGCCGCAGCCACTGGGGCCGATCGCGCACACGAACTCGTGGTCGTTGATCTCCAGGTCTACGTCCGTCAACGCCCAGTTCAGATCGCCGGCCCGCGTCGTGTACAACTGCGAAACGCCCTGAATCGAGACGGCCGGTGGCGCGAGAGGCGTGGTGCTCACGAGAGGGTCACCCGGTCAGGGGCGACGGCCTTGAGCGCTTCCGTATAGACAAGCTTGCGATAGAGCGAGCGCAGGTCTTCCTTGGGGCGTTGCGCCAGTCCCGCGCTGATCGCCCATTCGCCATTGAGTACCAGATCGTCGAGCAGACGATTGTCGAGGCGGACACCGACTTGCATCGTGCCGAAGCCCGTTTGCGTTGCTGCCACAGAAGTCTTGGTGCGCTCGGCTACCAACGTGACGGCTTCCTTCGGCTGCGTGCGATAAAACTGTTCTGCGGCCAACAGGGCACGGACTGCGCCTTCCACCAGCTTGGGTTGCTGCCGCACGACCGATTCAGGCGCGGTCAACACGTAGTGGCTCACAAAGACCTTTTCCAGCCCGGTGTCGGGCAGCAGGCGAACCAGACCCGGATAGTCCGAGACAGCCTTTTGCCCGGAATCGAATCCCCAGGCGAACGCGTCCACCCCGTTTTTCCCGATGGCGGTGACCACGTCGCCGGCGCCTACGTTGACGAGTGTGACGTCCTTGAGGCTCAGGCCCCACAGTGAGAGATAACGAGACAGGAAGTAATGTCCGCTCGTGCCTAACGGAGTGGCGATGCGTTTGCCTTTGAGTTGCGCGGGCGTATCGATGCCGCGATCGGTGCGCGCTGCGACAACCATACCGCTCGACAGACGAGTGAACTCCGCCACGATCACGGTGTTGACGCCATTCGCGCCGGCGAGTCCGATAACGCTGTCGGTGGTGGTGGCGAACTGGGCCTTGCCGGCCTGAACGGCGTCAAACGCCAGGCGGCCGGAAGTGAAGGCCAGTGTCGTCGCTTCGATGCCCTGAGGGCGCCAGTAGTCCTTGCTCGACACCAGATACGGGATCGCCCAACTGAAGCCCTGGCTTTCCGCCACCACAATTTTTTCCGCTGCGTGTGCTTTGGGCAACAGGCTCATGCCCAGTCCGAGCGCGCCTACCGTTGCGACAAATCCCCGACGATCCATTTTCCACCTCTTATTCATGATCAATTCTCAACTTCGCTATCGGGCTCGCGCATGGCGTCCGTAGCGATCCTTCTTTCTGTCGTGCTCAGGCTCCCGCGACGTCGTTATCCGTACGGATCGGGGAGCTGTCCCGTCAATAGCCATTGGCCGATGGACTTCTGGCGGTAGTCCAGGGGATCGTGCAGCGTGTGCACGCGGACGTTGCGCCAATAGCGGTCGAAGCCATCGCGTCGCGTCGTCGCACTCGCCCCCATCAACTCGAAGATCTCCGATGTGGTATCCAGTGCAGTGCGCGCCGCCTGTAGCCGCGCCGCAGCAATATTCAGTGCGAGTTCGCCGCGGGCGTGTGCGCTCAGGTCAAGGCCACGCTGCCAGGCGCGTTCGAATTCGTGGAGGGCGTCGTCGGCCAGCAGTTGGGCGGCTTTGAGACGGGGCCACAGGCCGCCGGTCCGGAATTGCAGTAACTCATCGTCACGTGCGTTGGCGACCGCCGCCATTGGCCAGGGGCGGCTGCGGTTTTTGACATAGCCGATGGCGTCTCTGAACGCCCCCAGCGCGTTGCCCAGATAGATTTCCGTGAGAATCAGTTGCCCGATCAGATTGCGCAATGTCGCGCGCGGACTGCTGGCGACGCCGGGTGGCCCGAGTACCTCGGAGGCGTCGAGCGCAACGCGATCAAACGTGATCGATCCGCTATCCGTTTGTCGCTGCCCGATATTGTCCCAATCGTCGTTGACCGTGATGCCTTGTCGCTGGGTCGGGATCGCGAGAAAGCGGCGATCGGTCGGGGCATCGCCCGACGTCACCGAAATGATGAGCATGTCGGAGCCTGTTGCGCCGGAGCAAAAGCTCTTGATGCCGTTGAGTTCGTATCCCGTGGACGTTCGCGTAATGCTCAGACGCACATCGCGCGCATTGACGGCGTTGCCCCAGAACCAACCCTGCTCGGTGGTGCCGCCCAGATAACGTGCTTGCTGCTCGGGGTTGCCGAACAGCCGCACGGAGGCGACTTGAAGGTGTTGGAACCCGAAGAGGTGAGCCAGTGAACTGTCTTCGACGGCAAGCCGTCGCACGGTTCGCAGAATCAAGGGCCATCCGGCGTCGAAGCCACCGAACTCGCGTGGAACCGCAAGCTTGAGAAGACCACTTTCACGAAGCACGTCGCGCTCGCGCCATGCCGTGCCGCCGTCCCGATCGCGTTGTGTTGCCGAAGTCTTCAATGCCTCGGCGACGCGTATCACGTCTGTTGCATGTTCACCGAAGTGGTGCGAAGGCAACCACTCGTCAATCAAAGACTCATCCATGCAGCCCTGCTACTCGTCATATAGCCCGTGAAAGCTTCAAGAAGCCACTCGGTGCACTATAGGGAGCGCGACTCGCCAACCCAACCAATATTTACGACTTAGGTTATCTGCGGCGAATCGCTTTGCGGCTGGACGAATCTCATATGGGCGTGCTTACGCCGCCTTCGCGATATCCACCCCGAGTCCTGTGTGGACGTGACCCAACTGGAACGTCTCGTCTTGCAGCACGCGAAGCGCGAACGGAATGTTGGTCTTCACGCCGGTGACTTGCGTGGCTTTCAACGCGTCGACCATGCGCCGGATTGCCGCCGGCCGGTCTGCGGCATGTACGATGATCTTCGCCAGCAGCGGGTCGTAATAGGGCGTGACGGTGTTGCCCTGCGCATATCCGGTTTCCACGCGCACGCCATCGCCTTCCGGTAATTGAAAGACGTCGAGCTTGCCCGGTGACGGGAAGAAGCGCACCGGGTCTTCGGCGTACAGGCGCACTTCGATGGCATGCCCTTGCACACGGGGCCGGTCAGGAATCACACTGTCGAGCCGCGCGCCGGCGGCCAGACGAATCTGCGACACCACGAGGTCGATGCCCGTGATCGCCTCTGTCACGGCGTGCTCGACTTGCAGCCGCGTATTCATCTCAAGGAAGTTGCATGTGCCGTCGCCACCGAACAGCGTTTCGGCGGTGCCGATGACATCGTATCCGATGCTCTGCAACAGCGCGGCAATCCGCTCGGCCGTCGCCTCCAGTTCGCGGCGCGGCAACAGCGGCGCGGGCGACTCCTCGATGACCTTTTGGTGGCGGCGTTGTACCGAGCAATCCCTTTCGAACAGATGACAGGCATTGCCGAATTTGTCCGCGAGAATCTGGAACTCGATATGGCGCGGCCGCTCGATCAATTTTTCGAGATACAGGTCGGCGTTGCCGAAGCTCTTCTGCGAGACGGAGCGCGCTTGCGCGATGGCGGCCAGCAGCGAGACTTCGTCGCGTGCCGGCAGCATGCCGATGCCGCCACCCCCGGCCGCCGGTTTGATTAATACCGGATAGCCGATGGCGCTCGCAGCGGCGCGAATCGTATCGGGCACATCGTCGAGCAGACCGGAGCTGGGTGACATGGGCATGCCATGCCGGGCCATCAGCTCGCGCGCACGCGTCTTGTGTCCCATCGCCTCGATCCATCGCGGCGAAGGCCCAATGAAGACGGCCCCCGCGTCGACCACGCTTCTTGCGAAGGCGGCATTCTCCGAGAGGAAACCATAGCCCGGGTGAACGGCGTCGGCACCGCTGAGCGCGAGAATCTCCAGCAGTCGCTCCTGATTGAGGTAACTCGATATGGCGGGCGCCGGACCGAGGGAATACACCTCGTCGGCCGCTGCCAGATACGGCAGTGCGCTGTCGGCGTCGGAGTGCACTGCCACCGAACGGATATTCATCTGCCGTAGCGCTCGAATGATGCGCGCCGCCACGGCGCCTCGATTCGCCACCAGAACTTTCTGAATCATGTCTCCTCCTTAGGCTTACCGCGACGCGGCAGCGTGATCCAACATGCCGTCCCATACGTTCGGCATGGCATCGAGCGCTTGCCCGAGTGCCTCTGTTTCCTGTCTGAGTGCCCGCAAAGCGTCTTCGAGATGGACGCCAGTCATGCGCGAGGCAATGGAGGCAATGCTGATCGACGCACACGGCACGCCGTCTCGGCGCGGCAGCGTCATGCCGATGGCGCTGACGTCGGCGATCACGGTCTGCAAGTTGGTGGCGTAGCCATCGAGACGCGTACGCCTGACCATGTCGCGCAACGTCTGGTGCGAAATATCGCGATAACGCGAGAAGTGCGGCGCGTTTGCCGCAATCGCGGCATTGACGGCGTTATCGGGCAACGCCGCCAGCAATGCCATCGCACCGGCCCCGGCGCCTAGCGCTCGGCGAGCGCCCATCGTCAGGCTGTGCGTGCGGATCGGATAGCTGCCCTGAATGTGATCGAAGCACACGGCTTCATGGCCGCTGCGGACCATCAGGAAGACCGAGTCGCCCGTGAGGTCTGCCAATCGGCGCAGCGTCGGTTGGCACCGTTCGCGCAAGTCGAACGACGGCGAGGCGCTCAAACCCAGCGTATAGGCCGTGTGACCGAGCGTGTAGCGGCGGCCTTCGGGTTCGAGTTGCAGCATGCCGCTGAAGACGAGCCCCTTGACGATGCGGTGTGCGGTGATACGTTCGAGCGCCAGCCCTTCGGCGATCTCATGGAGGCGCAGTCCGGCGGGGCCGCGCATGGCGATCAGACGCAGCACGGCAATAGCGCGCTGGATACTTTGGGTGCCTTCGTTCGCGCGGCGCGTGAGCGTCTGGCCGTGCGGCTCGTCGCCGCTGGGGCTGTCGGAATCGGTGGCGAGTGTCGCGGGAAGGGTCATGAACGGGTGTCTAAAGTTTCCAGAGAATCCGTGGCAATTGTAATGACTGCGAAGCATGCGGCAGAGGGTTATCGTCCGCGATACACCGGTGAACGTTTTTCCGCAAATGCCAGCCGTCCTTCCTTGCGATCTTCCGTGTCCCGCAAGAGGCCCCACGCGTGCCGCTCGTGGGTGAGGGCCGAAGCGATCGGCATGTCGAGGCCGTCGCGCACCACACGCTTGATGGCGCGCACGGCCAGCGGCGCGCTGTTGGCGATGCGTCGCGCAATGGCCATCGCGGCGTCATGCAAGGCCTCGGGAGGCACGACATGACTCACCAGTCCGATGCGCAACGCCGTCTGGGCATCGATCGGCTCGCCGGTGAGCAACATCCACATTGCATTCGCACCACCGATGAGGCGCGGCAAGCGCTGTGTGCCGCCGGAGCCGGGCATCGAACCTACATTGACTTCCGGCAACGCAAATGTCGCAGTGTCGGCCGCGATGCGGATATCGCACGCGAGACCAATCTCCAATCCACCGCCATACGCCAGACCGTTGAATGCGCAGATGAGCGGTGTGTCGATGTCCAGTCCGAGCGTCAACGATCCGGTCTCGGCGTCATGACCGCCAAACGCCTGCGCGGCAAACGACGTCGCGGGCGGCGGCGTGCGCTTGAGGTCGGCGCCGCTACTGAAGGCGCGCTCGCCGGTGCCTGTCACGATTACGACGCGAATGTCAGGTGTGTGGGCGACGTGTTGCCATAGCCGCTGCAATTCCGCGCGCATCGGATAGTCGATGGCGTTAAGCGTCTCGGGGCTGTCGAGACGCACCGTCGCGATACCGTCGGATACGGAAAAGTCGATGCTCATAGGTGCTCAGGGGTCGATACGATGCTTGAAGCCGGGCATCCGGGCATCTGCCGTGGCGCGCAGGGTTCGCCGGATCACATCACGCGTCTCGGCAGGGTCGATCACGTCGTCGATCCAGCCTTGTGCTGCGGCCTCATAGGCACTGGACTGCTCGTCGAGCTTGGCCATGATCTCGGCCTTGCGTGCCGCAGGGTCGGGCGCACTGGCGATCTCGCGACCGTGCACGAGTTCGACGCCTGCCTCGGGTCCCATGACATCGAAATGGGCACCCGGCCATGCGGCGAGATAGTCCGGGCGCATGGTCCGCCCGCACATTGCCAGGTACGCCAGGCCGATGGCTTTGCGCGCCACGATCGTGACCTTGGGGACCGAGGCCGCACATACCGTGTTGAGCAAGCGAGCCGCGAGCGACACCATGCGGTGCTTTTCAATGTCGGGCCCGACGAGAAATCCCGGCGCGTCGCAGATAAAGACGAGTGGCACGTGAAAGGCATCGCAGATATCGACGAATTTTCGGGCCTTTTGCGCGGTCTTCTCATCCATCACCCCGCCACGCGCCATCGGGTTTGACGCCAGGAAGCCAACAGGCTGTCCATCGATGCGTCCGAACGCGGTGATCAGATTCGGGCCATATCGCGGTCGATAGTGGAAGAGGTCGCCTGCATCCACAAGCAGGCTCAGCACGCGCTTCATGTCGTATGCCTGACGGCCGATATCCGGGATCAGCGCGCGCAGCTTCTCGCGGCCTTCCTCGGTATCCACGGCGGCGGGTTGCGCGGCGCACACCGGCGGAAGTTCGCCACAGTGGCTCGGCAGAAACGAGAGGAACGTGCGCAGACTGCGCAGCGTGTCGGCTTCGGTTTCACCCACGAAGTCGGCTTGCCCCGTGACCGTTTCACTGACGTCAGCACCACCGATGGCGTCGCCCGTGACCACTTCACCGGTGCCGACCTTCACGACGAGCGGCCCCGACATGCCCATGACCCCTGTGCCACGCGCAAGTGCCGTGAAGTCCGATTGCGCCGCCGTAAACGAGGGGCCGCCGAACGCCGGTCCCAGAATCGCGGCGAGTTGTGGAATCTGGCCGGACATTCGGAAATGATCGGCAAAGCGTGCGCCCATGTTCGCCGCCATGGCACCGAAACTCTCCTGAACGCGAGCCGCACCGGCCTCCATCAGTGCGATGAATGGCTTGCGATGCGTCAACGCAGCCTCTCGCACGCGCGCGATCTTGATTTCACCCACGCGACCGCGTGTGCCGCCCAGCACGGTGGCGTCGTCTGCCGCGACATAAACGATTCGACCATCGATGGTCCCGTAGCCGGTGACGATGCCGTCGGCCGGCGTGCGCTCGCGTAGCGAGGCATGCGCGCTGTGCGCATGAATCCCCATCTCGACGAAGCTGCCGTCGTCCAGTAACAACGCCAGCCGTTCGCGCGCCGTGAGCTTGCCCTGCGCTCTGAGCTTGTCGATGGCGGCGCCAGACGCCGCGGTGCGAACCGCCGAGCGGCGTGCGTGGAGTTCGTCAATTTTGCGTTTATCCATTTGAGCTTTGGCGGCGGGGCAGGGTAAGTGCGGCTATCCAGGTATCCATATATTGAAATAAATAACGATTATATGGTGCGGTGCGTGATCGAAATCTTCTCGTCGGTATGATCGCTTATTGACATCGACACCCTAGTTTCCTAGCTTTTATAGCGGATATTTCGACAATACGCCAGAGAGTTTCTTGTAAATCGCAGTGGGGTTTTCGATGTCTTTTTGATTCCGATATGTGTACATATGAAATGAGGATGAAATGAATCGAATCACGGAATGGCGCGCACTGACGCGTGTGGCTTCAGGTCTGCGGGCGGGGTTGGCCGCGGCAGGCATAGCGGCGGGTGCTCTGGTGGCGATGGGGGCGCCGCTGGATTCGGTGGCAGCCGACAAGACGGGGCCGGCGGTGGACAAGAGCACGCTCGTCGTGGCGCTGGACAAGGAAATCCAGAGTCTCGACGCGCTCGTGACGGCGAGCGGCGATTCGCAGCGCTATGCGATGCAGATCTTCGATACGCTGTACGGGTTCGACCCCAAGGGCAACATCGTGCCGCGCATGGCCAGCAGTTACGCGATGTCGTCCGACGGCCTCGTCTACACCTTCAAGCTTCGCCCGCACATCAAGTTCCACAACGGCGATCCGTTCACCTCGGCCGACGTGAAGTATTCGATCGAGCGCATCATCGATCCCGCGACGAAGAGCACGCGCCGTCCGTTCTTTGCGCCGGTGATCGACTCGATCGAGACGCCCGATCCGCTGACCGTTCGCATCAAGCTCAAGCAGCCTGACGGCGTATTCCTCAACAAGATCGCCGGCTTCCTTTTCATCGTGCCTCAGAAGTACACGTCGTCGCTGCCGAATGTCGAGGCCTTTGCGGCGGCCCCTATTGGTACAGGGCCGTATCGGGTCAAGGCGAACAAGGTGGGGCAATACCTTGAGCTTGAGCGTTTCGATGATTTCTACGGCGAGAAGCCGGGCATCAAGACACTCGTTTTCAAATACATTCCCGAGCCGTCCAGCCGTGTCAACGCCATCATCTCCGGTGAGGTCGACATTGCCGCGATGATTCCGCTCGCGGAAGTGGCGCGACTTCGCCAGGATGCGGCGCTCGACGTCATCACAAACCCGGTGTCGTCGCCGATGCACGTTCGCCTGTACTCGAACGTGCCGGATTCGCCGCTCGCGAAGCGCGACGTGCGTCTCGCCCTGAACTACGCGATCGACGCGAACGCCATCATCAAGGGTGTCTTCCATGGTGTGGGCGCCCCGATGGGGACGTTCATCTCCAAATACTTCCCGTACGGCGGCGATCCGAGCATTGCGCCGTATCCGTACGATCCGGCCAAGGCGCGCGCATTGCTCAAGCAGGCGGGCTATCCGAACGGCTTCTCGATAAAGCTCTATGACGCGGTTGGCACGCCCAAGGAGTTTGCCGAGGCGCTGGCGGCGTATTGGGCGCAAGTCGGCGTCAAGGTCGATATCAACCGGATCGACTACGCGGCATGGAGTCGCCTGAACAACACGCACAAGACCGGCCCGATGACGACGACCCAGTTCACCAATGCGATCTACGACCCGATCCATCCGGTGGCAGGCTCGTTCTCGAAGGACGGGGCGTGGTCCGACTACTCGAATCCGGAAGTCGAGGCGCTGCTCAAGCAACTCGAAACCACGACCGGTGCCGAGGCGCGAGGGGCGCTGTTCCGCAAGATCGGCAAGATCCTTCACGACGATGCCTCCGCTGTGCTCGTGACGGAGTTGTTCAACCTCTTCGCCAAAAAGAAGACGCTCGCATGGGAAGTGCAGCAGGGTTCGGGCTTCCTCAATTTCCGCAAGGTGGCTTGGCAGTGAGGGGCCGCCGAAGCCGCGCGCCGGCTGTTCCCGCGCGCGGCTTCGGCGTTCAGGCGTCGAGGCTTACGGCATCGTCGCCTTCACCAATCGGATCGCCAACCTTGAAATGCACCTTCGTGACACGGCCGGCGCGCGGCGCGATGACGGGGATTTCCATCTTCATCGATTCGACCAGCAGCAGAGCCTGATCCTCAGTCACGGCGTCGCCCTCGGCGACGAGCACCTGGCAGACGGTGCCGGTAATTTCAGAGCGGACAGCTTGGTGTGACATATGCGTTTCCTCCGGGTGGTAGTCAATCGTTCAATCAGCGTTGTGCAGGGCGCAGACAACAAGGAGTCGTCGGCAAATGGGTGCTTCTATCAGGGCTTTGGAAAATCAGGTGGGACAGGGCGTGGACGGGCAATGGCAGGCGGAGTACGACGTCATCGTCGTTGGCTACGGTGCCGCCGGCGCCGTCGCAGCTATCGAGAGCGCTGACGCCGGGGCGCGCGTTCTGCTTATCGAAAAGATGCCTGATCCCGGTGGCATTTCGATTCTGTCGGCGGGTGGCGTGCGCGTCTCCGATGACGCCGAGGCGGCATTTCAATACCTGCATCACACGTGTGGCGGCCGCACGCCCGACGACGTTTTGCGCGTGCTCGCCAACGGCATGACCGAGGTTCCCGACTATCTGCGCGGATTGGCGCGGATCAATGGGGCCTGCGTGCGTGTCGATCCTGCGGTGGGCAACTATCCCTTTCCTGGCTGCGACGCGCTGGGCTATGCGGACATCGAATCGATTCCGGACTTTGGCGATCCGGCCGGCTTTCTTGCGGCGCGCCCGTTCCGTCCGGGCTGCCTGTTGTTCAAGTTGCTGCTCGATAACGTCGACGCGCGGCGAGACAGCATCGACGTCTGGCTGTCGACCGCAGTCGAGCGGCTGGTGCAAAGCGAAAATCGCGAGGTGATCGGCGTCAGGCTGCGTCGCGGCGGACATCAGGTCGCGGTGCGCGCCCATCGTGCGGTCGTGCTGGCGTGTGGCGGCTTCGAAGCCGACGAGGAAATGAAGCGGCAGTTTCTCGTCTCGACGCCCGCGCTGCCGGGCAGTTTTCGCGGCAATACCGGCGACGGCATTCGCATGGCGCAGGCAGCGGGAGCCGCGCTCTGGCATATGTGGCACTACCACGGCCCATATGGCATTCGTCACCCCGATCCGACGTATCCGTTTGGCATCTACGCGAAGTTGCTGCCCATGTGGACGCCCGAGCGCGAGACGAAGCCACTGCCGAAAATGGCCTGGATTGTTGTCGATCAGCGCGGCCGCCGCTACGTCAACGAATACCCACCGTACATCTCCGACACCGGTGTGCGCCAGTTCGATCACTACGACCCCGTCGCGCACCGACATGATCGCCTGCCGTCCTTTCTGATCTTCGATGAAGCCGGGCGTCGCCTGTACCCGATGGGTCGGGCCATCACGAACGATCGTGAAGCCTGGTACGAGTGGAGCGACGACAACCTGAAAGAGGTCGAGAACGGCTTGCTGGTACGGGCCGACACGCTTGAGGCGCTCGCTCAAAAGCTCGGCATCGATGCGCAGGGTTTGGGCCGAACGATCGACGACTGGAATGCGGGTTGCGACGCTGGGCGTGACGCCGCGTTCGGGCGCCGTGCCGAAACGATGGTGCCGCTGCGTGAGGGGCCGTTTTATGCCGCCTCGCTGTGGCCGGTGGTCATCAACACGCAGGGTGGGCCGGTTCACGACGCGGAACAACATGTGCTCGATCCTTTCGGTGCGCCAATTCCGCGGCTCTACGCGGCGGGCGAACTGGGCAGCGTCTTCGGCCACATTTACATGGCCGGCGGCAACCTTGCCGAGTGCATCGTCGGCGGGCGCGTGGCGGGTCGAAACGCCGCAGAGGAAACCGCGAGCTACCTTCATGGAAAATTTGAAAATCAATAAAACGTTCAAATGGTGGAATTAATATTGCGCCATTTCACGGTAAAAACGCAAGCCGAAGCGTGATGATTTGCTAAGTAGAAATCCATATAAAGACTGGCCTCGGCTTGCGATATAAAGATAACCCATGGCGCATCGAACGAGCTAAGAGTTATCCCTGATGAGATTTCAGACAATTAATTTGTTTCAAATATTGACCATACGCAAGCGCGTGACTAGACTGGATCGCAATACGACGACTGCGGACAGAGATCACGCAGCGCCACAACCAGGAGACGCAAGCGCATGAGCAATCGCTTCCAGGGCAAGGTGGTTTTAGTCACAGGCGGTGCGCGTGGCATTGGCTACGCAACTGCCGAACGGTTCGCGCAGGAGGGCGCCCGCGTAGCGATCTGCGATATTTCCGCAGACGCTGCGCAGGCCGCCGCCGAGACGCTGCGGCGCGAGACGAATCGTGAGGTCGCCGGTTTCGGCTGCGATGTCACCGACGAGGCGCAGGTCGATACGCTCTTCGCGCAGGTGATCGCGCAACTGGGCGGCCTCGACGTTCTCGTGAACAACGCGGGCGTCACGCGCGACAATCTGCTGTTCAAGATGTCGGTCGATGACTGGGACCTCGTCATGAACGTGCATCTGCGCGGCACTTTCCTGTGTACGCGCGCCGCGCAGCGCCATATGGTCGAACAGCGCAGCGGCAAGATCGTCAATCTCTCATCCACATCGGCGCTCGGGAATCGGGGGCAGGCGAATTACTCGTCGGCCAAGGCAGGCCTGCAGGCATTTACGCGCACGGCGGCCATCGAACTCGGCCCGTTCAACATCAACGTCAACGCCGTGGCGCCCGGGTTCATCGACACGGAAATGACGCGCCAGACGGCCGAGCGTCGTGGCATCGATCCCGAGGAATACAAGCGCCAGCGCGCCAAGAACATTCCATTGGGACGCGTTGGCGTGCCAAGCGACATCGCGAATGTGGTGGCCTTCCTCTGTAGCGAAGACGCCGCTTTCGTGTCGGGACAAATCATCTATGTGAAGGGCGGGCCGGAGACGTTGCGCTGACATTGCGCGTACGTCTGTGGTCAACATCAACGCTCATACGGAGAATTCAATGCGTATCAAGGCATTGCCGCGCCAATTGGCACGGCTGGGTTCAGGGCTCGCGCTGTGCGCGGCGCTGTTGTCGTCGCATGCGGCGCTGGCCATCGGCGGAAAGCCCGCCGTCAATCGGGACACGGTGGTCTTTGCCGTCGGCAAGGACATCAACAACCTCGACGGGCAAGTCGCAGCGACCGGCGATTCGCAACGCTACGGCTGGCAGCTTTTCGACACGCTTTACGCGTTCGACATCGACGGCAATCTGAAACCCAGCGTGGCCACGGGGGTGAAAATCGCCCCGGATGGTCTGCAATACACGTTCACGCTTCGTAATGACGTCAAGTTTCACAATGGCGCGAAACTCACGGCAAAGGATGTGAAGTACTCGCTCGAGCGCATTCTCGCGCCCGAAACCAAGAGCACCCGTCGCCCGTACTTCGCCAATCTCGTCGATCGTGTCGATGCCCCCAACGACACTACGGTGGTGTTCCACCTGAAGCGTCAGGACGGGGCGTTTCTGAACAAGATCGCCGGCTATCTGCTGCTGGTACCCAAGGCCTACACCGAGTCGCTGCCGACGCCGGAAGCGTTTGCCCGCGCGCCGATCGGCTCGGGCCCTTACAAGTTCGTCGAGCAGAAGATCGGACAGTCGGTCACCTTCGAGCGATTCGATGGCTACTGGGGACCGAAGCCCGGCATCAAGCATCTGGTCTTCAAGGTCATTCCCGAGGCGAGCAGCCGGATCAACGCGTTGCTCAATGGCGAGGTCGACGTGATCGACTATGTGCCGAGCGTGGATGTGGCACGCCTGAAGGCCAACGCGGGACTCAAGGTGAAGTCGGTGCCCGTGGGCAGCCCGCTGGCCGTGCGTCTGTACTCGAATGTGCCGGGAACCCCTCTCTCGAAGCGCGAAGTGCGTCTGGCACTCAATTACGCGCTCGACACGAAGGCCATCATCAATCAGGCCCTGCATGGTGTAGGCGCGCAGATGTCGTCGTATGTGTCGTCGAGCTACCCGTATGGCGTCGATCGCACGCTCAAGCCGTATCCGTACGACCCGGCGCAGGCCAAGAAGCTGCTCGCGCAGGCGGGGTATCCGAGTGGATTCACGACGGACTTGCTGTGCCCGACCGACAACCCGAAGGAACTCTGCGAGGTGATCGCGGCGTACTGGGGGGCCATCGGTGTGAAGACCAATGTGAAGGTCATCGACTACGCCGCGTGGAGTCGTCTGAACAACACGCACAAGGGCGGACCGATGACGATGATGCAGTTCTCGAACGCGATCTATGACCCGGTGCATCCGATCAGCGGTGCGGCCACGAAGGACGGCACATGGTCGGACTATTACAACCCGGAAGTCGAGAAGCTCGTTGCAGAAGGTGACGCTGCCACGTCGCGAGAACAACGTGACGAGATCTTCAAGAAGATTGCGCGCCTGCTGCACGACGACGGTCATGCGGTGCTGATCACGGAGCTGTATTACACCTTCGCGCAAGACGCGAAGTTGAACTGGGAGCCGCAGCATGGCAGCGGGTACTACAACTTGCGCAACCTGGGCTGGCAGTAAGCCGGTCTGCAAGCGGACGTGACGGAATGAACCAAGCCATGAACCGAGAAGACGACAGCGTGCTGACCGGAACCGCCGCAGCCGTAGTTGCGGCGAGCCTCGCGACGAGCGACAGCGGTACGCCGCCGACCGCCGCAGCCGCAGCCGACAGCGTCGACTGGACACGTGAGACGTTCGGCAGCGCGCTGGCATGGATCGCGCGGACCCACGGTGCGCGCGAGGCCGTTGTGCACGGTGAGACACGCCTGACGTTCGCCGAGCTTGCCGAGCGCATCAGCGCCTTCGCGCGGGGCCTGATCGCACTCGGGGTCGGGCCGGGGGAGAACGTCGCACTGTGGATGTCGGACAGCACCGAATGGCTGGTCGCCCGCTGGGCAGTGCCCTTGATCGGAGCGGTGCTGGTCCCCGTCAATACACGCTTTCGTGAGAACGACGTCGCCTATGTCCTGAGTCAATCGGAAGCCAGCACACTCATCGTGCAAGAGCGCGCCGGTTCCGTGGAGCGGGGGGTGCGCTACTTCGATATCCTCGCGCGGCTCGATCCGGATTGGGACAAGCACCGCCGTGGCGCGTGGCGTTGCGAGCGCATGCCGGCCCTGCGTCGTGTGATCGGTCTGTCGTCCGAGCGCACACTCCCCACCGGCATGGAGGACTTCCATGCTGTCGAAGCGCATGGGCAAAGCCACCGGCACGACGGCGTGCTGGAGCGGCGCGTGAGTCAAGTAAAGCCCGATGACGTTGCACAGATTCTGTACACGTCGGGCACGACCTCGTTTCCGAAAGGGGCCATGGTTCGGCACGGCGCATTGCTGGCGAACAACCAATATGCCGCGCAGTGCCTGCGACTGTCGCCGGCCGACCGGTACCTTTCTTGTGTCCCGCTGTTCACTGCCACAGGCACGTTCTACACCCTGGCGATGGCACTTTCCGGCGCCGCCATGGTCATCGCGGACCAATTCACGCCGAAGCTTTTCTGCGAACTGGTCGAGCGTGAAAAGATTACCGTCAGTTTCTTCGTCGACACGATCGTTCAGGATCTCAAGGCGTTTGCCGACATCGGTCGCTACGATCTGTCGAGCCTTCGTACCGGCACGGGCGCACCGTTGCCGACGGCATCGTTCGAATGGGTCAGTACGACATTGGGCGTGCCGCAACTGGTGAGCGCCTATGGCATGTCGGAGACATCGAACGCGGTCGTGCGAACACGGTGGAACGATCCCTACGAGAAGCGTTCCCGCACCAACGGAAGACCCGTGCGCGGCGTGCAGGTGCGCATTGCCGACATCAAGACCGGGGCTTTCGCGCCGGCCGGTGTGATCGGCGAGATCTGCATCGCGGGCTACGTGGTGATGAAGGGCTATTACCGGATGCCGGATGAGGACAAGAAGGCGATCGACGCCGACGGCTGGTTGCGCACCGGCGATCTCGGTGAGCTGGATGCCGACGGCTATCTCACCTACCGGGGCCGGTTGAAGGAGATGATCAAGCCCGGTGGATTCAACGTGGCCACGCAAGAGATCGAGGTTTTCCTGAAGACCTATCCCGGCGTGCGACAGGCGGTGGTGGTCGGCGTACCCGATGCGCGACTCGGCGAAGTGGGCTATGCGTACATCGAGCGCCAGGAAGGCGCAACTATCGACCCGCACGCGCTACAGCAATACTGTCACGAACATATTGCCAGCTACAAGGTGCCGCGCTACGTCGAATTCATCGAGCACTGGCCGCTGACCGGTAGTCAGAAGATTCGCAAGCTGGAACTACGGGATCGCGCTGCGCAGATTCTGGCGTCGGGAGAGGCGGCCGAGTCGACGCGCCCGGTCCCGCCGGCCGGGGCATCGTCAGGGGAGGGCAGCCACTCGTGATTCGCTACCTCACGCGCCGCGTGGCGCAATCGCTGATCACGGTGCTGCTCGTCACACTCGTGATTTTTCTGATCGTGCGACTGATCGGCGACCCGACGCATCTGATGCTGCCGCCGGAAGCGACGGAAGCGGACCGGGAACTGCTGCGTCACCAGATGGGGCTCGATCGTCCGGTCGCGGTGCAGTACGGCACCTATCTCTGGCACCTGCTGCAAGGTCAACTTGGCATGTCGTACCGATTCTCTCGCCCGGCGCTCGACGTCGTGCTCGGAGCGTTGGGGCCGACGCTGCTGCTGACGACGTCTGCCCTGGGTCTGGGCATCCTCGTCGGCGTGCCGCTCGGCGCGATTGCCGCCGTACGCCGGGGCGGCGCCGTCGATCAGTGCGCCAAATTCTTTGCCGTACTGGGGCAGGCCGCACCGCCATTCCTGTTCAGCCTGTTGTTCATCCGGCTGTTCTCGATCCAGTTGTCGTGGTTTCCGACGAACGGCTACGGCACGTTCTCGCATCTCGTGCTGCCGGCAGTCGCGTTGGGGTGGTACTCCGCCGCGGGGATCATGCGGCTCACCCGTTCCAGCATGTCGGAAGTGCTCGACACCGAGTACATCAAGTTCGCACGCATCAAAGGGGTGCCGGAGCACACGATCATCTTCCGTCATGCGTTGCGCAATGCGCTGCTGCCGATGATCACGTTCACGGCGCTGCAATTCGGAATTCTGATGGGGGGCGCCGTGTCGGTCGAATTCATCTTCTCGTGGCCGGGGATCGGCCGCCTGATTCTCGACTCGATTTCCAATCTCGATTACACGGTCGTGCAAGCGGCCGTGACGGTGGGGGCACTGATCTTCACCTTGCTCAACCTGGCCGTGGACGTGCTCTACGCCTATGTCGACCCGAGGATTCGTTATGCATGAGGCTACGCCCCTCGATTTGCGGCAACGTCCGGCCGAAGCCAGTGTGCCGGTGCCGGACCTGCGGGCGCGACGTCAGTTCTTTCGTGACGCCCAGCTCTGGGTATCGCTCGCACTGGCTATCGCCCTGGTTGTTGTGGCGCTCGCGCCGCAATGGTTCTCGCCCTACGATCCGAACGCGATTTCGCTGAGCGACATTCTCAAGCCACCTTCGTCCGCCCACTGGTTCGGCACCGATCAACTCGGCCGCGACTTGCTGTCGCGTGTGATCTGGGGATCGCAAATCTCGCTGTACGTGGCGTTTTGCGCGGTGTTGCTCGCGGGGGTGTTCGGCAGCCTGTTCGGCATTGCCGCCGGGTATCTCGGCGGTTGGGTCGATGCGGTGGCGATGCGTCTGGCCGATATTCAGCTCGCCTTGCCCGCCGTCATTCTTGCGCTCGTGCTGGTCGGCGCCATCGGCTTCAGCGTATTCAATCTGGTGATCGTGCTGAGCCTCGCGAACTGGGCGCGGTTTGCCCGCGTGACTCGCTCCGAGGCGTTGTCGCTGCGCTCGCGCGACTTCGTGCTTCTCGCCAAGCTCGCCGGGGCATCGCGAATTCGCGTGATCTTCGCGCACATCGTCCCGAATGTGGTCAATACGTTCATCGTGCTGGCCACGCTCGATATCGGCACGATCATCATTCTGGAGGCCACGTTGTCGTTCCTCGGACTTGGCGTACAGCCGCCTACGCCGTCGTGGGGCGCCATGATCGCTGACGGCCGGGGCTATCTCGAAACCGCGTGGTGGATCTGCGGCATTCCCGGCATGGTGCTGATGGTGGCCGTGCTTCTGGCGAACCAGCTTGGCGACGCGTTGCGTGATCGCCTGAGCCCGACCATGTCGCGGGGGTGGTGATGACGACCTCTTCAGTCCCGCTGCTGGAAGCCCGCCACCTGACCACGATGCTGCGAGGCAAGCAAGGCGTGGTGACGGCTGTCGATAACGTCAGCCTGCGCGTTGAAGCTGGCCGCTCACTTGCGCTCGTCGGCGAATCCGGTTCCGGCAAGAGCATGACGTGCAACACGCTGCTCGGTTTGCTCCCGTCCAACGGGCGGCTCGTGCAGGGCGAGGTCATGTACAAGGGGCAGGATCTCGCGAAGCTGCCGCGCCGCGCGATGGAGAAGATTCGTGGCCGAGAAATCGGCATGATTCTTCAGGACGCGATGACATCGCTCAACCCGCTGATGACCATCGGCGATCAGGTCGCCGAGATCTTCCGCGTCCATCAGGGCATTCGCGACAAGGCGGAACTGCGCCGGTTGTGTGTCGAAGTGTTGGAGCGCGTGAAGATTCCGGCCGCCCGCGAACGGCTCGACAGCTATCCGTTCCAGTTCAGCGGCGGCATGCGGCAACGGGTATCGATCGCGATCAATATCGCGCTCTCGCCTGAATTGCTGATTTGCGACGAACCGACCACCGCGCTCGACGTCACTGTGCAATTGCAGATTCTCAAATTGCTGCGTGAGCTTCAGCAGCAGCGCAACATGGCGCTGATCTTCGTGACGCATGACCTGCATCTGGCGTCGCAGTTCTGTGACGACGTCGCCATCATGTACGGCGGCCGCATCGTCGAGACTGGCCCGATTGCCGACGTGTTCGCGCGTCCGGCGCATCCGTACACAGCCGGTCTTCTCAATGCGGTGCCGTCGCTCGGTCACTACGAGCGGCGTCTGGAAGCCATTCCGGGGCAGCAACCGGGACTCGCCGATTGGCCGCAGGGTTGCCGTTTCGCCCCCCGTTGCCAACTCGCCACCGAACAGTGCCTCACGCAATATCCCGACTGGTTCGAATGGCAGGACGGTGCGCGGCGCAGCGCCTGCTGGGAAACCGTGCAGATGCTGACCGGGACTCAGGCGACGGAAAGCGCTCACGGCGCCGCCGGTTCTCCCACCGCCTGGGGCGGGCGAAGTGCCGGCCAGGCGCGCAGGGAGGTCGCATGACAGCCTATCCGTACCTTTCGGTGCGCGATCTGCGCAAGACGTATGACGTGCGGCGTGGACTGCTTGGTCGACCCCGACCGCTGCATGCCGTGGCGGGCGTGAGCTTCGACGTGGCCACGGGAGCGACATTCGGTCTGGTGGGCGAGTCCGGCTCAGGCAAAAGCACGATTGCCAAGATGCTGATGCTGGCGGAACCGGCGACCAGTGGTGTCGTGAGTGTCGACGGGCAGGACATCAGTACGCTCGGCGCCGCCGAGCGCGAGCATTTCCATCAAGTCCTTCAGCCCGTGCTGCAAGACCCGTACAGCGCGCTGAATCCGCGTATGCGTGTGGGTCGCATCATCGACGAGCCGTTGCGCATCCATCGCATGCTCGACGCGCAAGGGCGTGCGCAGCGTGTCGCGGAGCTATTGCAGCTCGTGGGGCTGCCGCCGAGTGCGGACCGCAAGTTTCCCCATGAACTGTCGGGCGGACAGCGGCAACGCGTGGCGATCGCTCGCGCGCTGAGCCTCAGCCCGCGCTGCATGATCCTCGACGAGCCGGTCTCGGCGCTCGATGTGTCGATTCAGGCGCAGATTCTGAATCTGCTCAAGGATCTGCAGGGCACGCTCAATCTCACGTATCTGTTGATCTCGCACGACCTGGCCGTCGTCGCCTACATGAGCCAGCGCATCGGCGTGCTCTACCTCGGCGAGTTCATGGAAGTTGCGGACACCGCCACGCTCATGCGGGGCGCGCGTCACCCCTACACGCAGGCGCTGATCGCCTCGGTGGACGCGCGCGGTGCGAGTGGCACGCAGTCGGTGGCCGGTGAGATTCCGTCGCCGATGAATCCGCCATCGGGATGCCCATTTCATCCGCGCTGCCCCCATGCGGCGGCACGGTGTCGTGAAGAAAAGCCGGTGGCGCGGGAGATCGCGCCGCGCCACTGGGTCACGTGTCATTTCGCGGAAACGATTCCCGTAGCGACAGCGAACACTGCTGCGCGCGCCATCGGCCCGAGAGCGATAGAAACCGCCAACACCTCCGCACCGGAGGTTCAGGCGGTCCCCTTTCAGGAGACAACATGAATTTTGCCGAAACCCCTTCGCTGTCCCGGCAGGGCAACCAGGCTGTGCTGGCAGCGCTCGAAGATGTCGTTCAGTCTCGCTTTCCTGCGCGTGAGCGCGCCTATCACGACGCGGCGGCCATGCCGTTCGAGAATCTTCAGGACTTGTTCGAACTCGGTCTGCTCACGGCCACGGTGCGTCAGGAACACGGTGGCCTCGGTAGCAATGTGAGGTCCGCCGATCCGGCCACGTTCCTGCAAAGCATGCGACGGGTCGCGCGCGTGTCGCCGGGAACGGCGCATTGCATGCAGGTTCAGAACCATGTGGCGTGGGCCATTGACGAACTGGGTACCGACGCGCAACGCGAACACTTCGTGAAGCCGATGACACAGAAGATGAGCGTGTCGTCGTTCGTCGGCAGCGAAGCCGGTCGCAAGCACATGTATGTGCTGAAGACGACCGCCAAGAAGGTCGACGGCGGCTATATCGTCAACGGCAACAAGAATTATGCGACCAATGGTTACGAGAATGGTGTCGCCATCGTGTTCGCCACCATCGAAGGCGAGACGGAGTACTTCAAGTCGCACCTGATGGTCATCATCGAGCCGGGCATGGAGGGGCTGAGCGTCAACCACGACTGGTATCGGCCGACGGGCATGCGTGTCTGCCCGAGCCCGGAAATCTATCTGAACGACGTTTTCATCGACGAGCTGCATGTCCTTGGCGAGCCGGGTGTCTATCCGCGCGGCCGCTGGCAGGGCCGCTTCCATCTGGGCTTTACCGCCAATTATCTCGGCATGATCGAAGGCGCCTATGCCTGGGTCAAACAAAGCCTGATCGAGCGCGGCAGAGGCAAGGACCCGTTCGTGCAGCTTCGTCTGGGCGAAGCCAAGACGCAGTTGCTGGGCGCACAAGTGGTATTCGAGAACGCCATCGAGGCGTGGCGGACGGGCGACGTGCAACAGGCCGAGCTGATCTCGATGCAGGCCAAGTCGATCTGCGCGCATGTGGCGCTGGAGATGTCGCACACGCTGATCATGCTGGCGGGTTCGACGGCACTCTTCGACGAGTTCCCGCTGGGCCGGCTGATTCGAGATCTGAACACACACATTCTGCACGTCGGCCACGACAAGACGGCGCAGATCGTGGGGGCGGCAGAGCTTGGCGAATCGTTTGATTCGACATTGCAGCGCTGAGTTCAACCATTCGGCCGCCTCACCGCATCCCTTCATCCGGTTTTTGAGACTTCGAGAGTACCCATGGATTTCCAGCTCACCGATTCGCAGCGCGAACTGATCGACGCCACCGAGAAGTTGTGTCGACAGTTGCTTCCGCTGGCGAAGGAGGCACACGAGGCCGAGACGCGAGGCGACTGGGGGCCGCTGCAACAGTTGCGCCGTCAGATGGCCGAAGCAGGGCTGCTCGCCCTGAACCTGCCGCAGGAATACGGCGGCATGGGCCTGCCGCTGCTCGAAACTTTGCTGTTGATTCAGACCGTCCAGCGGGTCGACTCGACGCTGGGCGGGTTATCGCATCGCACGTCGACGGGCGCCATCGGCGCAGTGCTCGAACTCGGCACTGAGGAGCAGAAGCGCCGTTTCGTCACGGGCGTGGCGCGCGGCGAGATTGGTGTCTCTATCGGGATTACCGAACCGGATGCCGGCTCGGCGGCCACGGCAATGAAGACGAAGGCCCGCATCGAGGGTGACGAAGTCGTCATTAGCGGGCAGAAGATCTTCATCAGCGCGGCCAAGGCCAACCACTACACGATGCTCTACTGCCGCTTCGGCAACACCGGGCGCGCCAGCGACATCGGTGCGGTGATGGTGCCGCACGACGCCCCCGGTTTTTCCTGCAGCAACGGCACGCTCAACATGGCCGGTGAGCGTCAATACGAGTTGTATTTCGACGAGTGCCGCGTGCCGAGAGCCAACGTGCTGGCGGAAAGCCGTGCGTTCGCCAAGCTCATCAGCGTCTATAACGCCGAACGGCTGGGCAGCATTTCACGCATGCTGGGCTCGGCGCAGGCGGCATTCGAGTTCGCGTTGCAGTACGTGCAGGAGCGCAAACAGTTCGGTCGTGAACTGGCCGATTTTCAAGGGCTTCAGTGGATGTTGGCCGACATGAAGGTCAAGCTCGAAGCCGCGCAGTTGCTGACTTACCGTGCCGCGTCGAACACCGCGAGCGGGTTGCCGTCGCCTCTGGAGACCTCGGTGGCGAAGGTGTACGTCGCTCAGGCGGCCAAGGAGATTTGCGACGACGCTATCCAGTTGCTCGGCGGCTATGGCTACATGAGCGAGTATCCGGTGGAAGGGCTGTATCGCGAGGTGCGCGGCGGCTCGATCTACGGCGGCACGCTGCAGATCCACAAGAACATGATTGCCGGCCATTTGCTGGGACGAAAGAACAGCCAGTGGGCGAGCAATTCAGGGGAGTCGGGCGAATGAAGGCGCGCGATCTCGCCGGGCGCGAGCCGGTCATCGTCGATGTCGTGCGCACCCCCGTCGGCCGCCGCAATGGGGCACTGCGGGAGTGGCATGCCGCCGCGTTGCTGGCGCACGTGCTCTCGGCCCTCGTCGAGCGTACCGGTGTGCCCCGTGGCGACGTGGACGATATCGTTGCCGGATGCGCCACGCAGGTCGGCGAGCAGGCCGGCAACATTGCCCGTACGGCGTTACTGCTGGCCGATTTCCCGGTGACAGTGCCGGGAACCACGGTGCAGCGCGCTTGCGGATCGTCACAGCAGGCGATCCATTTCGCCGACAACCTGATTCGCAGCGGCGTATGCGACGTCGTCATTGCCGGCGGTGTCGAGCTGATGTCGAAGACACAGGGCGGCAACGACGACACACGTTACGGCCTGCGTTATCCACCGTCACTGGTTGAGCGCTTCTCCATGCCGTCGATGGGCATTGCCGCCGAGCGCATTGCCGAGCGCTGGCAACTCGATCGCCGCTATCTCGATGAACTGGCATTGCGCAGTCATGTCCTGAGCGCCGAAGCGCACGAGGCCGGCCGGTTCTCGCGCCAGATGGTGCCGCTTGCCGGGGTCGACAATCAGGTACTCGATCGTGATGAGGGCGTTCGCCGCGATACGTCGCTTGAGAAACTGACGTCGCTCAAAGCATCGTTCCGTGAGGATGGGCGGGTGACAGCGGGTAACGCGAGCCAGGTGTCCGATGGCGCTGCCGCCGTGCTGATCATGACCGCGGACAAAGCGCGCGAGTACGGTCTGCGTCCGCGTGCGGTGCTGCGCGCGCAATTCGTTGTCGGCGTTGATCCGGCGCTGATGCTGACGGGGCCGATTCCCGCAACACAGCAGATTCTCGCCAGAAGCGGGTTGGCGCTCGAAGACATCGATCTGTTCGAGATCAACGAAGCGTTTTCGTCTGTGCTGGGCGCGTGGCTGGCTGAATTGAAGCCCGATCTCGCACGCGTCAATGTCAATGGCGGGTCGATCGCCGTGGGGCATCCACTTGGTTCCACGGGCGCACGGTTGATGGCGGGAGTGGTCGACGAGCTGGAGCGGCGCGGTGGCCGCTTCGGGCTGCAATCGATGTGTTGCGGCGGCGGGATCGGTACCGCAACGATTATCGAGCGCGTTGAATGACGGGGTCGCGTGCTCGCAAGCCCGCGAGCGCCATGGAACAAGGAGCGTGACGATGACTGAGATCGACCGTTCGCTGATCGGGACAAGCGCGGCGCCGTTCGTGGTGGAAGTGGAGCGCGGCGCGATTCGCAAATTTGCCGATGCTATCGGAGACGCCAGTCCGCTGTATCGGGACGAGGCGTTCGCTCGGCGGCATGGCTTTGCCGGCATCGTCGCTCCGCCGACATTTCCGACGTGCTTCCGTGCGCCGCAGGACCCGCCGTGGATCGCAACGCTCGACCGGCGTCGCATCGTTGCGGGTGAGATCGGATTTCGCTACTTGCAGCCGATCGTGGCGGGCATGCGCTTCGAGTGCCGACTGCGGCTTGTCGGCGTGGACGACAAGACAGGTGCACGGGGTGCGATGTCCTTGCTGCGACAGGAAATGACCGGACACCTGCTCGGTGACGATGGCGTAGCGGGGCAAAGTGTGTTCGTCGTTCGACGCACGACGGTCTATCGATCGTCCCGGCAGTTGGAGACAAGGAGTCTGGCATGAACGGAACGCATCTTCAGCGCGCACGCGTGGGCGACACCTTCGCGCTCGCCGTGCCTGCGATCACGACAACACAACTGGTGCGCTACGCCGGTGCCTCGGACGACTACAACCGGATTCACTACGATCAGGCCTACGCGCAAGAGGCGGGACTTGGCGGCGTAATCGCACATGGCATGTTGACGATGGCATTCATGGGGCGGGCGGTCTCTGATTGGGCTGGCCCGGCCGCCGCCATTCTCGATATCGATGCGCGTTTCAATGCGCCGGTGCGTCCGGGCGACATCGTGATGGTGGTGGGGACGGTCGCCGACTGCTCGCCGGCGGACGACGGGCGACGGCGCTTGCGTTGCGAGATCGTGGCGCGCGTGGGCGAGAAGACGGTCGCGAGCGGCGAGGCACTGGTGGCTGCGCCGCGTGTGCAGTGAGCGCAGTGGGCGCTACCCGGTCGATCGGGATGGATTCGTGCAATACGTTCGGTAACAACGATGTCTTTCAGGAGGTCCCAGTGAACGCCACATTCGATGCCAGCCATTTCCGCCACGCGTTGGGACGCTTTGCCACCGGCGTGACCATCGTCACGACCACGGCGCCGGACGGCGTGCCGGTGGGGCTGACGGCCAATTCGTTCAACTCGGTGTCGCTGTCTCCGCCGCTAGTCCTGTGGAGCATCAACAAGCGTTCGCGAAGTCTTGAAGTCTTTGAGTCGTCGGGACGTTTCGCAATCAACGTGCTGTGCGCCGATCAGATGCCGCTCGCGGCGCGATTTGCATCGCCCGTTCCGGATCGATTCGAGGGGGTTGAGTGGCGCACCGGCCGTTCGGGAATGCCGCTCTTCGACGGTTGCGTCGCGTGGTTCGAATGCCGTTTGACGTTCAAGTACGAGGGCGGCGACCACTTCATTTTCGTCGGGGAAGTGGTCGATGTCGGCCATTGCGACCGGGTGCCGCTGCTTTACGCCGGAGGTGCCTACGGGGTACCGACGCAGCATCCCGATCTGGCGCTGGGATAAGCGGCCGACGGTAGGCGGCAGGCGGCAGGCATGAGGCATGCGCTTGCGCGCCTCATCCCGCGTATTCCTTTCATTCCCAGTTAAGGGACTCGGTATCGAGTTTCTTCTCGAGCGCGCGAACTTCCTTCTGCAACAGCTTGGCCATCTCCGCGCGGCGGGCGCCTGACAGGCGTGACTCGATCGCCGCGATGCTGATGGCGGCGTAGGGCTGTCCCTGACGCGGCCGGATCGCCATCCCGATGGCGGAGACGCCGGGCAGAACATCCTCTTCATTGATGGCATAACCGGCAGCCACCGAGGTGTCGACGGCCTTTTGCAGCCCTGCCTCGGTGAGGTTGCCGAACGCGCTCAACCGTCCCGCATTCGTCGTCATCACGCGGGCCTGTTCGTCAGGGGCCAGTGACATCAGCAACGCGAGACTCCCGGCACCGACGCCGAGTGGGCGTCGGCCGCCAATCTCGAGCGTGCGGGTCTGGATCGGGTAACCGCCTTCGAGCAAGTCGATGCACACGGCATCGAGACCGCTGCGAACCATCAGGAAAACGGAGTCACCCGACTTTTCGGCCAGTGCCTGAAGTGTTGGCTGACAGAGTTCGCGCAGGCTGAAATGGGGGGATGCGGCGAGGCCAAGCTCGTAGACGACGTGGCCAAGGTGGTAATGCCGCGTCTGGCTGTCCTGCATCAACATGCCTTGTGCGACGAGTCCCTTGACGATGCGATGCGCGGTGGGGCGTTCCAGCGACAAGGCATCGGCGATGTCCGACAGGCGCATGCCTTTCAGACCATGCGCCGCAATCTCGCGCAGCACGGTCACGGCGCGGTGGACGCTTTGCGTGCCGAGCGGAGGCGCTTTTCCGACGGGCTTGTCTGTGGCAGCGGGTTTGCCTGACTTCTGTCCGGTCTCGTGGCTTTTGTTGGGCACGGAAGGAGGGCGGTAAATGAGTATTGGAGGCCGAAGCGCGCATGGCTGCCGGCCAGTGTCGGAAATTATACGGTGAGCGCCCTTTTTGAGGCGCGTTAGTGAATACGACGGTTGACAGTCACGGCTTGATCGAGACGCTACGCGCCTCGCAGCACATGACTGTCAGATGGACGTGAGCTGTCTACCGCATGCCCCAGTAGATCAGCAAGAGGACGGCGACCGTAATGGCGCCGACAAACCAGGACATGCTTGCCATAATGCCTTCTCCTCGGCTGGCTACCACCGCCACCGGAGCGTGCTTGCCGCGCGGCAATAGGATTTGCCGAACTGTGTTGGCTCCAGGTGCTTGCCAACGCGTTGAATGAGGTCGCGAGCCAGCAGGGCGTCGGTGAGGGCGTCTGGCAACGGTTCCGGATTTCGCTCCGAAATGCGCTGAAGTGCGGCAAGGATGGCTTGCTTCGATAGGGTGAGCATGGCGAGCTCCCTGAAAAGTATCTGTCGTCGTCCGGTTCGCTGGGCGCGAGCGCATCAGGCAGGCTTGATGTCGGACGCGTGCGGGCCTTTCGGACCCTGCACAACATTGAAAGAAACGCGCTGGTTTTCCTCCAGCGTCCGAAATTCCTCGCGGCTATCGGCGCTGATCGCGGAAAAATGAGCAAAAAGATCTACGCTTCCATCATCCGGCGTGATGAAACCAAAGCCCCTGCTGTTATTGAACCACTTGACGGTACCGGTACTCATAAATCACCTCTCGAATGTCCAACGCTTTACCGTCGCGAATTACGAGGTATGAGGCGTTGAAAAACGGACAACCAAGAAGGTCAGAGATCGGAAATATTCAGCAAAGATCGGGAGATCGATGCGCTATCGAAAAAAGGTCAGACTTGATGGTCAGTACTTCTTTTATACGCTGGTATTGATGCGCCAACAAGAAGTTTATATTTTCGTTTCAATTTTGTTTTTCCAGAAGTCGCGGTCATTCAATTTAAATATCGATGATTGAAACTGGCGTTCAATTCAGGGAAAGAAGCGTGAGGTCATATTGAAGGCAGAAGGCTGATCTGCACCCGATGAATTCGCCCGTCGTCGACCAACGGAATGTCCTGATCGTTGCCTTCCAACAAATGACCATCGACTGTTACTGACATGGGACCCTGACTCTGGCCATGCAGATTCACGACCGAAATGAGATAGCGTGACTCGCCATAGAGATAACTCAAGCGAAACCCGCGCCATTCACGCGGAATACATGGCGCAATGCGCAGGGTGGCACCGCGTTTCTGTAGCCCAAGAATCGATTCCACGGCGCCGCGATACACCCAGCCGGCGGCGCCGGTGTACCAGGTCCAGCCGCCTCGACGGACGTGCGTGGCGGCCGCGTAAATGTCGCCGGCCATCACGTAAGGCTCGACCTTGTAGGCATGCACGCCAGCGCGTGTGTCGGCGTGATGGATGGGATTGAGCATCTTGAGCATGTCGCCGGCGCGATTGCCATCGCCCAATTTCGCGAACGCGATCATGCACCAGGTTGCCGCGTGTGTGTATTGCCCGCCGTTTTCGCGCACCCCAGGCACGTAGCCCTTGATATACCCCGGATCGCGTTCCATCTTGTCGAACGGAGGCGTCAGCAGCAGGATGAGGTCGTCGCCCGGTCGTACCAGATAGTGTTCGACGGATTCCATCGCTCGACGCTGCCGTTCGGGATCTCCCGCGCCCGATATCACGCTCCAGCTCTGCGAGATCGAATCGATGCGACACTCCGCATCGCCCTCGCTCCCGAGCGGCGTTCCATCGTCGAAGTAGGCGCGCAAGTACCATGCACCGTCCCAAGCCCCATTGTTCAGTGCGTCACGCAATCGTTCGGCATGCGCTCGCCACCGCGCAGCGGCCTCGACCTCGCCGCGCGCGTCCGCCAAGCTGGCGAAGGGCATCGCCGTGGCATGCAGGAACCAGCCCAGCCAGATGCTTTCGCCTTTGCCTTCCATCCCGACCCGATTCAGGCCGTCGTTCCAGTCGCCTCCGCCCATCAATGGCAATCCATGGACACCCGTGGCGAGGCTGCAATCGATGGCGCGTTGGCAGTGTTCGAACAGCGTTCCGGTTTGCTCTGTGACCGTCGGCACGTAGTAGGCGTTCTCTTCATCGTCGCCCACCGCGCGTCCCTCCAGATAGGGCACCTGCGCGTCGAGAATCTGCGTGTCGCCTGTGATGCGAATGTAATGCGTGAGCGCATAGGGCAGCCAGAGTCGGTCGTCGGAGATATGCGTGCGAACACCTCGCCCTGAGGGCGGATGCCACCAATGTTGCACGTCCCCTTCGACAAACTGTCGTGCGGCGGCCTTGAGCAGATGCGCCCGCGCAAGATCGGGGCGCGAGTGGCACAGTGCCATGCAATCCTGCAACTGATCGCGGAATCCGAATGCGCCGCTGGCTTGATAGAACGCCGAGCGCGCCCACATGCGGCAGGACACCACTTGATACATCAGCCAGCCGTTGAGCATCAGATCGGTCGCCCGATCCGGGGTCTCGACCTGAAGCTGCGTGAGAATGGCGTGCCATTCCGATTTGACCGTCGACAAGACCTTGGAGGGCGATGTCACGCGATACCGCTGAACGTATTGCCTTGCGGCGTCACGGTCGTTTGCCTGCCCTAGAACGAAGGTGAGTTCGATGCGCTCGCCCGCCCCCAGCGTGATCTGCGTGAGTAACGCGCCGCAAGGGTCCAGGCCCGCGCCGGTGGTGTCGCTCAGCATGGCATCGGGCATCATCCCGGCCGGGTGGGCAAGGTCGCCGTTGCGGCCGATGAATTCGGTGCGGTCGCCGGTCCAGCCGGTCTGGTCGCCACGCCAGTCGATAAAGGTGATTCGCTCACCAAACTCGGCGTTCCACGGATTGGTAGCGAACATTGCGCCCGTGAGGGGATCGATTTCTGAGACGACGAACGGCGCATTGCGGGCACGTTCGGCGCCCAGCACCCATTCGACGTAGGCCGCGACGGAGAGCTTGCGCGGCCGTTTCGTACGATTTTCAATGGTCAGCGTGGAGAGCTTGACAGGGTCGTGCCAACTCACGAACTGCACGAGTTCGGTCTTGATGCCATGCACGGCATGCTCGAAGCGACTATAGCCAAATCCGTGAGAGGCGATGTAACGCGTATTCTCCAGCCGGATGGGCGATGCGGTCGGGCTCCACAGGTGACCGGTGTCGTCGTCGCGCAGAAAGAACGCCTCACCGCAAGGATCGACCACCGGGTCGTTCGACCACGGGGTCAGTTGATTCTCCTGGCTGTTGGACGCCCACGTATAGCCGCCACCCGACTCCGAAACCTGGAAACCGAAGTCCGGATTGGCGATGATGTTCACCCACGGCGCAGGGGTTCGTTGGCCGGGCCCAAGCACCGTCACGTACTCACGCCCCTGGTCGGCGAACCCGCCCAGTCCATTGAAATACTCCAATGCCGGGGCGGGCAATGGCGTGTCGGGGAGGTCATCGCCGCGTGTGCTGTAAATCCGGGTGATGCTGGCGGGCTTGCGGATATCGCTGCGCCCCATCCGGACCACTTGCTCTTCCAGGCTGCCTTGCCTCGCGCCTGCGAGAACCACACGCGCGGCACTTAACAACAACGTCATTTCCGAGGCGTCGAGGCCGTCGGCGCGAATGACGGAAATACCGCCATGTCCCGCGCCATGCGCAGGCGTGACTTGTGTGCCGCTGACCATCGTCTGCAGCGAAACTTGCAGGTCCTGGATATACGACACCTTGCGCTCATTGAGAATGATGAGGTCGACCGGGACCCCTTTGCCTTGCCAGTATTCGTGAGCGCGCAGCAACTGCCTGACAATGTCGCGATCGTCCGGATCATCCACGCGGACCAGGACGATAGGCAGATCGCCGGAAATGCCGAATCGCCACAATGACGGTGCACTGAGTATGTTGCGTTTGAGCACCTCGACCGCCGGTCGCATGGCGGCGTCGACGTAGAGCACCCGGTTGGCGATGAACTGGAAGAGATGCGCGTCATCGGCCGTAATGCCGAGGTAGTGCAGATTGACCTGTCCCTGCGTCCACGCCAACGTCGAAATGCGTTGGAAGCTTGCCGGATCGTGATACTTGTCCGTGAGATCGAGCAACGACTCACGGTTGGGCGCCACCATCGTGGAAAACACCAGATGCTCGGTCGCGCCGGGGGCAACGATGATGCGCGTGCGCAGGCTGAAGATCGGGTCCAGCACCGGGCCTACCGTATTCGACAGCGGACGGCCGTCCATGACCGCCACCGGATCGCGGATCGTCCGTCCCCGCGTAATGAAACGTGCGCGATCGGTCTCATAGCCCACATTGCCACCGTGCGTTGTGCTGGCAAGCACGTGTGCCGCCCAGAGGGGCGTATCGGTGCCCCCGCGAGGACGGCGCATGGCGAGCAGGCCTTGTACTTCCGGCAAGTATTCCGTCTGGACGAACAGGTTCGAAAAAGCCGGATGTGCCGTGTCGCTCGCCATCGGCGCGAGCACGATTTCGGCGTAGGAGGTGACTTCTATTTCACGCGCCTGCTGGCCCGTATTGGTGATGGATAGCCGGCGGACTTCGGCATTGTCTTCGGGGGACACGAGAATTTCGAGCGTCGTGACAAGCGATCCCTCGTGTCGAACGATGCTGGCGCGATCTTCAGAGAACGCCACGTCATAGCTGTCCGGCTCGGTGCCCACAGGCTGGAACGCCGCCGACCAGACGGCGTCGTTGGCCATGTCACGCAGAAACAGATAGCTGCCCCAGGGGTCGCACGTGAGGTCTTCGCGCCAGCGGGTCACGGCCGCTTTGCCGCAGAGGCTGTACCCAGAACCGGCGGCGGTCACCATGACCGAATACTCGCCGTTGGACAGCAAGTGCGTGGCGGGCGGCGTCTGACCGGCGGAATAGAACCGGCGCATGACCGGCACGATGGCCTCAACGCCCAATGGCGTGTCCGCAATGTCAGGCGCGAGATCGACCGCGCAGATCTCACGCGGATTGGCTTCATGCAGCAGCAGGTCGGCTGCTCGCACCACCGCCTGACGATGGAAACGTTGGCGCATCACGTCGCCAAACAACACATTTGCCAGCGCAACGAGCGACATGCCCTGATGGTGGGCCATGTAGGTGCGAACGGGCACAGCGCTACAGTTCTTCGGCAAACGCGACGGCGTGTAGTCGACGGCGTCGTAGTAGCCGAAGATGCCGCGAGCGCCAACGGTGTCGAGGCGCTTCAGATTGGCGATGGCGCGCGGCACGTCGTACATGGCGGCAAGCACCGTGGCGTAAGGCGCGATGACCAGCGACCGGGCTAGCCCCCGCTTCAATGCCAGCTCGGGCACACCGAAATCGGCATATTGGTAGGTCAGCGCGCGGTCCCGTATATTGCAGGCCGACTCGGAGATACCCCACGGCACATTGCGTTCCTTGCCATAGGCGATCTGACTCGACACGGCCAGCGCACACGTTGAGTCCAGCAAGCTTCGATGGGGATAGTCCATCACCAGCGAGGGCATCAGGTATTCGAACATCGAGCCGGACCACGACATCAGCACGGCGGCCTTGCCGTAGGGCGCCATGATGCGTCCGAGCCGGAACCAGTGCGTGGCCGGCACGTCGCCCTTGGCGATGGCGATGAAGCTCGTCAATCGCGCCTCGGACGCGAGCAGATCGTAGTACGAGTTGTCCAGTTCGGGGTCGCCCATCCGATAGCCAATGGAGAACAGCCGCCGGTCGGGTGCGAACAGGAAGCGGAAGTCCATTTCGTCGAAGAGCCGGCGCGCCAATGCCGCGACGGCTTCGAAGCGTTTGGCGATAGCGGCGTCGGGGATCTCCATGCCGGGTAAAGGCGACGGCGTGGTGCTCTGGGGAGACTCGCCACTGGGCGACACGTTTGGTGCGAGATCCCGCAGGTGGCTCTTGACGTCGCGACGAATTGCACCGACCCAATAGAGCACTTCGCTATGCGCAGCGTCGCCTCGTTCATCGACGAATGTCTGTGCGAGATCGACCAGCGTGGTCACAAGCCGGTCGATCGCAGACCAGCGTCGTCGCCATCCCTCGGAGGCCTCGGCGATGGCGTCGAGAGCGATGGCGGGCACCGGCTTGCGGAGCATGAGTTCCAACGCGTTGAGTTCTTCGTACAGGTGGTCGCGATTGACCGTGAGCGTTCGGCGGTCGTCGCTCTCGTGGGCGATGGCGTCGCGCAGCAGGGTAAGTGTGTCGAGCACGCCATCGAGTTGCGACCGGCCGAATAACGGTTGGAGGGGAATCTCCTCGCAAGCGCTCGCGACCACGAGCAGATGCCCGGCCAGATTGCCGCTGTCGACGCTTGATACATATTGCGGTACCAGAGGCGTCAGATCGCGAGTGTCATACCAGTTGAAAAAATGCCCCTGATGGCGGGCAAGCGTTGACATCGTGCCGAGCGTGCGCTCCAGGCGTTCGACCGTCTCCGTCACACCAATCCAGCCGAAGTCGCGCGCGGACAGCACCGAGAGCAGGTAGAGGCCGAAGTTGGTGGGCGAGCTTCGGTGAGCCACCACAGGGCGTGGGTCTTCCTGGAAGTTGTCGGGAGGAAGGTGATGATTCTCCTCGTCGACAAAGGTGGCGAAAAACCGCCAGATCCGGCGGCCGGCCACCCGCAAGGCGAGGTTGTCGCCAACGGGGACAAGAGAAGGACGCGCGGGGCTGGGGTGACGGCTGATCCATTGGGCGACGAACGGGGAGAGGCCCCACACGATCAGAAACGGGGCCGCCCAGGGCAGGCTGGCAGGTCTGAGCCATTCCACCATGGCGGTGCACAGCGCGGTGAGGGTGACGGCACCGCGAAGCGACCAGAGAAAGTTGCCCAGCGATCGTCCGGCGTGCAGTTTGACTTGCGCCGCAGTGACCCATTCGAGCAATCGACGTCGTGAGACCGTCAGCCGGAACAGCGTGCGTGCGATAGCGTCGGCCGCCAGCCACGCGTGGTTGGCCAACATCGACGCCACGATGAAAGTGCGCTCGACGCCGCTGCGAATGTCGCGGCCAACCGCGCGCCAGTGGCTGGGCATCGAAATGCCCGTCTGTGACGGGATCAGGCCCGCCGCGATCATGAAGATCGCCGGGGCGGAGATGGCGAGCAACACGAGTGCCGACCAGACCTCAACGGGCGCCCGTGCGATCACCCATGCGCACACCAGCGTAGCCAGTGCTCCTGGCGCCGTGAGAGAGCGACGCAGATTGTCGAGCATCTTCCATCGAGCCGCAGCCGGAATTGCCCCGCCGCGCTTGCCGATAATCCACGGCAAGAGCTGCCAGTCGCCCCGGATCCAGCGGTGGAGCCGGGTAGCGGCCACTTGCGCATGTGACGGGAAGTCCTCAAACAATTCGATGTCGGTGACCAAGCCACAACGTGCGAAATTTCCCTCGAAAAGGTCGTGGCTGAGAATCGTGTTCTCGGGGATTCGGCCCGCGAGCGAGGATTCGAAGGCGTCGACGTCATACAGACCTTTGCCGATGTAACTGCCTTCTCCGAGCAGATCCTGATAAACATCGGACACGGCGCCCGCATAGGGATCGATGCCATACGGTCCGGAGAACAGACGCGAGTAGACAGTGCCCTCGCTCATGCTGGGCAGCGTCGGCGTGATGCGCGGTTGCAGGATGCCGTAGCCGGCGACCACGCGCCGGGAGGTCGGATCGAGGTAGGGGCGGTTCAACGGGTGCGCAGCGGTGCCGACGAGCTGCCGCACCGCGTCGATAGGCAGACGCGTATCGCTGTCGAGCGTGATGACGTACCGCACCCCGGGAGGAATGCTCGGTGCGTGCCCGTCGATGTTCATGAACGAGGTATCCGTCGCGCCTCGCAGCAGCCGGTTGAATTCGTGCAGCTTGCCTCGTTTGCGCTCCCACGCCAGCCATTTGCGCTGCGTCTCGTTCCAAAGCCGCCTGCGGTGAAACAGAAAGAATCGGGGCGAATCGGACGTGTCGGCCGTATCGGTCGTATCGGTCGTATCGGACGAACCGGGAGTATGGGTCGCGTAACGGGCGTTCAGCGCTGCGATGCGCGCGCTGGCGGCGTCCAGCAGCGGTATATCGCTGTCGATGTGCTCGGTATCCGCATCTCGCCAATCGGAGAGCAAGGCAAACCGGACGTCGCCCTTGGGGTTGGCGAGATAGTGCACCTCCAACTGGGCGACTTGTGCGGCAATGTCCGCCTCGTTCGTCAGCATCATCGGTACGACGACGAATGTTCTGAGGTCCGGAGAAATGCCGTCGGCCAGCTCGAGGCGCGGCAAATGGCGAGGGGGAATCCATCGAGTGAGACAGCGGTCGATGAGCAGCACGGCGAGTTCCGACGCCGGAAAGAGTCCGCATACCGTCAGTAGCACGAGACCGGCGGCGCTCACCCCGGCGGCGACGCTGAGCAAAAGGGGCACGGCCACGATTAGGCAACTGAACAGACAAACGCCCACGATGTAGGCCGCCGCGCAATGGGGTGCGCCATGCAGCCGCCAAAGATGGGTGAGCGGTGCGCGATAGGCGATTTCACGCTCAAAGTCGCGTCGGCCAGCCGACAGCAGGTAGTAGCCAGGGTCCATGCGTCGGGGCATGTCTTCGACGCCTGCCGAATCTCCCATGCCGGTGGCCGCAGCGGCTATCTTGAGGTTCAGCGCTTGTGTCACCGCAAGCTCCGACAAGTGAGACCTTGCCGCCAGTTTCTCGATCTCGTGCCGGTACCCGTCGCGCGTGGCGAAGTCCATGTCCGCGTAACCCGGGTTCTGGCGCAGATGGGCGTCGACCAGGCTGACTTCCTCGAATAACGGCTGCCAATCGAATGCCCGCATGTCGCGCAAACTGGTGATGACATTGCGCACGGTCATGTTCGCTGCCGCCTGGCTGGCGTGTTCGGCCTGCACGACATCGTCAGCCGATTGTCCTTGCTGCGCCAGTTGGTCACTCAGCCATTGCAGTGACCTGTCCTGATAGCGCAGGCGCTGAATCAGCTGGACCGTGAAAGCGGGCTCGAACGGCGCGACAACCCCTGCGCGCGCCTTCGGGGCATCGCTGCTGGTGGGCAGGGCAAACGCGTTGCGCGAGAGCAGATCGTCTGCATATCGATCGGCGGCCTGCCGATTGACCTGCGCTTGTGTGACGTGCGCGCACAGGCGCCGGAGATTCTCGATCATCACGGCACGCAGCGTCAGCGGCATGGCCCAGAGTTCGGCCATGGTCAGCGGCTCGACTTTCTGATACGCCAGGAGGAAGCAACTGAGCAGTGCGGGATCGAAACGGCTGTCGGTATGGGCCACGAAGGCCCAGAGCACGCCGTATATACGCGGGTAGCCGCGCAGCGGGCCATCAAGCAGGCGCGGCAATGACCGGAAAGACTGGGTGTTCAGGCCGTGCCGGACCTCTCTGAACTGGTCCGAGACGGTACGGAAGTTATCCAGCAGCCACTCCGCGGCCGGGGTAATTGAACGACGCTGCAAGGTCGCTTGCGCCGTTGCGTCATAGCATTTGCGCAGTACGCGCTCGTTGTCGGCGGCGCGCGAGGTCAGTGACCGGGTGCGCGGCGGATGTACGGCGACTTGCTGGGCACGCGCCAGACTGAGTGCATGCTGCTCCAGCCGGTCGCGGCTGAACAACTCTGCTCGAATTGGGGCTTCCGGAGGGCCGAAGTCGCTCGTCCCACGGGTGATACCGACAAAATAATCCATTCCTGGCAGCTTCCACATGCCGATGTCTCCGGCGTTGCCCAGCGATCAGGAGAAAACGGGATGCTTGTCATCCAGGCCGATGACCTCGTCATAAATGTGGTCTCGTGTGCGAGCGTCGAAGCGCTGCCAGACGCGGGCGAGCCAGTATTTCATCTTGCGCTGGGTAATATCGCTCGCACTCACGGGCACGGCCGGGAACTGGATGTTCTCGCCGACCAATTTGCCTTCCAGATACTCGTGGGCGTTGGCCCGAACGTACGCCTTGGCTTTCATCAGATCCGTGGCACTGGAGGAAAACGACAAATCCAGACATGTCAATGTCCAGACAGCGTCCTGACGTTGCCCATAGACATGAAGCAGAATGCGTTCCTTTCTCATGATCGACTCCTCTTGGCGCGTATGTGGCGTGTGCATCGAGTCATCGTCGCGGCTTTTGCCGGGGGAGTCGGTCCGATACCGAACGGACTTGCCTGAAACTTTCAAGTAGGGTGTGGGCGACTTCGGCATCTGATCGTCACCCTCGCGCAATGTTTGCGGACGTGCGGCAGCCAGGCGCCGCCAATGACAGGCGATTCACGGGAGGTTTGCGATGCTACGTACCCTGGACGAACTGGAGGGCTGCACTCTTCGCGCGACGGACGGTGACGTCGGTCTGGTGAAAGATCTGTATTTCGACGACAAGGCGTGGGTCGTCAGGTATCTCGTAGTGGAAACCGGGACGTGGCTCGCGAACCGGCAGGTATTGATCTCGCCGATTTCGATTGGCCAGAGCGACTGGCTCGACGACATCATCCCGGTCACGATCACCAAGGATCAGGTAAAGCACAGCCCCGATATCGACACGCATAAACCGGTATCGCGCCAGCACGAAACCGATTATCTGGCGTATTACGGCTATCCCGACTACTGGGGCGGCGTCGATGCATGGGGAGAAGGCGCATTCCCGAGCGGCCTCGCCAGCGGCAGCCGGTCCGAGCAGGACGCATTTCGTGCGGCGCGTGAGGCTACGCACTCCCACGATGAAATGGTGAACCGACCGAAGCAGGATCCTCACCTACGCAGCGCGGATGCCGTGGCCAGCTATCACATTCATGCCCGTAACGGGGATATCGGACACGTGGAAGGCTTGCTCGTAGACGTTCACACCTGGGCGGTGCGCTACATCGTCGTCAACACCAGCAACTGGTGGATGGGCCATCAGGTCGCGCTCCCGGTGAAAGTGATCGAGAGTGTGAACTGGCTGGACGCGACGCTCACGCTGTCTCTGACGCGCGAAGCCGTGAAGGCGGCGCCGCCTTACGATGCCAAGGTCAGACTCGATCGGCGGCAGGAAATCAGCATCTACAAGCACTATGGTCATCCAGGCTACTGGGAAGATACCTCGACCCAGGAACGCGACGGCAGTGAGTAAGCCCATTGCGCCAGGACTTCACATCTTGGCCATCTCCGTACGCCACCGGACCGAAACCCACTTCCCATGACGTTAGATTAAGCGCGATCGTTCTGCTCGTCATGGGGCGTTTATGAAGCGGTCAACGCAGCGCGCGCTCGACGCCGTCTCAGGCGCTTGAGCCACAGCATCACGCCATTGCGTGATATCCAAGGCCCTGTCATCAGGGCACTCCATTTTTCAGTGAACGAGAGCGCTAATCATGAACAAAGATCAAGTCAAAGGTAAGGTCAAGGAAGTTGAGGGAAAAACCAAAGAGGTTGCAGGCAAGGTAACCGGCAACAAAGAGATGGAAGTGGCGGGGGCGATCAAGAAGAACGCCGGGAAGGAGCAGGCCCATGTCGGCGACGCCCGCCACGATGCGAAGAAGCATAAGTGATTGACGTAGGACGAGGTCCGCCTGGTCAGGCGGGCCCGGTAGGTCTCACGTGCCGTCAGTGCGCGTGTGCGAATGCCAAGGAGTGCACACCATGAATTCCATCACTTCATTTTTGGTATTGGTGCTGCTTCTCGCAGGGGCAGTCTCCGGGATGTATATCAGCCCCTATCTGGCGCCGTGCTTCGTGCTTGCCGCCGTATTGCTGGCGTCGACGCTGAAGATGGCTAACGCATGGCAAAAATTCGTGATTCTGCGCGCCGGGAAATTGCAAAGCGTGAAAGGCCCGGGTCTGTTCATGATCCTGCCGGTCATCGACAGCGTGACGGCCGTGATCGACGAGCGTATTCAAACCACGGCATTCAATGCAGAACAAGCGCTGACGAAGGACACCGTGCCTGTCAATGTCGACGCGATCATCTTCTGGCACGTCAATGATGCCGAGAAGGCCGCGCTGGCAATCACCGACTACCGGCAGGCGATCGACAGGGTGTCTCAGACGTCCTTGCGCGAGATGATCGGCGCGTCGATGTTATCGGCACTGCTCTCCGATCGGAAGGCATCTGACGAGCAACTGCGTTCCGAAATCGGCGCGAAGACCGCCGCCTGGGGTATCGCGGTGATGTCCGTGGAGGTTCGCGACGTCGCCATTCCGGTGGCGTTGCAAGATGCCATGTCGAGACAGGCACAAGCCGAACGCGAAAAGCAGGCTCGTATGATTCTCGGATCGGCCGAAGCCCTCGTCGCAGCGAAGTTTGTAGAGGCCGCAGCCATTTACGAAGGCCATCCGCAGGCCTTGCAACTGCGTGCCATGAATATCATCTACGAGACGACCAAGGAGCGCGGTGCCACGATACTGATGCCGTCCTCGATGGTCGACAGCATGAATCCTGTGGCATTGTCATCCGCGGTAGCCAGCACCGATCTCACCGGTGTGCTGCCGGGACTGAAGACAGCCGCGTAGTCACTGTCTTGCTGCCTTGCCGACTGCTGAGTCGTCGATTTATTCGCCCAGCAGTTCGGCCAGGGGCTGAAAATGCTCCACATGCTGCGACACGACCTTCACGATAACGATGATCGGAATACTCAGCAGCATGCCCGCAATCCCCCAGAGCCACCCCCAGAAGAGCAGCGACACGAAGATGGCTGCCGGATTCATTCGGGCAATTTTCCCCGTGATCCACGTGGACACAACCGTGCCCACGAAAGCCGCAATGACGAGCGATGCGCCCGAGACCAGGAAGGCCATGGAGAGCGACTGAAACTGCATGTAAGCCGCCATACCGGTTCCTGCGGCGCTCACCCCCGGCCCCAGGTAGGGGATTACATGCAACAATCCCGCCGCCAGCGCCCATGCGCCTGCGTTATCCAGTCCGATCATACGGAACGCGACCCACGTCAGACCGCCGACCAACAGGTTGGTGACAAGCAGCATCAGCATGTATTTCTGGATGGAATCGTTGATGTCGTCGAGAATGCGCACGGTGATTTTCTTGTTGGATAGCGACGGTCCGGCCAGTCGCACCAGCTTTCGCTTGAACGTGTCGCCACTGACCAGCAGAAAGAACGCCAGCAGGATGACCGTCAGCGCTTGGGCAATGAATCCCAGGGCGCCCATCGAGCCGACCCACAAGAAGGCGCTGAGTTTGAACGCAGGTTGATCCACCACGATGTGCGTGACGGGTTGTCTCGGCGGCGGAGACAGATCCGAGGCCTGGTTGGCCGCTTTTTCTATGGCACCCGCTGCCGCTTTCATTTTCTGTAGATTGCCGAAGGTGCCGCTGTGCAAGCTGCCCAGCACGGTCGAAAATGTGCGCGTGGCGGCCGGCAATTGCTCGACCACTCTGTCGATCTGATCGCGCAACGGGTAGCTGCCGGACACGCACACGCCAACGCCCGCGAGCATGACGAGGATCGCGCCGATCGAACGTCTGATCCTGATTC
>JARLJF010000172.1 GCA_031291335.1 Pandoraea sp. | reverse complement strand
CGCACGAAAAGGCCGCCTTCCCCAATGCCGCATGTCGAAGCCCTGCGAACTCAGACTGGCCAGCGTGGCGGCCTCCACGGCTTGCGCTTTGCTCAGTGGCGGTAGCAGTCCGGCAAGCCGCGTCGCGAGCATCGACTTGCCTGTGCCGGGCGGTCCGTAAAACAGCAGGTGGTGCCCGCCTGCCGCCGCGACTTCCAATGCGCGCTTCGCATGCGTCTGTCCTTTGACGTCCCCCATGTCGGGAATATCGATTGCCTGCGTAGCACCGCTGCTGCGCCGCGCGGGATCTGCGAGCTGACTCGGTACGACGGCACGTGGCAGCGGTGTCGCCACGTCGGGCTCGGCGAGATGGGCGCAGACGTCGAGCAATGTGCGCGCGCCATAGACCGTGGCGTCTTCGACCAGCGCCGCTTCCTGCGCGCTGCCTGCGGGCAGTACCAGCGCACGTGCTGACGGTTCGGCGGCCATGGCGCTCGCCATGGCCAATCCGCCACGCACGGCGCGCAACTCCCCGGTGAGCGACAACTCTCCCGCGAATTCATGCGTGCGGAGTCCTGCGTCGGGCAACTGCCCGCTGGCCGCAAGAATACCCAGCGCAATCGGCAGATCGAAGCACCCGGACGCCTTCGGTAAATCGGCTGGCGCCAGATTGACAGTGATGCGTCTTGCGGGGAATTCGAACCGGCTGTTCTGCAATGCCGAGCGCACGCGC
This sequence comes from Pandoraea sp., assembly GCA_031291335.1. Lineage (GTDB taxonomy): Bacteria > Pseudomonadota > Gammaproteobacteria > Burkholderiales > Burkholderiaceae > Pandoraea. The sequence continues at coordinate 76,283 of JARLJF010000172.1, read as the reverse complement.
TCACGGCTTTCCTTCACCTCGGTATCGGGCAGGCCGACCAGCGTCAGACCCGGCAGCCCGTTCGCCAGATGCACCTCCACCGTGACGGCGCGTGCCGCCATGCCGGTGATCGCACGGCTGCTCACTACTGCCAATGACATGTCTCCTCCTCGTTGCCCGAACGTCGCGAAGTGCATCGCATGCGTCGATGTTCGTCGCCCGACGCTGGGTCGCGCAACGTCCTATAGGCGGAAATACGGGGGAGTTGGGGTGTTTTCGGAGTGGTGGCACCGACGCGCAGGAGATGCCTGGCGGGGCCTAGGACGATTCCGATAGCGGATCGGGACTTCAGGTGAGACTTCGCGCAACGAGCGGGGGGAACGCCCGTCAGGGGCTTGCGCTGGCACGCAGGCCCCGGAAACAACAAGGGGCGCCGCGGCGCCCCTGTGAGTCGTCAGTCCTGCGCTTCGCCGCGCAGGCTTTCGAGTTCAGCCACACGCTTTTCCAGCGCTTCGAGCTTCTCGCGCGTGCGTGCGAGCACTTGCGCCTGCACATCGAATTCCTCGCGCGTCACCAGATCGAGCCGGGTGAAGCCCTGGTTGAGCAGGCTTTTGACGTTGCGCTCGATATCCTTCGCGGGCGATTGCTTGAGCATCTCGCTCACCTTGGCTTGCATGTCTTGCAGGATCTCGTTCGGTTTCATAAGCCTTCCTCTCTTCGTTTCCTCGCACCAACGTGGTGCTTGCACCGTCAGTGTGCTTCGCAGTCCCGACATGACCGATGCAACGTGGTGCACCGACTGCGGACATCAATGTTGGCGCAACTCTATCACCGTTTCCGGCGCCCAGCCAGCGCAGGAACCCGTCTAACCGTTACCCGGTAAGGATCTGACACGATTCGCCGGTCATGGTTGCCGTCGCCTGCGTTGTTCGCCCGCCTCACCGTCCCCGCAATTTTGCCAATTTTTTATCTCGAAATTCGTATCTTGCGCGTCGCAGCGCACGCAGGTGCCGGAGCTGGCACGGGAGTTGCTCTACCCAGTCCGCAACCTGCCGCACGCTGTACCAAGACGTTGAATATCAACTTAGGGGAAAGTGATGAAAAAAGTGTCAACTGCGATGGCTGGCGTTGTGTTCACTGGTGCGATGGCAATTTCCGCCGGCGCTTTTGCGCAGGCGAGTGCCGATGGCGCCGCACCCGCCGCGGCACCGGCCGATGCAGCAGCTGCTGCGGCCGAACCGCTGACGGTCACCGCCAACATCGGCCTGTTTTCGGACTATCGCTTCCGCGGTATCTCGCAAACCGGCAAACGTCCGGCGGTCCAGGGCGGCTTCGATCTCGCGCACGAATCCGGTTTGTATGCCGGCGTGTGGGCGTCGAACATCAGTTGGATTTCGGATGGGAATTCGGCGGTAAGCGCGCCCATCGAGATGGATTTTTACGGGGGCTGGAAGAAGGAAATCATTCCTGACTGGACCATCGATTTCGGTGGTCTGCAGTACTACTACCCGGGCACCTATCCGTCCGGGGCTTATTACCCGCGTCCGCATACGTTTGAGTTGTATGCCGCAGTGGGCTGGAAAACCATCACGCTGAAGTACTCGCACTCGTTGACCCGTCTCTTCGGTCTCGTGAGCCCGGATGGCCAGGATACGTCGAACAGCGGCTATCTCGACCTGACGGGAACCTACGATCTGGGCTTCTGGGGCGTTTCCGCCGTGGGCCACGTGGGTCACCAGTGGGTGCACAACTTCAGCGCGGCGAGCTATACCGACTGGAAGATCGGCCTGTCGAAAGACTTGGGCAAGAACTTCTCTGTGTCGGTCGCCTACGTCGATACGAATGCCAAAGAGCAGTACTACACCGCCGCGAATTCCGGCAAAGTGCTCTCCAAGGCAACGGTCGTCGTAGGGTTGTCGAAGACATTCTAAGGAGCGACTCATCATGAAGCTGATTACCGCAATTGTGAAACCCTTCAAGCTCGACGAGGTGCGTGAAGCCCTCTCGAATATTGGCGTGGCCGGCATTACGGTGACCGAAGTCAAGGGCTTCGGCCGCCAGAAGGGCCATACCGAGCTGTATCGGGGTGCAGAATATGTCGTCGACTTTCTACCGAAGGTGAAGATCGAGGCGGTAATCGGTGATGCCTTGCTCGATCAGGCGATCGATGCCATCGAGCAGGCAGCCCGTACCGGCAAGATCGGCGACGGCAAGATTTTCGTGTCAAACGTCGAGCACGTGGTCCGCATCCGTACGGGAGAGACCGGCGAAGACGCGCTGTAAAGGTCCTACATAAGAGACAACAATCATGAAAAAACTGCTTGCCAAACTCTTGCTCGCCGCCGCTTTCCTGGGCGTTGCCGGCACCGTGAGCCTCGGCTCCACCGCCGCGCTTGCCCAGGACGCCTCGGCGCCCGCCGCCGCGTCAGAAACGGCGTCACCCGCAGCGTCGGCGGCAACGCCTGCCGCTGCACCGGCACCCGCCGCGGCGACTGCGGCGCCAGCACCTGCCGCCGCCGCTGCTGCACCCGTACCGCCGAACAAGGGCGACACGGCGTGGCTGCTGACCTGTACCGCATTCGTGATTCTCATGACGCTGCCCGGTCTGGGCTTGTTCTACGGCGGTCTGGTCCGCTCGAAGAACATGCTCTCGGTGCTGATGCAGTGTTTCATCATCTTCTCGCTGGTGGTCGTGCTGTGGGCGATCTACGGCTACAGCATTGCGTTCACCGAGGGCGGGGCGTTCTTCGGCGGCTTTGATCGGATATTCCTGAAGGGAATGACACCAGACTCGGTCGCGGCAACCTTCAGCAAGGGCGTGAACGTGCCGGAGTTCGCCTATATGGCTTTCCAGGCAGCTTTCGCCGCGATTACCTGCGCGCTGATCGTCGGTGCCTTCGCCGAACGTGCCAAGTTCTCGGCCGTGCTGCTTTTCACCGTGATCTGGTTCACGTTCTCGTACCTGCCGATGGCCCACATGGTCTGGTTCTGGCCGGGTCCGGACGCCTACACCGACGCCGCTGCCGCTGACGCCGCCAATGCACACGCCGGCTGGCTCTTCCAGAAGGGCGCACTCGACTACGCAGGCGGTACGGTGGTGCACATCAACGCTGCTATCGCGGGTCTGGTCGGCTCGTACATGGTGGGCAAGCGCGTGGGCTTCGGCAAGGAAGCGTTCAAGCCGCACTCGCTCACGATGACGATGATCGGCGCCTCGCTGCTCTGGTTCGGCTGGTTCGGCTTCAACGCCGGCTCGGGTCTGGAAGCTAACGGCGGCGCAGCACTCGCGTTCGTCAACACACTGCTCGCGACTGCCGCTGCCACGCTGTCGTGGACGGCCGGTGAATGGATCGGCAAGGGCAAGCCGTCGATGCTTGGTGGCGCTTCGGGTGCGGTGGCCGGTCTGGTGGCCGTGACCCCGGCGGCCGGTTTCGTCGGTCCGATGGGCTCGATCGTGCTCGGTCTGCTGGCTGGCCTCATCTGCCTGTGGGGTGTGAACGGTCTGAAGCGTCTGCTCAAGGCTGACGACGCACTCGACGTGTTCGGTGTGCACGGCGTGGGCGGTATGCTCGGCGCGATTCTGACGGGCGTGTTCGCGGCCCCCTCGCTTGGCGGCACGGGCATCTATGACTACGTGGCCAACAAGGTCGCACCGGATTACTCGATCGCCGGTCAGGTCTGGATTCAGTTCCAGGGCGTGCTGACCACGCTGGTGTGGTCGGGTGTGGTGGCGTTCGTCGCCTTCAAGATTGCCGACATCGTGCTGGGTCTGCGCGTGCCGGAAGACGAAGAGCGCGAAGGTCTGGACATCACCTCGCACGGCGAATCGGCATATCACAACTAACCGTAGCGGATTCCACGCTATCTGTCTCATCGCACCGTTTAGGCCTGGCTTCGACTGGGCCTAAACGGGTTTGATCTGGTCTGACATTCACGGACCGCCACGAATCGGCAAGGATTCGTGGCTGCCCCCCGCCTTGGGGGTGAGCGAGAGAAGTTGCTGATGGCCGGTCGGACAGCCGGCCCCGGCTTTGCGCGGGCACCCGAGGGGGTGCCCGTTTTTTTGCTCGCTTTTGCTTGCGATCGCCGCCTCTGTCCCCATCTTCTCCCATCGCAGCATCGCACTGCACTTCCCCGATCCTGTCTGAGCACGTGCCCCCGTCTGACGTTGCCCGACCGGTGAAGCATGCAGGCCCCGCGCAGACGGCGCGGCGTGGTGCCCCTTCCCGGGGCATGGCGAACGGCGGAGGCGCCGGGCGTATGCTCTACAATCGATATTCCATCTGGATATGAGAGAAGCATGGTTCCGCATCTCGTCACGGCCCTGAAAGGCCCCTTGCTCGACCTGGAAAAGAAGATTCTCGATGCGACGCCCGGCATCGAGCGCTGGTTCCGGCTCGAGTGGCAGGAGCACACGCCGCCGTTCTATTGTTCGGTCGACCTGCGAAATGCCGGCTTCAAGCTCGCGCCTGTCGATACCAATCTTTTCCCCGGCGGCTTCAATAATCTGGCGCCCGAAGTCCTGCCGCTCGCCGTGCAGGCCGCCATGGCCGCCATCGAGAAGATCTGCCCCGACGCGAAGAACCTGCTGCTGATTCCCGAGCGGCACACGCGCAACTCCTTCTACCTGCAAAACATTGCCCGCCTGTCGACGATCATGCGTCACGCCGGGCTGCATGTGCGTCTGGGTAGTCTGTCGGACGACATTACCGAGCCTACGACCATCGAACTGCCCGACGGCCAGCACGTGGTGATCGAGCCGCTCGAGCGTTCACCGCGCCGGCTGGGCCTCAAGAATTTCGATCCGTGCTCGATCCTGCTCAACAACGACCTGTCGGCCGGCATCCCGCCGATTCTCGAAGGCTTGCACGAGCAGTACCTCCTGCCGCCGCTGCATGCGGGATGGGCGGTGCGTCGCAAGAGTCAGCACTTCTCGGCGTATGACGACATCGTCAAAAAATTTGCCAAGATGATCGACGTCGATCAATGGATGCTCAATCCGTACTTTGCGAAGTGCGAGGGCATCGATTTTGACGAGCGCGTTGGCGAAGAGAAGCTCGCCGATACGGTCGACGCCGTACTCAAGAAGATCAACAAGAAGTATCGCGAATACGGCATCACCGAGAAGCCGTTCGTCGTGATCAAGGCCGATGCCGGTACGTACGGCATGGGCGTGATGATGGTGCACGACGCCGCCGAGATCAAAAACCTGAACCGTCGCGAACGCACCAAGATGAGCGTGGTGAAGGAAGGCCTCGAAGTGCACGACGTGATTGTGCAGGAGGGTGTCTACACCTTCGAGCGCATCAACGAAGCTGTGGCCGAGCCGGTGGTCTACATGATCGATCGCTATGTGGTCGGTGGTTTCTACCGCGTGCACACCGGACGAGGGACCGACGAGAACCTCAACGCGCCCGGCATGCACTTCGTGCCGCTCGCCTTCGAGCACACGGCGCTGCCGGACGTCCATGCAAAGCCGGGCGCGGCACCGCCGAACCGGTTCTATATGTATGGTGTGGTGGCGCGCCTGGCGCTGCTCGCGGCGTCGGTCGAACTCGAACGTACCGATCCGGACCCGGAAACGTATTGAAGACGCAAGACCGAAGCCGTGGCGCGTGACGTCCGCTCACGTTCTTTCGGTCGCGCCGTCACTTTGAGAAGTTTCTGAATTTGTGTGAGGTCGCGCACTGTGCGGCGGCGGCCTCGGTCGACTCTCGTCCTGAGAGGCGAAATCTGACGCAAAAGAAAAAGACGCCCGGCTGGCCCCCCGACTAGCCGGGCGTCACATTTACCGGTCGCCTCATGCAACGACCGGAAATCGGGGCTTCCCTGGGCGGGCCCCCCCGCAAACTGGTTCCTGCGCTTTCCTTTCGATGTTCGGATCGGTGTACTGTGCCGATCCGTCGTCCGGTTTGCATCAGCAATGGCGTGATGATGCGACCGTTTGACGCGTCCAACATCCCCCGAATGGGGGATGTCCGTACGTGATCGAGTGGAATAGGAAATTTCCTCGGAATTGTCTGCGCTGGGAGGGATACCTGAATGCAGGGGGATGTGCGTACATGCCTTCGTCAAATCCATCAATTGCCGGTGCCGACGCTCGACTATCTGCCGCTGTGGCTGGAAACGCTGCGAAGATCGTTGGCCGCCGATGGTGTGGTGGCGCTCTGGTGCCATGCCGCTGGCGATCCGACGGAAGCCTCCGACGCCACCTGCTGGTACGCCCCGCAAGCCCCGGTGTCGGCCTGCGAGCGCCTCGCCGCCAGTGGCTGGGCGATGCCACCGGTGGCGGAGTTGCAACGCTCGCTTTCGCCCGGCGAACTGCTGCGCGGTCATGCACGGCGCTCGCGGGGGTGTCCGACGGCGCTGCCAACGACGTTTCGCCGTCCTCCCGACCTCGATCGCTGCCTTCCCGACGGTGATTTGCTGGACGTCTGCCTGCTGCCCCTACTTCGGGAAGCGGGCGTCGATACGTCGGCAGCGACGCCCATCGGCGCTTTGCGACTGCTGGTATCGCGCCGCAAATCGCGTCCGCGTTTTAGTGCACGTGAGGTCACGGCGTTCGAGACGGCTGCCGCGGAGTTCACCTCCGCTCCCGAGCGCCCGAATTTCCCGCCACTCACGGCCATGACGCCCCCCGTGCCGAACCTATGGCCGGAGGCGTCCTGCAATATTGGTGACGATGTGGCCGGCACGCTCGTCTGGCATCAGCGGCAGCCGGAGTGGGCCGACCCCGCTGCGCTGGCGCTGATGCACCGGGTCTGGCGGCCCATGCCGGGGCGTGCGTGGGCCGATGCGTGCGTCGTCGTTCAGGCGTGTCAGTCGCTCGCCGACGAACTGACGTTGCACCCGTCAGACGCCGTCTCGCCGGGTGTGCAGGTCTGCAAGGCGGTGGCTGTGCCCGGTGGCACGTTGCATCTGCACGCCACCCATTTGTGCGGCATGGGCGGCCACACGACCGAGCGCGTGCGCATTGCCCTGCATCTTTGCGTTCCGCCAGCGATTCGTTTGTTGCAACGACTCTGGGAGACGGCACTCACGCCCGTGCAACGCGAGATTGCGATGCGTCTGCTGGCCGGTCAGTCGCGCTCGCAGACGCGAGAAGCCTGCGCGATTGGGGTGCAAACGCTCAAGACGCATCTGTCACTCATGCGCTCGCGTCTTGACCCTGTGCGCGACGCGTCGCTGCTCCTCGGACTTGGCGGCTCAGGGGCGACCGGAAACCCTGACCGGACGTGAGGTTTTTGCCGACAGGACGTCGTGTGGACGGCGCGGCGGTGCGCAGCGACAAAACGGCGCCTCGGCTAGAATAGACGTCTGTCGCCGCAGCCTGCGGTGTGTGCATCCGAACCCCCAAGACCTCCGCCGATCGATGCAGATTCTCTTTATCGCCGACCCGCTCGACCAGTTCAAAACCTACAAGGACACCACGTTCTCGATGATGCGCGAAGCTGCGCGTCGCGGGCACCGCATCTTCGCGTGCGAACCGCATGAGATGGCGTGGCAAGGCGCAACGGTCGATGCGCGTGTAAGAGAAATCCGCCTGACGGGCGATGCGGATGCGTGGTACGAAGTCGTTGATACCCGCGTGGCGGCGCTCACCGACTTCGACGCCGTGATCATGCGTAAGGACCCGCCGTTCGACATGGAGTACATCAACTCCACGTGGCTGCTGGAAATCGCCGAGCGTGCCGGGGCCCGGGTGTTCAATAAGCCGAGTGCGATTCGGGATCATTCGGAAAAGCTCGCTATCGCCGAATTCGGTGAGTTCGTGGCCCCGACATTGGTCACACGTGACGCCGCACGACTGCGCGCCTTTCACGCGGAACATAACGACGTGATCTACAAGCCGCTCGACGGTATGGGCGGCACGGGCGTGTTCCGAATTGGTCCGGACGGCCGCAACCTCGGCGCGGTGATCGAGATGCTCGGCGAAAACGGCGCGCGCTCGGTGATGGCGCAGCGCTTCATTCCCGATATCAAGCTGGGTGACAAGCGCGTGCTGGTGATCGGCGGCAAGGTTGTGCCGCATTCGCTGGCGCGTATCCCGCAGGGTAACGAAGTGCGCGGCAACCTCGCGGCCGGTGGTCTGGGCGAAGCGCGCGACTTGTCGGCACGTGATCGTCAGATTGCCGAAGCACTGGCGCCGATTCTCTGGCAACGTGGCCTGTTGCTCGTGGGGCTGGACGTCATCGGCGATTACCTTACGGAAGTGAACGTCACGAGTCCGACGTGCTTCCAGGAAATCACTGCGCAAACGGGTTTCGACGTGCCGAAGATGTTCATCGACGCGCTGGAACTGGCGGTCTGAGGCAAAGGCGGGTCTGTTGTCCGGCGAACCGCTTGGGGCAGACCCTAACATGATGAAAATTCGGGGTTTTTGCGCGCCTGCTAAAATAAGAGTCCCAAAATCGACAGGTTCGCGTTCGTCGTTGTGTTTGTATCCCGAACACCCGCGGCGCTTGGCGTGCCTAGCATCATGGCTGGAATTCTGATCATTGCCCACGCACCGCTCGCCTCGGCACTTCGCGAGTGTGTTTCGCACATCTACGGCGGCTGTCCGTCGCGCATTGGCGCGATTGACGTCGTCCCCGACCAGGACACGGCGGCCCTCGTTGAGACGGCCCGCGAACGCCTCGCGCAACTGCGCGAAGAAAATGGCGTGCTGGTCCTCACCGATTTGTTCGGTGCCACGCCGTCGAATGTCGCGGCGCAACTCGTCGGACCGAAAGTGCGTGTGCTCGCCGGGGTGAACCTGTCGATGCTCATCAAGGCGGTGTGCTATCGCTCCGTGCCGCTCGACACACTGACGGAGAAGGTGCTTTCGGGCGGATCTAAAGGTATTCTCGAAGTCGGCGCGGGTGCGCCGGCCACACACACTACGTCACACTGAAACATGCTTCGACAAGAAACGACGATCGTAAATAAATTGGGCCTGCATGCCCGGGCATCTGCAAAGCTGACGCAACTGGCGGCGAAATTTCAGAGTGAGGTCTGGCTGACCCGGAATGGTCGGCGCATCAACGCGAAGAGCATCATGGGCGTCATGATGCTGGCCGCCGGGATTGGCGCGAAGGTCGAAGTCGAGACCGAAGGCCCCGACGAGCAACAAGCCATGGATGAGATCCTGGCCCTCATCGCGAACAAGTTCGGCGAAGGGGAATAAGGCGTCGTTGCGGTGAGTTGCGGCGCAGGGCAGGCGCGTCGCCAAGTGTGGACCGTGCATCCGCCGAACCGCTGCCCACCGCTACCAACGCTACCCCTGACGCAGCGAAATACATAGATTACGGTCGAATCATCCGCCTCTGAACTGGGGAGACTTCCTTGTCTTTCACCCTGCACGGCATTCCCGTTTCGCGCGGCATCGCGATCGGACGCGCCTATTTGCTCGCGCCCGCCACGCTCGATGTCCCGCACTATCTGCTCGATCTCTCCCAGATCGACGACGAAATCGCGCGCTTTCATGGCGCTCAGGCGACCGTCCAGCACGAACTCGATACCCTCAAGGCAGAACTGCCGGACGACGCCCCGGGCGAGATGGGTGCGTTCCTTGACGTTCACACGCTGATCCTCAACGACACGTTGCTGGCCGATGCGGTCATCAAGCTGATTCGCGAACGCCGCTACAACGCGGAATGGGCGCTGACCACGCAGCTTGAAGTGCTGGTCGCCCGCTTCGAAGATATCGATGACGAATATTTGCGTGAGCGTCGCGCGGACATCGAACAGGTGGCCGAGCGCGTGCTCAAGGCGCTGGCCGGCGCGCCCGGCATTCGCCACGTGGTGGCCGAGACGCCGAGCGACGACATGATCGTCGTGGCCCGGGACATCGCGCCTGCGGACATGCTGCAATTCAAGTCGCAGACGTTCAAGGGCTTCGTGACGGATCTGGGGGGCAAGACATCGCATACGGCGATCGTCGCCCGTAGCCTCGGCATTCCCGCGGCAGTCGGTGTTGCGCAGGCCAGTCTGCTCATCAAGCAGGACGACGTCATCATCATCGACGGCGACAGCGGCATCGTCATCGTCGATCCGGCGCCGATCGTGCTGGAGGAGTACAGCTACCGTCAAAGCGAGCGTGCGCTGGAGGATCGCCGCCTGCAGCGTCTGAAGCACTCGCCCGCGCAGACCATCGACGGCACGCCCATCGATTTGTTCGCCAACATCGAGTTGCCGGAAGATGCCAAGGCCGCGGTGGCCGCTGGCGCCGTCGGCGTGGGGTTGTTCCGCACGGAATTCCTTTTCATGAACGAGAAGGAGGCACCGGCGGAAGAGGCGCAGTTCGAGGCGTACAAGCGCGCGGTTGAGGCGATGAAGGGGCTGCCGCTCACGATCCGGACCATCGACGTCGGCGCGGACAAACCGCTCGACAGCCACGAGTCGTACGAGACGGCACCGAACCCTGCGCTGGGACTGCGGGCCATTCGCTGGAGCCTGTCGGAGCCGCGCATGTTCCTGACGCAATTGCGGGCGATTTTGCGCGCGTCGGCGTTCGGCAAGGTGCAGATCCTGTTCCCCATGCTCGCGCATGCGCAGGAAATCGATCAGACGCTCGAACTTGTGCGCGAAGCGAAGGCGCAACTCGACGCGGCGGGCCTGCTCTACGATCCGGGCGTCAAGCTCGGGGCGATGATCGAGGTGCCGGCTGCGGCGCTTACGGTCTCGATGTTCCTGAAGCGGCTCGATTTCCTGTCCATCGGCACGAACGATCTGATTCAGTACACGCTGGCGATCGATCGCGCGGACAATGCCGTCGCGCATCTGTACGACCCGCTGCATCCGGCGGTACTGCGTCTGATCGCGATGACGATCCGCGAGGCGCATGCGTTCGGCGTGCCGGTGGCGGTGTGCGGTGAAATGGCGGGGGATCCGACGGCGACGCGTCTGCTGCTGGGCATGGGGCTGCGCGAGTTTTCGATGCATCCGAGCCAATTGCTGCAGGTCAAGCAGGAGATACTACGGGCGCATCTGCCGGATCTCGAGCGACCTGTACAGGACTTGCTCGCGGCAACCGAGCCGGAAGAGATGCAGGCGGCGTTGGCGCGTCTGGCAGTGGCGTGACGGACTGACACGGTACGTCGCACGTCCCTTAGATGAAAAAGCGGGCGCTCCGATAACGGGCGCCCGCTTTTTTCATGGCTGTTCCGTTGGCGGCATTCAGTGGCGCTGTCCGCAGACCTTGCATTCGGGATTGCGGGCGCAGTGCATGGTGTGCCAGCTCATCTTGCGTCCGTCGAGCATCTGTAGACGGCCAACCAGCGGCGTTCCCACCCCGGTGATGAGCTTGATGGCTTCGGCTGCCTGCATGCTGCCGATGATACCTACGAGCGGAGCGAGCACCCCCATCGTGGCGCAAGCCTGTTCAGGGAAGGGTTCGTCCGCGGGGAAGATGCACTCATAGCAGGGCGACGCGTCGTTGCGTACATCGAAGACGCTGATCTGCCCGTCGAAACGCAGGGCCGCGCCGGACACCAGCGGCACGCCCGCCGCGACGCAGGCGCGATTGACCGCGTGGCGCGTGGCGAAGTTATCCGAGCCGTCGAGCACCACGGTGGCGCCCCGCGCCAGTGCCGTGAGTCGCGCTTCGTCCACGCGCTCGTTGATGACGTCGACGACCACGTCCGGATTGATCTGCGCGATACGATCGCGTCCCGAGATCACCTTGGGCTGTCCCACGCTCTGCGTGTCGTGAAGGATCTGGCGTTGCAGGTTGGTGAGGTCGACGACATCGTCGTCGATCAGCGTGATGCGTCCGACGCCCGACGCGGCCAGATAGAGCGCTGCGGGCGAGCCGAGACCGCCGGCCCCCACGATCACGGCATGGGCCGCGAGCAGGCGCTCCTGACCCTCGATGCCGAGTTCGTCGAGCAGGATGTGGCGGGAGTAACGCAGCAACTGGTCGTCGTTCATCGCAAAACGGATAGGAATAAAAAAACCGTGCCGGCTTTCGCGGGCACGGTTTGTAGTGTAAAGCGGATGCTTACTTTTTGTCCGCCGGTTTGGCCGGTGCGACGGTATCGGTCTTCGGATCCGTCTTGGCACCAGCGGCGGGTGCTGCGGCCTTCGCAGCGTCCTTCGGCATCGGGCCAGCGTTGGCTTCCAGACGCGACTTCGTGCGCTGGACCGGCTCGCCCTTGAGCTGATGGATGGCCTGCTGGAGCATGAAGTCGTCGGCGCTGCCCAGATCCGGCAGGCGTTCCTCACGTTCCTTCTTGCGCTCTTCCGGCGTCTTCTTTGCGTTCTCTTCCTCGAGGCGGCGGAGTTCTTCCAGGCGGCGGGCTTCGCGGGCGTCGATTTCCTTCTGCTCGTCAGGCGTTTGCGTGTTGTGCAGATGGTTTTGGTAATCGATTTCGCGCGTCACCAGCACATCGTCCGGATCGCCCTTCGGATTCTGATCGACCGGCACGTCCGGCTTGATACCGATGGACTGGATCGAGCGGCCGCTCGGCGTGTAGTAGTACGCCGTGGTCAGACGCAGCGCGGTGTCCGGCGACAGTTGACGCACGGTCTGCACCGAGCCCTTGCCGAAGGTCGTCTTGCCCATGATCAGCGCGCGCTTCGAATCTTGCAGCGCACCGGCCACGATTTCCGAGGCCGACGCCGAGTAGGCGTTCACCAGCACCACCATCGGCACCGTCTTCCAGAACGCGGCTTCACCCTTGAGCGGATCTTCCGGGCTGGCCGACAGACGGTAGTTGTCGAACGTTGCCGTGTACTTCTGCTTGGCGTCTTCGATCTGACCGTTGGTCGTCACGACCGTGGCACCTTCCTTCAGGAAGGCCGCGGACACGCCAACTGCGGACTGGAGAATGCCGCCGCCGTTGTTACGCAGATCGAGCACCAGGCCCTTGAGCGGTTGATCCTTGGCCAGTTCCTGCAGCTTCTTGGCCAGATCCGGCACGGTGCGTTCCTGGAAGCTGGTGATACGCACGTAACCGATACCCGGCTCGAGCAGCTTGCCCTTGACGCTCTGCACACGAATTTCCGCACGTACGATCGACACCGGGAAGGTGCGCTCGTCCGCCTTGCGGAAGATCGTCAGCGTGACCTTGCTGCCCGGGGCGCCTCGCATGCGCTTCACCGCCTGGTCGAGGGTCATGCCACGCACCGGCTTGTCGTCGATGCGGGTGATCAGGTCGCCGGGCTTCAGACCTGCCTTGAAGGCCGGGCTGTCTTCGATCGGCGAGATCACCTTCACGAGACCGTCTTCCTGCGAAATCTCGATGCCGAGACCGGCGAAGCGGCCGCGCGTCTGCTCTTGCAGCTCTTTGTACTCTTCCTTGTCGAGATACGACGAGTGCGGATCGAGGCTCGACACCATGCCCTTGATCGCCGCGGTCAGCAGCTTCTTGTCGTCGACCGGCTGCACGTATTCGCGCTTGATCTGACCGAACACTTCGGCCAGCAGACGAAGCTGCTCGAGCGGCAATGGCGTGGTAGCGCTTTGTGCGGAAGCCTGCGAGAACGCGAGGGTGGCAGCCGCACCGGTCGCGAGGCCCAGCACGATCAGGCCGATGTGTTTGAGGGTTTGGCGCATATAGGCGTGGAAATTCCGGATTTTTCGGGGCGCCCGCCAATGGGCGCGCGCACTTTGGCGAAGTATAACCGTTTGCCCGCGGGGCGGACATTGCCCATTCGACAGGGACTTTTCCCGAGTGGTTCTACAAAAAGTTCCGTTCAACGTGCGGTTGTGACGGGATTTTGGCCGGACGTCGTCTGATAGCGCGTAGCTTTTGCAGGCGGAACGCGCATTGGCAGGCGATGAGACACCGAAAACGGGGGGCCGCGAAAGCCGTTGAAATCGTGTTACGGCGTATTACGGTCGAGGCGGGAAGGGAGGGAAGCGCACCGCGTGGGCGGTGCGCTCGGGGCGAAAGTCGGCGATTACTTCGACTTGCCCTGCGCTGCCACGGCGGCCAGCGCACCGGCGATCTTGTCCTGATCGCCCAGATAGTAGTGACGGATCGGCTTGAGGTCGGCGTCCAGTTCATACACGAGCGGCGTGCCGTTCGGGATGTTTAGGCCGGCGATGTCGTCGTCCGAGATGTTGTCGAGATGCTTGATGAGCGCACGCAGCGAATTACCGTGAGCGGCGACGAGCACCTGCTTGCCGGCACGCACGGCCGGGCCGATGGACTCGTTCCACAGCGGCAGCACGCGCGCCACGGTGTCCTTCAGGCACTCCGTGAGCGGAATCTCTTCGCGCTTGAGCTTGGCGTAACGCGGGTCGTTGTACGAGCTGCGCTCGTCGTCTGCGGCCAGCGGCGGCGGCGGCGTGTCGTAGCTGCGACGCCAGACGTGCACCTGATCGTCACCGTACTTGGCTGCCGTTTCAGCCTTGTTCAAGCCGGCGAGTGCACCGTAGTGACGTTCGTTCAGACGCCAGCTGTGCACCACGGGAATCCACATCTGGTCCATGGCGTCCTGCACGTGCCACAGGGTGCGGATCGCGCGCTTGAGCACCGACGTGTAGGCGAGATCGAACTTGAAACCGGCTTCGGCGAGCAGATTGCCCGCTTGGCTGGCTTCAGCCACACCCTTTTCGGTCAGGTCGACGTCGACCCAGCCGGTGAAGCGATTTTCCTTGTTCCACGTCGATTCGCCGTGGCGGATGAGAACGAGCTTGTACATGAGCAAACTTCAGTCAGAGTTGGAAAGCGGGGGCAGCCGGTGAAACGCGGGCGATTCGCAGCGCCTTGTGCGACAAGCCCCGGCAAGGGATTTGAGGCAACAATTCAGGGACATTCGGGATAGCAGAAAAGTGGCTACCGACGTCCGGCGCAGCGATTGGCAACGCGACCCGTCGGCGCAATCACGGATTATTTTATAATGATCGGATTCTTTTGATCTTTTTCAGGTGGTTTGTGAAGTTCTTTTCCGATTACACCAACCTCGCGCTGATCGCGATTGCCCTCGTTTCGGGCGGCATGCTGGCCTGGCCGGTCTTCAAGCGCGGCGGTCGCGGACTGTCGACCCTCGAAGCGACCCAGCTTATCAATCGTAAGGGCGCTGTGGTGCTCGACGTGCGTTCGGGAGAGGAGTTCGCCGACGGCCACCTGCCGTCCGCGCGAAACGTGCCGCTCGACGACGTAGAGCAAAAAATCGCTCAAGTCATCAAAAACAAGGCAGCACCGGTACTGATCGTGTGCAAGAGCGGTCAGCGCTCGGCGCGCGCTCAAACGCTGCTGCGCAATCTTGGCTATGCTGAGGCGTTCAGCCTCCAGGGCGGCATTGCTGCCTGGCAGCAAGCCGGCCTGCCGGTCGTCAAGTAATCGAGGAGTTGCAAGTCATGCCGAAGATCGTGATGTACAGCACGCAAGTGTGCCCGTATTGCCAGATGGCGGAACGCCTGCTGCGCCAGCGCGGCGTTCAGGAAATCGAGAAGGTTCTGATCGACAAGGAACCTGCCCGCCGTGAGGAAATGATGACGCGCACGGGCCGCCGTACGGTGCCGCAAATCTACATCGACGAGCGCCACATCGGCGGTTACGACGATCTGTCGGCACTCGATCGTGCCGGTGGCCTTCTGCCGCTCTTGCAAGCGGCCTGATACCCCCTGAAAATAGTGCGCCCAGCCGCGTGTCTGCGCGGCTGTCTTATACCAAGGAAACGAAATGTCCGACCAGAATCAGCCGTTTTTCAGCATCCAGCGCGCATACCTGAAAGATCTGTCGCTCGAGCAGCCGAATTCGCCCGCGATCTTCCTCGAACAGGAGATGCCGACTGTTGAAGTGCAACTGGACGTCGCCGCAGAGCGCCTGGCCGAGGAAATCTTCGAAGTCGCCGTGATCGCTACCGTGACGGCCAAGATCAAGGACAAGGTTGCGTTCCTGGTCGAAGGCAAGCAAGCCGGTATTTTCGAGATCCGCAATGTGCCGGTCGAACAGCTCGACCCGCTCATCGGCATCGCCTGCCCGACGATCGTCTACCCGTACCTGCGCGCCAACGTGGCCGACGCCATCAGCCGTGCCGGCTTCCAGCCGATCCACCTGGCCGAAGTGAACTTCCAGGCGCTGTACGAGCAACGCCTGGCACAACTGGCCGAGCAACAAGCGGCCAACGGCGAGACGCCGGCCCCGGGCATCGTGATGCCCGACGGCTCGTCCGCTCAGACTCACTAAGCGCTTGCGCTTCATCGACGCGACGGCCCGCCCCGTGCCGGTCTTCGCGTCGAGGCCCCCTTCATGAAGATTGCCGTATTCGGTGCAGGTGCCTGGGGCACCGCGATGGCGAGTCACATGGCAGCACGCCATGACGTTGTCCTGTGGGCGCGCGACGCTGCGCTCGTGAAGCAACTGGCCGACTCCCACGAGAATTCCGCCTATCTCCCCGGTTCCACGCTGTCTCCCCGATTGCGATTCGAAGCCGATTTCGCGACGGCGCTGGCGCATGGCACGGGCGAGCACGCATTGTGCGTAGCTGCCGTGCCGGTCGCGGGCTTGCGCGCGTTGGCTGGCCATATGGCGCTCACGGCGCATCCGCCGCAGAACCTGATCTGGCTTTGCAAGGGGTTCGAGGCCGACACAGGGCTGCTGCCGCATCAGATCGTTGCCGAGGTGTTTCCGCAGGTTGCGGGTGGTTCGCTCTCTGGGCCGAGCTTTGCGCGCGAGGTCGCGCAAGGGCTGCCGGCAGCGCTGACCATCGCCAGCGCGGCACCGTCGCTGTGCGAGCTGACAATTGCCGCCTGCCACTTCGGCGCGCTGCGCATCTATTCGAGTGACGACCTCGTCGGTGTCGAAGTCGGGGGCGCCGTGAAGAACGTACTGGCGATCGCCACGGGTGTCAGCGACGGATTGGGTCTTGGTCTGAACGCTCGCGCTGCGCTGGTGACGCGCGGTCTCGCCGAAATGACCCGCCTGGGCGTGGCGTTGGGCGGCAAGCCCGAGACGTTCATGGGGCTGACGGGCATGGGCGATCTGATCCTCACGGCGACCGGCGATTTGTCGCGTAACCGCACGGTCGGTTTGCAACTGGCGACGGGCAAGTCGCTTGACGACGTGCTCGCGTCGTTGGGACATGTCGCCGAAGGCGTACGATGTGCGCGTGCCGTGCGTGACCTGGCGCATGGACATGGCGTTGAAATGCCGATCACCGACGCCGTCTGTGCCACCTTGTTCGATGGTTTGCCTGCTCGCGCAGCGGTGGAAGCCCTGCTGCGGCGCGATGCCCGCGCCGAACGCGAAGACGACGCCGACTAGCGGGGGCTTACAGGGGAGTTCGAACCCATGTCGCAAGTTGCCCGCTTATACGCCTTGCAAGGCGATATCACGCAGTCCCCAGTCGATGCCATCGTGAATGCGGCGAACGAATCGCTGCTTGGCGGTGGCGGCGTTGATGGGGCGATCCATCGCGCGGCGGGTCCCGAACTCGTCGACGCCTGTCGCAAACTCCACGGCTGTCCGACCGGACAGGCGAAGCTCACGCCGGGATTTCGTCTCAAGGCGAAGTTCGTCATTCACACGGTCGGCCCGGTCTGGAATGGTGGCGCTGACGAAGAACCCGCACTGCTCGCGAGTTGCTACCGCGAGAGCCTGCGCCTGGCGTCGGCGCACGATTGCCGGAGCGTCGCATTCCCGGCGATCAGCTGTGGCATTTACGGCTATCCGCCCGAACTGGCCGTGCCATTGGCCGTATTCACCGTGCGCAATGCGCTACCTCACTTCCCGACCATCGAGCAGGTGGAGTTCGTCTGTTTCGATGCGCCAATGCTGGCCCGCTATCAGGCGGAACTCGCCAGTCAGGACCCGTCGGCGTAACCCTGCTGACGCCACGCTTCGAAGACCACCACGGCGACCGTATTCGACAGATTGAGGCTGCGGTTGCCGGGACGCATCGGCAGGCGCACGCGTTGCGTGGTGGCAAACGTGTCGAGCAGTTCCGGGGCGAGTCCGCGGGTTTCCGAGCCGAAGATGAACCAGTCGCCCGGCGCGAACGACAACTCGCCAAAGGGGCGTGACCCACGCGTGGTCAGGGCGAACATGCGCGCGGGATCCGGCGTCTCGGTGGCCAGAAACGCGTCCCAGTCCTGATGAACCTTCATCTCTGCGTACTCGTGATAGTCGAGCCCGGCGCGGCGCATACGTGCGTCATCGAGCGGAAAACCGAGGGGTTCGATCAGATGCAGACGGGCACCCGTGTTGGCGCACAGGCGAATCACGTTGCCGGTGTTCGGCGGAATTTCGGGCGAGACGAGAACGACGTTGAACATGAGTGTCGGGGGGGCTGAGTTATAGGGTGGACGGCGTACGCAACACGACAGCCGCAAGCACATGCGTTGCACCGGCGCGCTTGAGCGCGGCCGCGGCGGCGTCGCAGGTCGCGCCAGTGGTCATGACGTCGTCGATCAACACAATGCGGCGTCCGCGAACACGGTCGCTCGCGACGAAGGCGCCGCGCAAATTGCGTCTGCGTTCTTCACGGGACAGTCGCCGCTGTGCGGCAGTCGTTCGTTCGCGCCTCAGCGCGTCGACGCATGCTGGCAGATGCGCTCGACGAGACGCCACCCGTGCGAGTTCCCAAGCCTGATTGAAGCCCCGCGACGCCAGTCGTGACGGGGCCAGTGGCACGGGCACCAGCAGCGGTGTGACGTCGCCACAAGCTTTCAGGGCGTCACCGAGGCGTTCGCCGAATTCACGAGCGAACGGCAGGGCGCCATGGTATTTCAGACGAATCATCAGCATATCGAGTGGTGCCACGTAGTCTGCGAGCGTCAACGTTGCGTCGAATGCGGGCCGGTGTCGCAGGCATTGTCCGCAGACCACGGGCGACGAGGTGCGGCAAATTGTCGCACCTTTGACGTCAAGCGTCGGGGTGTCTTCCGTGGATATCGCCAGCGATGGCAAGGCGGCGGCGCACTGGCGGCAGCGCAACGGGGCATCGGACCGGGCAACATCGAACGCGTGCGCACAGTCGGCACAGATCTGTCGGGCGGCGCGTCGATGGCAGATCGCGCAGTGATCCGGCAATGCCATGCGCAGCAGGCCGCCAGCAAGTTTGGCTAGCGTGGGGAGAGTGGCGCGAAGGATGGGCAAGGCGATAGCAGGAACGAAGTGACTTGGCGGGCCGAGCGGCCGGCGCCGTCGAGCGACGCCTGGTGGCCGGCGGCCGCATAGGGCCGGGCTGCGCGAGCGGTGCCCGATGCGTTCGGACAGCAACGAGTATACTGCCGACTCGCCTTTTCGCCTGTCCCATGAAGCCTTCCGCCGATCCCCAAAACCCGTCCTCAGCGTTTTCCGCCCGCTTTTTGCGCACCGCGTTCGATCGTCGCGCGCAGAATTGGCACGAGGCCGACTTCCTGATGCGGGAGGTGGCGTCACGACTCGCGAGCCGGCTCGATTACATCAAGCTCAAACCCAAGCGCGTGCTGGACGTCGGATGCGGCACGGGGGGCGACCTGCTCACTTTCGGCGAGCGTTACCCCGAAGCCTATCGCGTAGGACTCGACGCCTCGTTCGGCATGGCCAAAGCGGCCGCCGCTGCCGGGGCAACGACCGGGTGGCGTCGGCTGCTGCGTAGCGCGCCGCCTTACGGCGTAGTGCAGGCCGACTTCTCGGCACTTCCGTTCGCCCCGCGCACGTTCGATCTGGTGTGGTCGAATCTCGCGCTTCATTGGTATCGCGAGCCGCATCGCGTCATTCCCGAGTGGCATCGCGTGCTGAGCACGGATGGGTTGCTGATGTTTTCGGCCTATGGTCCCGACACGTTGCGTGAACTGCGTGCGGCCTGGGCGGAAGTCGACGACGTGCCGCATGTGCTCGAACCGACAGACATGCACGACTTGGGCGACATGATGGTGGCGAGTGGCTTCGATACGCCGGTTACGGACATGGAGCGTCTCACGCTCACGTTCGAATCGCCGGATACGTTGTTGCGCGACGTGCGTCTGCTTGGCGTGAATCCGCGGCCGGAGCGTCGCAGCGGGCTCACGGGGCGGGCGCGTCATGCCGCCGTGCGCGCGGCGCTGGAGCGCCAGCGCGGCGAGGACGGCACGATTGCGCTGACATTCGAACTCGTCTACGGCCACGCCTGGAAAATTCCGGAAAAGACCGATGCGGCGGGCAATGCCGTCGTTCGTCTTCAGGACATCGGGCGCGGCGGCCGGCCTCGCTGAGCGTCAGACGCGAACGCGTTCCGGCACTTGCGGACGCGTTCGCCGATTTCACCTTCGGCATCCCGCTGCCCCTCGATTCTCTCCTCGCGGGTCTCACACGGCGCTGTTAGCCGCTTCCCAAATACCTCGCCGCATCCTGCGTCCTACACGACTATGCAGGTGTTCCGCGCTCGTCCGGTTCGCTTAAATGACGCTTCACGGCGTGCATGAGCGAAGGACGTTGCGGTTCGCACTCACTTCGCTTCGCCACGCCATTGCGACGCCTTTGGGCGGAACTTCGGGAGGTGGGTGGTGGGGTATCAGCACGAAACGTTGGCATTGCCGCCGCAGGTCGGGCCCGAAGCGAGTGACGACTTGTCGTTGCGCGTTGGCGGTGCATTCCTGCAGCCGACGGCGCCTGTCTTCGCGACAGTTGACGGCCTGTGTCCCGCCACGATTCACCTCAAACTCGAAGGACTGAATCCGGCCGGCTCCATCAAGCTCAAGACCGCGCTCCAACTGATCGAAGACCTGGAAGCAACGGGGCGCATTCAGGCGAACGCACAGATCGTGGAATCGTCGTCCGGAAATCTCGGCGTGGCGTTGGCGATGGTGTGTGCGAATCGCGGCTACCGATTCACTTGCGTGACCGATCCCAACACCTCACGTCACGCCATCCGCGCGATGCAGGCGGCGGGCGCCCGTGTCGTGCGGGTTGAGCGTCGCGACGCGCAGGGCGGCTATCTCGGCACACGCATCGCATGGATTCGGGAGCAGGTGGCGCGTGACGCGCGATGGGTGTGGGTCAATCAATATGCCAATCCCAGCAATTGGCGGGCGCACTACCGATGGACGGCACCCGAAATCTTCGCGGCGCATCCCGATGTCGATCATCTGTTCATCGGCGCTGGCACAACCGGCACGTTGATGGGATGCCTGCGCTACGTGCGAGCGCATCGTCTGACGACTCGCGTGATCGCGGTCGATGCTGTGGGCTCCGTCACGTTTGGCGGTCCGTCGGGACCACGCCGCATTCCCGGCTTGGGGACGAGTTGCCGTCCGCCGCTGTGTGAACCGCCGCACGCTGAACCGCCCGACGTCATCGTCTACGTGCCCGAATCCGAAACCCTTCGCATGTGCCACAGGTTGGCCGAGCGCGGCTTGCTTGTCGGCGGGTCTACGGGCAGCGTGCTGCGGGCCGTGCAGATGTCGGCGGAAGACATTGCTGCCAACGACACGGTCGTCGCCATCGCACCCGATATGGGCGACAAATACCTGGACACCCTCTATGACCCCGACTGGGCCGCTGCGTGCGCTGACGATCTGTCCGGCGTGCTTCGCGGAGCATCCCACACCGTCGACACCGTGAGCCCTTCATTGTCATGAACGCACTACCGTTACCGCAGTTTCGCGTGTTTACCGGCGAGCAGATTAGCGCCGCTATCGGGGCGGGGAAGTCGGCCGTCCTCGATACGGTCGAGGCGGCCTATCGGGCCCACGACGCCGGACACACGGTGAATCCCGAAAGTCAGTTTCTCCGTTTCCCTGATGAGCAACGCAATCGCATCATCGCGTTGCCCGCCCACATTCGTGACCGCGAGGGCGAGGCAGGTGCCACCGGCATCAAATGGATATCGAGCTTTCCTGAGAACATCGAGCGTGGCATGCCGCGCGCTTCCGCCGTCCTCATCCTGAACGACGCCATGACCGGCTATCCGATGGCGTGCATGGAGGCGAGCATTATCAGCGCGGCGCGCACGGCAGCGAGTGCGATCAGCGCGTTGCGCTGTCTCGCGAGCGGCGCGCTTGCTACGAAAGAGACACCCGCGAGACGCTTGCGCGTGGCGTTCATCGGCGCGGGCGTTATTGCGCGTCATGTGGCTGAGTGCTTACCGCTCGCGGCGCTCCCGATCGGTGAGGTAACGGTGCATGACCTGCACAACGATTACGCCGTGTCGCTCGCGAGCCGAATCGGGAGTCATCTCGGTTACGACGCGCGCACGGAGGTGTCGCTCGAAAACACCATCCGCGAGTCCGACGTCATCGTGTTCACGACGACGGCGTCTTCACCTTATCTCGATAACCCCGATTGGTTTTCGCATTGCCCGATCGTGCTGCATCTCTCGCTGCGCGACCTCGCGCCCGCGATCGTTCTCGAGTCATACAACGTTGTCGACGACATCGATCACTGCCTGCGTGCGATGACATCGCTTCATCTCACGGAAGTCGAGACCGGTCACCGTCGCTTCGTCACGACATCGCTGCCGCATTTGCTCTGTGGTGGCGAACTACCCGCGCGCGACCGTCCAATCGTGTTCTCTCCATTCGGCCTCGGCATTCTCGACATTGCCGTCGGGCGCTGGGTCTACGAGCAACTGGCCGCGCAGCAGGCTCCTGTTCCCCGATTTTTTTACGATATGCAACGCGCATGACCTCTGTATCCTCCAGCCCCTCGCTTCACTCCGCCGCCCACCTCGCCTCGCAGCCTGCCGAAGGCTTCGCCGATGTTCTCGTCGGCCTGCAATACGGCGACGAAGGCAAGGCGAAGATCATCGACACCCTCGCACCGGGGTACGACGTGATCGCCCGCTTCAATGGCGGTGCCAACGCCGGGCATACCATCGACACGCCCTTCGGACGTATTGCGCTCAAGCAATTGCCATCAGGCGTATTTCATCCGCATGCAGCGCTCTACATCGGGTCGGGGTGCGCCATCAACCCGTGGAAGCTAGCTGACGAGATCGAGCAACTGCGCGAGATGGGCATTTCCCTCGAAGGCCGGCTGCGCATCAGCGCCCGCGCGGCGCTCGTGCAGCCACACCATATCGCGATGGATCGACGCGGTAGCGGCACGATCGGCACGACTGGCAACGGCATCGGGCCGTGCTACGCGGACCGGGCTTTGCGTGTGCGCAATGACACACGCGTCAACCTGATGCTGGGCGATCTGCTCAGGAACGAAGCGGATACCGTCGCTTCGATGCGAGACGTGTTCACTCGAATGATCAATGCGGAAGGGGGAACGTCACCGTGGATCGCTGAGATGTCGGACCTGCTGCTGAGCCTGCCGAAAGTCATCGAGACGCTGCGCGGGTACATCGAATCGGATCGCGGATGGCTCACGGATCGCGTGAGAGGCGGAGCCAACGTGCTGTTCGAGGGGGCGCAATCGGTACTGCTCGATGTCGTTGACGGCAGCCAGCCGTACGTCACGTCGAGCCACACCGTGCCGGCTTACGCGTATGTGGGGGGTGATCTTTCACCGAAGTATCACCGTCGAACGATCGGCGTGGCGAAGGCCATCATGTCGCGCGTCGGTCGTGGCCCGTTTCCTTCCGAACTAGGCGGCGAGCGTTCAGCGCAGTATTGTCACGACGCGTCGCAATCCCGCGTTGGCGCAGCGGAAGAGCAGGTGCGCTATTCCCCGGACGAGCTACTGCGCTCCAACGATCCGTTCGATGTCGGCACGGCACTTCGAATGCTCACCGGTGAGTATGGTACGGGCACGGGGCGGCCGCGTCGCATCGGTATGCTCGATCTCGCGCAGTTGAGAGAGGTCGTCAAAGCACACGCGGTCGACTGTGTATATCTCAATAAGGTTGACTGCCTAGCGCACTATTTTCATTCGGCCTACCAGGGCGTGCCGATGCGAGTGCATCGAGACGTGCTGTCCAGCGACGCCATGCCGGACGTGCTGATCTATCCCGGACTGAATGAGCGGTCACTCACGCTGGGGCGCGAAGGCACGCTCGATGCCGCAATGCATGGCTTCGTCGATTTCGTCGAGCGGCACATTGGCGCACCTTTGGCCGGGATCGGACTCGGGCCGGAACGAGCCAGTCTGGTATCGCTGGCGGCCCATCATCTGGTGCCTGTCACGGCCGCGTCGCCCCATGTCTGATCTCGATCCGTCGGCCGCCGGGATGCGCCCGCGCGGCAGTGATGATGCACGCGGCCACGAGCAACGGCCATGGCGAGACGTTGCGGCCGTCACTCGTTGTGCCACGGAAGCGCCGTTCCCGCCCTTGCAGCCGGATCAGTTGTTCTTCAACGTGGCGCTGATGCCATATGCCATGCATCCCCTGGTCTGCGAGCGAGGGCAGGTGGCCCGGCAGCAGTTGAGCGCACTGCGGTTGGCGGACTATCTGAACAAGACGGAGCGCGTTGAGTTGAATATCGTCAATCGGGCCATCGAGCAGATGCTCGATATCCCGAGTATTACGTCGGTCAGCCGTGACGATTTGCTGGCGATTTATACGGACGAAGGCTTTCACACGTGGATGATGGAACGCTTTCGTGGGCATCTGCTGACGCATACGGGATATGAGCTGCGGCAACGGGAATCGTTGAGCGTTGTGCGTGTATTGGCGCTGTGCGCCGCCGTGCCGGCGACGCATCGCGGCATGGCGATCGTGGCAGCGGCATCCGTGACCGAGACGCTCATCACAGGCACGCTGCGTCGGGCGGCGGCTTGCGACGACATTTATCCACCCGTGCGCGGACTGCTGGCCGACCATGCGGCGGACGAGATGCGTCATCAAGCGGCGTTTGTCCGCTTTGCCGGTGAGTGGGTGCCGTCGCTGGCACCTGATGAACGCACGTTTCTCGACAGCCTCCTGCCTGACCTGATGACGGCATTTCTCGCCCCTGAGGTGCCGGCTTGGCGGGAGCACTTGTGTTCGATAGGACTCGATGCCGCTGAAGCCGATCTCGTCATCCACGAGAGCATCGATCCGCTCGAAGTCGGCGTGCAGATGATGGAGGCCGCGTTGGTGCCCCGTCGTCTGTTCGAACGGTTGGGCATGTCGTGTGCAGAGCGCTTTGCACAGCTTGCGAGCCGATGGCGTCCGCCTTGATGATGAAGCAGTGAGGGTGGCGAGCATTGCGGTAAGGCCGCCCGGCCGCTGACGTCAAATCCAGCAGACGGCGCAGTGCTGTCTTCGGAGCATCGCTGATTTTCGATCAGGAGAGATGTGTGACTTGCAACTGGCTAGCCCCCGATCTGACCATGAGTGCGGCGGACTATCGCGCATTGCTCAGCGCGGCACTTACATTCAAGCGGCGATATCCGCAGCACACGGAAGGCGCGCTGCGTGGCCGCACGATTTACTTTCTCTTCTATAACGCCTCACTACGCACACGCAGCAGTTTTCAGACGGGTTTGTCGCGAATGGGCGGCCATGCCATCGTTCTCGATCCTCAGCACGGCATCTATACTCCCGCGCTGCCCGAAGCCGAGATTCCCTATTCGACGGAGCGCGTCGCCGATGTAGCACGGGTGCTCTCGTCTTATGGCGATGCGATTGCCATTCGCATGTACGGCGCGCCCGCGGGTTGGGTTTATGGCGGGGCCCATCGTCACCTCGAAGCCTTTGCGCAGTGGAGTCGCGTACCGATCATCAACATGGAGTGCGATCGCTTCCATCCGTGTCAGGCGCTCGCGGATGTGATGACAATGCGCGAACAGTTGGGAGGACTCACCGGACGGCGGCTTTGCATTAGTTGGGCCTATTCCGGAAGCTGGCATAAGCCGGTGGCAGTGCCGCAGAGTCTCTTGCTCGCCGCGGTGAAGACGGGCATGGACGTGACGCTTGCGCATCCGGTGCCGTTCGGTCTTGATCCGCAAGTGATGCAGGCCGCTACGCAGTTCGCCGAGCAGACGGGCGCGCGCATCCGTGTGACCCACGACCTGCGTGATGGCGTGACCGGTGCGCACGCCGTCTATGCCAAATCGTGGTGCAGTCTCGCGCATTTGCCTGAGCGCCACGGCGATGCGGTTGACGAGTCGGCCATGCGCGATACGTTCGAGCGGCATCAAGACTGGCGCGTCGACGCCGATGTGATGCGACTGGCAGCGCCGGAGGCCGGCTATCTGCATTGCCTGCCCGCAGACCGGGGGCAAGAGGTGACGGACGACGTTATCGATGGTTCGTCGTCATGGGTCTTTCAGCAAGCCGGGAATCGACTCCACGCGCAGAACGCCGTGATGGCGCATTTGCTGAATCCGGGGTGCCTCGCGTGACGTCATGTTTCTCGTATCGCTATACGTGCGTGAGATGCGCGACGCCGCAGTCCTGGGGGGAGATTCGTTATCGCTGCCACGTGTGTGGACAGAATCTGCGCATCCAACGCAAGGCCGCTGCGGATTCACCGTCGGCCGCCGACATCGTGGGCATGTTTCGCGGTCGAGGGATGTGGCGATACCGCGCGCTCCTCCCCGTCGAAGCCCGCTGGGGGAGTCGCCTGGTCGTCGGTGGAACGCCGATGATCGACTGTGGCGATGATGCCGGCGTCTATCTCTGGGTGAAGGACGAAGCACGCAACCCAAGCGGATCGCTCAAGGATCGCGCCACCGAAGTCGTGCTGGCTGTTGCGAAGCGGGCAGGTTGCACGCATGCGGTGGCGGCGTCGACAGGTAACGCCGGGGCGTCGCTGGCCTGTATCGCGGCGTCGCAGGGGATGTCTGCCACCGTTGTCGTGCCGGCGAGCACGCCCTTCGTCAAACTTGCCCAAATACGCGCGTATGGCGCGAAGGTCTGTGAGGTTGACGGTACCTACGACGATGCATTCGAGATCGCCGAACGCATGGCCGACGATGCCGGCGTGTGCTGTCGCAACACGGGCGTCAATCCATTTACGCGCGAAGGCAAGAAAACGTGTGCGTATGAGATGGCGGAGGCATTCGATTGGAGCGTGCCGGATTGGGTGGTGGTGCCGACGGGAGACGGCAATATTCTTTCCGGGATCGCGGCAGGATTCCTCGACCTCTATGCGCTGGGCATCACGTCGGCTGTGCCGCGTCTGCTGGCGGCGCAGGCGGATAGCTCGAACAGCATTACGCGAGATTGGCGCGATGACGATGAAGCGACGGCATTGCCTCAGTCTCCCACACGCGTCAGTCCGCAGACGGTGGCCGACAGTCTCTCGGTCAGCCGCCCGCGCGATCATTTCGCGGCGCTGCATGCGTTGCGCGCAACACGCGGTGCTTGTGTCTCGCTCGACGACGCCAGCATTCTGGCCGCCTCGCAAACGCTGGCACAGCGCTTCGGCCTGTGGTTCGAACCGTCGACGGCTGCCGGGTACGCCGCGCTACGCGAATGTGTTGCGACGGGCCGCATCCAGCCCGGCGCACGCGTGGTGCTGCTTGGCACGGGAACGGGGTTGAAAGCCCCGCAAAGCTTCGACAGTGTGGCGCCGGACCACCTGCAAGATGCTGCGGAGGTTTCCCCTCGATGCGTGCCTGAAGATCGCCAGCAGTGCCGCGGCGAGGGGCCGACGTGACACGGCCGCGGATCATCGTGCTTGGCGCCGGGGTCAGCGGCCTGACGACGGCGGTGACGATGTCACTGGCCGGATGCGACGTCGTCATTCACGCGGCGGAGGGGCCGGCACAGACGACGTCGGCGCTCGCCGCAGCGATCTGGCATCCGTTCTATCAAGCCCCCGACTTTGTCTATCTGGAGCGCGCCCGTCAGACATACACGGCGATGCGTCGATTGTCTGCCGACACATCTTCAGGCGTGCACATGCGAATGCTCACCGAATACTTCCAGCGCGACGCCGGCATGCCGTGGTGGGCCGATTGCGCCAACAGCCTGAAGCGTTTGCCGGAGGCCGACGTTCCGTCACGTTTCGCGTGTGCTTATCGCATGGCCGTCCCCGTGGCGGATACAGCGACCTATCTTCGCTATGTGATGAACATGTTCTTCGAACTCGGCGGGCATTTCGAGCAGGGCCGTGTCGATGATCCGTCATCGCTACTCGACGCTGCCGACTACGTCGTGAATTGTTGTGGCTACGGCAGCCGACAGTTCGGTGACGGCGAGTTGTCGCTATCACGCGCCATTGTGTTGCGGGCCAAGCGCGATGCGGCCGTGCGTGGTTGCTTCATTGACGACTCCGATCCGGCCGCACCGACGTACATCGTGGAACGCGGCGACGACATCGTCCTCGGTGGTACCGCTGACCCGGAGCTGACATCGACCGTCATTGGCGAACGACAAATCGAGGACATCGTGCGCCGTTGCACGCAACTTTGCGAGGGCGTGGCTGCGTTACGCGTTGTCGAAGCTCGCATAGGGTTCCGACCGATGCGACGTGCGCCGCGCGTGGCATGCGACGAGCGCTATCCCCGTCTGCTTCACAACTACGGTCACGGGGGCGGTGGCTTCACGTTGTCGTGGGGGTGCGCGAACGATGTGCTGCGTCTGGCGGGCATGACGTCAGCCAATTAACGCGTGTCCGCAGATGACAAGGCAGACACGACAACTGCGAGAAGCGACATGGAACTGGATCCGGCGACGCTCGATGAAGCGAGCATCTACAACTTCATGATGAGTACGATCCTGCCGCGCCCGATCGCGTGGGTGAGTACGGTGGACGCGCAGGGGCGCCCGAATCTTGCACCGTATGCGTACTTCATGGGGGTGTGCTGTGTACCGATGACGGTGTTGTTTTGCCCGGTGGTGCCGCCTGCGCCGAAGCAAAAGAAGGACACGTTGCGCAATGTCGAAGCGGTGCCCGAGTTCGTCGTGAATGTGGCGAGCGCCTCGTGTATCGACGCCGTGAATCTCTCTGCGGCACCGTTGCCTGCGGGAGAGTCTGAATTCGATCTCACCGGCGTGACCCCCGTGCCGTCGTCACGTGTGCGTCCACCGCGTGTTCTCGAGGCCGCGGTGGCGTACGAGTGCCGGGTGCGCGACATCATCGAGATCAGCGCTGAGCCCGGTGGCGGATGGGTTGTGCTCGGCACGGTATTGGCCGCTCATGTGGACGACGCATTGCTCGATCCCGTCACCCATCAAGTGGATTTGCAGGGGTTGCGTCCCGTGGGCCGATTGGGCGGTGGATCGTTTGTGAATGCCGCCAGCGATACCTTCACGTTGACGCGTTACAAGACACTCGCTGATCTTGCTGCACGGAAGTGAGAGCCTGTGGCCCCGCCGATGCGAAGTCGTCCAGCAAGCCGTAGTCGCTGGCGAGTTTCGCCGCACGGTGACGGCTCGACACGTCGAACTTGCGCATGACACTGCGCAGGTGGAACACGACACCATGCTCGGAGAGGGTGAGGATGCGTCCGATCTCCCACGAGGTCTTGCCGCGTGCGACCCAATGCAAGCATTCGCGCTCACGGGGCGTCAGCACGGGGGCGCAGTGACGCGCGGCGTCGCGTTGCACGATACGCCATGCCGCTTCATGCACGTGCATCGCCAGCACGGCACCGCCGTGTTGCATCCAGGCGTGGGCGCCGGGCGCGCGAGGATGGCGAGGCGGATTGCGCGGTGAAGAGAGACTCAATGTTCCCGATGCGCCGGAAGGAGTGAACACCGGATAGGTGACGCCCGAGCGCATTCCTGCGGCGCGTTGATCGCGAAGTAATTGCCGGGCCTCGGGCGAGGCGTATAACGCAGGCATCCATTCGACGGGCGTGAGTTGTCGGCGTGCACGCGAGAGCACCGGGTCGATGGTCGCGTAACGCTGAGCGTCGTAGTGCGCTTGCCATGCGTCGGGCAGATTGCCGAGTTGCGGTGCGACCAGTTTTCCACCGGGTAACGGGAAGTGCCCGCGATAGCTGAAATAGCGATGTCGAAGCGAGTCGCACAACGACTGCAACAAGGTGCGCAAGGCATCAAAGTCGGTGACGGAGTGCAAGGCGCTCAGACCGTCGGCGAACGAGCGGGGAGTGACGCAACGCGTAGCACGCATGACATGGCGATGTAGGGAACATGTTTCGCTTGTAGCATGGGAGGAATCGGCGCGCGCGCCGCAGGTCGCTGAGGGGGACGAGAGGGCTCGCAGTGTCGGCTTCGCAACCATCCGTCGCCGGGCGCGACATAACGTCGCATGCGAAATCCGCCACAACGTCTAGTGTTGATGGATATCGGACGAATCCCGCATCGCAGCGAGGGCGATGACGCGCGGGGTGCGTCGCATGATTCGAGTGAAGGGCGCTTGACGATGGGGGGCATCGTTCACGAGCGAGTGCGTTTCGGGTATTCAGGACACCGCAACGAGTCGCGTCGTGTTGCAACGTGTCAAACCGGCGACGCATAGGGAGTATCCCGTAGTTGCTGCGCTGTTGCGATTTGCAGCTAGGGGAATAACCGGATTTCCCTTTTGCATCAATGAGTTCAGGAGGATGCTATGGCGCGCCAAATACTCGGTATCAATGTTGTCGCTTCGAGAATGCGCGTTCTATAATGCGGCAGTTTGTCGCGGCCCGGACGCAACTAGTTCCCGGCCGTCGGACATGAAAGACCCAAAATGCCCCACGGGTGACGGCGATGCTCGCAGCCTCCTCTTCCGATGCCGGATCGGTGACGAAGGAATGGACGCATAAGCGCAACTGCGCGATATCGCCGCGCCAGTTTGTCCTGTTCTACCTGTCGTTGGCCGCCGTGTCACTGGGTGTTGCCTTGATTGCGGCGTGGCGCGGTGGGTGGTTGGTCTTGCCGTTCACAGGCCTGGACTTGCTCGTGGTGGGCGTTGCGTTCGTCATTCATGCCCGGCATGCCACAGATTACGAGGTCATTCGGTTGTCGCCCGTGAGCCTTGTGGTCGAGCAACGTTCAGCACAGAGGTTGACGCAGTACGAGTTCAATCCCCGCTGGGTGCGCATCGACATCGAGAAGCCGCCGCGTACGCGCATTGTCCTGCGCTCGGGTAGCCGCTCGGTCACCGTCGGTGCCTATCTTGCGCCGCATCGCCGCGAAACGTTTGCGCGCGAGCTGCGCCGTTGTCTTGCCCAACAGGCCTGAGAGATGGAGACGATCTCGGGCGACCGCCAGGGAGGATTTGGATGGTAATTTTGGGTAAGGAAGCTATGAAAAAAACGAAACACGCCTTGGCGGCTTTCCTTGCGGGCGCCTCACTGCTCGCCGGCGCTCCGGCACTGGCGGCAGTCACGGATATGCCGGGGGGGCCGGCCGTCAACGAACTCAACTTCCAGCCGCCGGTCACCAAACTCGCGGAAGAGCTTCACAACCTGCACAACATGATGCTGATCATCTGTCTGGTGATCTTCATCGGCGTGTTCGGTGTGATGTTCTACTCCATCTTCAAGCACCGCAAATCCAAGGGCCATCAACCCGCGAATTTCCATGAAAGCACCACGGTCGAGGTGATCTGGACGGTCGTGCCGTTCATCATCGTGATTCTGATGGCGCTGCCCGCCACGAAGACCGTGGTGGCGATGAAGGACACGACCAACGCCGATATCACGATCAAAGTGACCGGCTATCAGTGGAAGTGGGGCTACGACTACCTGAAGGGCGAAGGCGAGGGCATCAAGTTCCTCTCCACCCTCAGCACGCCGCGCAGCCAGATCGACGGCCAGGCGCCGAAGAGCAATACGTATCTGCAGGAAGTCGACAACCCGATGGTCGTGCCGGTCAACAAGAAGGTGCGTCTGATCACCACGGCCAACGACGTCATTCACTCGTTCTACGTACCGGCCTTCGGCATCAAGCAGGACGCCATTCCGGGCTTCGTGCGCGACACATGGTTCAAGGCCGAGAAGGTGGGCGAGTACCGTGGCTTCTGTACCGAGCTGTGCGGTAAGGAACACGCGTACATGCCGGTAGTGGTGAAGGTCGTCTCGGAAGAGGACTACAACAAGTGGGTCGATACGCAGAAGAAGCAGATGGCTGCGTCGGCCGACGATCCGAACAAGACTTACACCGTGCAGGAACTGATGGAGCGCGGCCAAAAGGTCTACGCATCGAATTGCGCGGTGTGCCACCAGCCGAACGGCAAGGGCGGCGGCGCATTCCCGGCACTTGATGGCGGGAAGATCGTGACCGGCCCGGTGGCAGACCATATCAGCATCGTGCTGCACGGCAAGAATGCGATGCCCAACTGGTCGCATCTGAACGACGTGGAGCTTGCTGCCGTCATCACGTTCGAGCGCAACTCGTGGAGCAACAAGACCGGTGACATCGTTCAACCGGCGCAGGTGCGCGAAGCGCGTGGCAACAAGGCGGCGAATGCCGCAGGGGCTGCCGACGCTGGCGCAGCGAAGAACAGTTAAGTGTCGTTCGACCAGTTCGAGGAAGGAGATTGGGTATGAGTTCCATCGCTCACGATCACGTGGCGGGTCACGACGATCACGCGCACGACCATCCGCACGGGTGGCGTCGCTGGCTGTTCGCGACGAATCACAAGGACATCGGCACGATGTACATGATCTTCTCGTTCGTCATGCTGCTCTCGGGCGGCGTGATGGCGTTGATGATCCGTGCGGAATTGTTCGAGCCGGGCCTGCAGTTCATTCGTCCGGAGTTCTTCAACCAGCTCACCACCATGCACGGGCTGGTGATGATTTTCGGCGCGATCATGCCGGCGTTCGTGGGATTCGCGAACTGGATGATCCCGCTGCAGATCGGCGCGTCGGACATGGCTTTCGCGCGGATGAACAACTTCAGCTTCTGGCTGCTGCCGGTCGGCGGCCTGCTGCTGATCTCGTCGTTCCTCGTGCCGGGCGGTGCCACGGCAGCCGGCTGGACGATGTACGCGCCGCTGTCGGTACAGATGGGCCCCGGTCAGGATCTGGCGATCTTCGGTGCGCACATTCTGGGTGCGTCGTCGATCATGGGCGCGATCAACATCATCGTGACCATTCTGAACATGCGCGCCCCGGGCATGACGCTCATGAAGATGCCGATGTTCGTGTGGACGTGGCTGATCACCGCCTATCTGCTCATCGCCGTGATGCCGGTGCTCGCCGGCGCGATCACGATGCTGCTCACGGACCGTCACTTCGGCACGTCGTTCTTCAATGCGGCGGGCGGCGGCGATCCGGTCATGTACCAGCACATCTTCTGGTTCTTCGGACACCCGGAGGTGTACATCATGATTCTGCCGGCGTTCGGGATCGTTTCGCAGGTGATTCCGGCGTTCTCGCGCAAGCCGCTCTTCGGTTATAGCTCGATGGTGTACGCCACGGCGTCGATCGCGATTCTGTCGTTCATGGTGTGGGCGCACCACATGTTCGTGACGGGCATGCCCGTCACGGGCCAGCTCTTCTTCATGTACGCCACGATGCTGATCTCGGTGCCGACCGGCGTGAAGGTCTTCAACTGGGTTGCCACGATGTGGAAGGGCTCGCTCACGTTCGAGTCGCCGATGCTCTTCGCCGTGGGCTTCCTGTTCGTGTTCACGATGGGCGGCTTCACCGGCCTGATCCTCTCGCTGGCCCCGCTCGACATTCAGATGCACGGCACTTACTACGTGGTGGCGCACTTCCACTATGTGCTAGTGGCCGGTTCACTCTTCGCGCTGTTCTCAGGGTTCTATTACTGGGTGCCGAAGTGGACAGGCCACATGTACAACGAGTGGCGCGGCAAGTTCCACTTCTGGGGCTCGCTCATCACGTTCAACGTGACGTTCTTCCCGATGCACTTCCTGGGGCTGGCCGGCATGCCGCGTCGCTATGCCGACTACCCGGCGCAGTTCACGGACTTCAACCAGATCGCGACGATCGGCGCGTTCGGTTTCGGCCTGATGCAGGTGTACTTCCTGTTCTTCGTCGCATTGCCGACGTGGCGCGGTGGCCCGGCCGCCGAAGCCAAGCCGTGGGATGGTGCGGAAGGCCTGGAGTGGACCGTGCCGAGCCCGGCGCCGTTCCACACGTTCGAGACGCCGCCGAAGGTGCATTGAACATGGCAGCGAGTCGCGAACAGCGAGCAAGAAACCTGCGCACCGGGCTGATTCTGGCCTCGGTCGTGGTGGTCTTCTTCGTCGGTGTGATGATCAAGACCAAGCTGATGGGCGGTATCTGATCGCTGAGTCGCACGCCCCGCCACAGCGGCGGGGCGCTCGGAAGATGCGGCGGTAGCGGATAGCAACAGATAGCAACAGACGGCACCGAACGGGAGCCATCAAGGCGAATATGGGCGGTTTGCGACGAATCAATGTGCGCACCTTCAGCAAGTTGCTGCTGCTGGTTGCGGTGATGTTCGGTTTCGGCTACGCCATGGTGCCGTTTTACCGCGCATTCTGCGATCTCGTGGGCATCAACCAGTTGGGTGACCGCACCACCGAGATCGCGGCCCGCAATTCGCAGGTCGACGAAAGCCGCACGATCACCGTCGAGTTCGATGCCAACGCGCAGGGGCCGTTGCGGTTCAAGCCGGCGAAGAGCAGTCTGACGGTCCATCCCGGGCAGATCGCGACCATCGAATACGAAGTGGCGAATCAGCAGCCGCATGAGGTGCGTGCGCAGGCGATCCCGAGTTACGCCCCGGCGCAGGCGGCAAGCTACTTCAAGAAGATCGAGTGCTTCTGCTTCACGCAGCAAACGCTCAAGGCCGGAGAGGCCAAGGAATTCCCGGTGGTCTTCGTGGTGGACACGAAGCTGCCCAAGGATGTGAATACGATCACGCTGTCCTATACTTTTTTCGATCTCGGCAAGAACGACGCCAATCAGCGCGCAGACGCCACCGCGGGCGCGCAAAGCGGCGAGTTGAACGCAGGAGCGACAGGAGGAGGCAAGGGCGGCAATGGATGACCTGAAGGAGGCGACCCAGCGCAAGCTGTCATTCGTCCAGACCATCAATGCGGTGTTCTGGTCGTTTTTCGGTGTGCGCAAGGGGCGTGATCACGACCGCGACATGGCGCAGCTCAACCCTGTGCATCTGATCATTGCGGGACTGATCGGGGGCATCCTGTTTGTCGTGGCGCTGGTGCTGTTGGCGAAGCTCGCCATTCGGCTCGCGACGTGAATGGCATAGACAAAGAGAACCAAGCCTGGAGAGATAAGAATGAGTGGTCAACACCAAACGGCGCCTTACTACTTCGTGCCGGCCCCCTCGCGCCATCCGGTGAGCTGCAGTGTCGGCCTGCTGGTGGTGCTCGGTTCGGCCGCCGCGTGGGTCAACGGTCAATCGTGGGCACCGTGGACGGCGCTGGCCGGCCTGCTGTGGGTGCTCTGGGTGCTGCGCAGTTGGTTCGGCGACTCGATCACCGAGTCCGAAGGCGGCCTGTACGGCAAGCGTATCGACGCGTCCTATCGCTGGGGCATGAGCTGGTTCATCTTCTCCGAGGTGATGTTCTTCGCGGCATTCTTCGGCGCGCTGTTCTACGCGCGCACGCTGGCAATGCCGTGGCTCGGCGACCTCGACAACAAGCTGCTGTGGCCTGACTTCAGTGCCGTGTGGCCGAATACCGGCCCGGCCGGTGTCGTCGACGCCTTCGAAACGATGGGCCCGTGGCCGATCCCTACGCTCAACACCGCACTCCTGTTGACCTCGGGCGTCACGCTCACGATTTCGCACCACGCCCTGCGCGCCAACCATCGCGCCACCGCGATTTTCTGGCTGTTCGCGACCGTTGTGCTGGGCTTCGTCTTCCTGGGCTTCCAGGCGTACGAATATCACCACGCTTACACCGAACTGAACCTGAAACTGACCTCGGGCGTGTACGGCTCGACGTTTTTCCTGCTCACCGGCTTTCACGGTTTTCACGTGATGCTGGGCGCGATCATGCTCAGCGTCATGCTGATTCGCCTGATGAAGGGACACTTCACGCCGGAACATCACTTCGGTTTCGAAGGCGCCGCGTGGTACTGGCACTTTGTCGACGTGGTCTGGCTCGGCCTGTACGTCGTGGTCTACTGGCTCTGACGTCGACACCGGCAAGACGATCGGGACGCCGCCGGATTCCGGCGGCGTTTCCATTTGCAGGGGCTGGTGCTACCCGATAGGGCAGTAGGGGCTTTCCGGGCGGAAGTGGCGCGTGGGACGCGGAATGCGGCCTTATGTCGCATAGTCGATACCTGAGCGGAAGGCACGGCGCTGCGCGATGGCCGAGAGCCCTGCGAGGATCGAAGACGGATGGCGGGGATGGGGTGCGGCGATTTGCCGCAGGAGAGCGGCAGGGGACTCAGTATCGTATGCCCGTGCTGTGAATCCAGCCCATCCAGTTGGCGAACAGGATGAGCAGGAACAGCGTCACCGACAGGCCGACGCGCACCATGAGCGAATGTACGGTGCGATTCGAGCGGCCCTTGTCCCGCATCATGAAAAACAATGCGGACGCCAGACTGCCGAGAATCAGGACGAAGGCGATGGCAACGATGATGCGCATGATCTGTCCGATGACGGGAATTCGTCATTATCGGGCAACGACCCCGCGCTGGCACGCTGCAATGCAGTGTATTGCGCCGGCGGTGATTGCGCAGCCAGACAAGGAATGTACGTGTTGAAAACTCTCATGCGCGGCATGCGCCCGGTACCGGCGCTGCTGATCCTGTTGGGCGTGATGCTCACTGCGTCGCTCGGCGTGTGGCAGTATCAGCGCGCGCAGATGCGTCTGGCGCGTCAGGCGCTGGTCGAGCAGGCCGCACATGCGCCGGTGATCGCGCTGGGCGCACAGACGTACTCGCTGGGGGATGTGGCGAACCGGCGCGTGCGTGTCACTGGCCGTTTTCTGCAGAACCGCGTGGTGTATCTGGACAATCGTCCGCGCAACGAACTGCCCGGCTTTTACGTGGTGATGGCGTTGCAGACGGCGCCGGATCACGTAGTGCTCGTCAATCGCGGATGGCTGCCGCGCGATCTGCGTGATCGTGTGGCGATCATGCCGTACGCGACCCCGGCAGGGGATGTCACCATCGAAGGCATTGCACAGCCCGACGCGTCGCGCGCGTTCGAGCTGGGGCACGGTGGCTCGGCCGCGGGGCTGGTCATCCGGCAGAATCTCGATGTGGCGGATTACGCGCGCGAGACGTCGCTGCCGTTGCAACCGTTCGTCGTCATGCAGACGAACGACACGGGCGATCATTTGTTGCGCGACTGGCCTGCGCCGGCGGCCGGAGCGGATCGCAATTATGGCTATATGGCGCAGTGGTTCGGCATGTCGCTGATCCTTGCGCTGCTCGGACTGCGTCTGGCCTATCGACGCGGACGCCGGCTGGTGACAGCCACCGACAACTTCACGCGGGCATGAGGCGAGCATGAGTACAGATGTGAGTGCCGGAAGCGCAGGGCGAGAGGGCCGCACCGATAGTCCTGCGATCGATCCGCTGCAACGACGCCGCGCACGGCGCATGCTGGTGTTGCTGTTCGTCGTGTGTGCGGCGCCCGCGGTGGCGGCGTACCTGATGTATTACGTGTTCAAGCCGCAGGGCGGCACGTCGGCCTACGGCAAGCTGATCGAGCCGCAACGACCGTTGCCAGCGCTGATGGTGCGCGACGACGAGACGGGCGAGACGCTGCCGTTGTCGTCGCTCAAGGGCAAGTGGCTGATGATCACGGCGGACACCGCCGCGTGTGACGAGAATTGCGTGAGCAAGCTCTTCTACATGCGGCAGATCCGCGTGTTGCAGGGCAATGAGCGCACGCGAGTCGAGACGCTGTGGCTTGTGACGGACGATGCCCCCGTGTCCGATAAGCTGGATGCGGCGTACGAGGATACGCGTCGTCTGCGGACCGATCCGGTCGCGCTGGCGTCGTGGCTGCCGACGCAGGATGGCACCGGCTTGCGTGACCATGTCTATCTGGTCGACCCGCTGGGCAACCTGATGATGGCGTTCCCGAAAGGCGCCGAACCGGGCAAGATCAAGAGCGATCTGTCCCGACTGCTCAAGTGGTCGGGAACGGGTTGAGGGGCACGCCCCGTAACGTAGCCGAGACCGGGCGCAATGGCGCGCGGGACATGACGAAGAACTGACGTAAAACCGATGCTTTACCTCCTGGAACTGGGCTTCATCGGCCTGTGTATTGCGGTGCTGCCGCTCGGCTGGGTGCTGTTGCGCCGCGACCCGAACAAGTACCGCAAGCTGGCTTGGGTGACGACCTTTCTCACGCTCGACCTGATCATGTTCGGCGGCTTCACGCGCCTGACGGATTCGGGGCTCGGATGCCCCGACTGGCCGGGTTGCTACGGCACGTCGTCGCCGTTCGCCGCGCACGCGGACATTCATGCCGCGCAGTCGATGCTGCCGACCGGCCCGGTAACGTTCGTCAAGGCGTGGATCGAGATGATCCACCGTTACTTCGCCATGTCGGTGGGGGTGCTCATCATCGTGCTGATGGTGATGGCCTGGGTGAAGCGGCGAGAACTCAAGCAGTCGCCGTGGCTCGCGACTTGGCTGCTCATCCTCGTGTGCGTACAGGGTGCGTTCGGCGCGTGGACCGTCACGATGAAGCTCCAGCCCGTGATCGTCACCACGCATTTGATGTTAGCGCTGACTTTGCTGGGGTCGCTCGTTTGGCTGGCATCGCGTCAGATGCCGCTGGCAAGCATGGCAGCCGACCCGGGCGCGCTGCGCTGGCGCTGGGCGGCGCTGATCGGACTGGCGCTGCTGGTGTTCCAGATTGCGCTTGGTGGGTGGGTAAGCACCAACTACGCTGTGCTGGCCTGTACCGACTTCCCGACGTGTCAGGGGCAGTGGGTGCCGCCGATGGACTTCCACAACGGCTTCAAGCTCTGGCGCGAGCTGGGCAAAACGGCCGGTGGTGAGGTGATTCCGATGGATGCGCTCGTCGCGATTCATTGGGTGCACCGGACCTTTGCGGTGGTGGTCGTGGTGTATCTGGCGTGGCTGGCGAGCCAACTGCGACGTCATGCCGCGCTCAGAAAACCGTCTATTCTGGTATTGATACTGGTGTTCGTGCAATTCGCGACGGGATTGTCGAATATCGTTTTCCAATGGCCGCTGCTCAACGCCATCGCTCATAACGGCGGGGCGGCCGTCCTGCTGCTATTGCTCGTTATGTTAAACTACCGCATTCGCGCCGCTAGAACGGCGGCGTCCATTGCGGCCGGCCTGACAGATCAGGCAGACCTTCCGGCCCGCCAGAAGCCCCTCCCGTCAGCGGAGCCGGCTGTCGCACCACTCGCTGGCGCCCCGACTGGCTCGGTGTAGCGCATTACCTCAGAGTGTATGAAAAGCACGACCCTTCCCCATCCGCCGTCTAGCCGTATCGCACAATACTGGGCGTTGACCAAGCCCCGTGTGACGCAGCTCGCCGTTTTCTGCGCCGTCATCGGCATGTTCCTGTCCACGCGTGGCATGGTGCCGTGGCAGGTGCTGATCGGTGGCACCATCGGTATCTGGCTGCTCGCCGGGTCCGCCTTTGCTGTGAACTGCCTGATCGAGCAACGCGTCGACGCGCTCATGCGCCGTACGGCGTGGCGTCCGTCCGCACGCGGCGAGATCGCCCCGTGGCAGATCATCGTCTTCTCGACGATCCTCGGCGCGGCCGGCATGGTGGTGCTCTACACGTTCACCAACGCACTCACGATGTGGCTCACGCTCGCCACGTTCGTCGGTTATGCGCTGATCTACACCATCATCCTCAAGCCCTCCACGCCGCAGAATATCGTGATCGGTGGTGCGTCGGGGGCCATGCCGCCCGCGCTCGGCTGGGCTGCCGCGACCGGCGCCGTGCCGGCCGATGCGTGGATTCTGGTGCTCATCATCTTCGTCTGGACGCCGCCGCACTTCTGGGCGCTCGCGCTCTATCGCCGCCAGGACTATGTGAATTCGGGCCTGCCGATGCTGCCGATCACGCATGGCGAGAAGTACACGCGCCTGCAAATCCTGCTCTATAGCGTGGTGCTGTTCGCCGTGTCGCTGCTGCCGTTCGCACATCGCATGAGCGGATATCTGTATCTGGTCTCGGCGGTGGTGCTCTCCGGCATCTTCCTCGGGTACGCGATCAAGTTGTGGCGCAACTATTCCGATGCGCTCTCGCGTTCGATGTTCCGCTACTCGATCGTCTACCTGTCGCTGCTGTTTGCGGCGCTGCTGATCGATCACTACGTTCAGATATTCCTGCTCGGCTGACGCCGGGCGGTTGCGGGTATCCGGGCATCGCCGGCGTTTGCCCGCCGTGGTGTGAGTCACGA
Source organism: Pandoraea sp. (assembly GCA_031291335.1). Classification (GTDB taxonomy): domain Bacteria; phylum Pseudomonadota; class Gammaproteobacteria; order Burkholderiales; family Burkholderiaceae; genus Pandoraea. The sequence continues at coordinate 36,364 of JARLJF010000172.1, read as the reverse complement.
AGACAGGCGCGTTACGGTATTCTTGACCGGCGCGCCTGTTGTCTTTTCGGAAGGCATTTTTTCCATACGTTCTGGGGTCATTCGTTCATGAATCTTGCTGTCATCTGGTTGCGTCGTGCGATGTTGTTGGTGGGACTCACCGTGCTTCTCGCCGCGTGCGGCAAAGACGGTCCGACGTTCCAGAGCCTCGATATCACCGGGAACAAGGAGTTCGCGCAGGACTTCTCGTTGCAGGACCCGCAAGGCAAGACGCGCACGCTCGCCGACTACAAAGGCAAAGCGGTCGTGATGTTCTTCGGCTACACGCATTGCCCTGACGTTTGCCCGACCACGATGGCCGAACTCAATCAGGTCATGCAGAAGCTCGGCACGGACGCGCAACGCGTGCAGGTGCTCTTCGTGACCGTCGATCCGCAACGCGATACGTCGGAACTGATGGGCCAGTACGTGCCGGCGTTCAACCCGGCGTTCGTGGGCCTGCGCCCGGCAGATGACGCCGCGCTCAAGGAAGTCACCAAGTCGTTCCGCGTGGTGGTCAACAAGGTGGAAGGCTCGACGCCGAACAACTACACGATCGATCACACCGCCGGCATCTACGTCTTCGATCCGAACGGTCAATTGCGTCTGTTCATGCGCCCGGACGAACCGGTCGATGCGATGGCCAAGGATTTGCAGACGTTGTTGAGCTGAGCGCGCTGAGCCTGCTGAGTGCGCTGAATCAGCGAAGCGCGTCGACGCCGATTGGCGGATATCGATGCGCAGCAGGACAGCAAGTTGCAGCACAAAAAAATCGCGCCCCACGGGGCGCGATTTTCATTTCTACGTCCTGCCAGTCGGGTTCAACTGCCTTCCTGACTGCGGCGTTCGAGGTCGTCATGCGCTTCGAACCACATCACGTTGATGATGCCGAACGCGAGCGCGAGGCCGAGGCCGAGAATCCAAGAGAAGTACCACATGTCGCGACTCCTTGATCAGTACATCGTGTGCGGGTTGTCGTTGACCGTCTCGATCGTCACGCGCCCGCGGATCACGCGATACACCCAGCCGGTGTAGAGCAGGATGATGGGCAGGAAGACGATCACGGCGATCAGCATGATTTGCAGCGTGAGCTGGCTCGAGGTGGCATCCCAGACCGTGAGGCTGCTGCCCGGCGCCGTGGCCGAGGGCATCACGAACGGGAACATCGAGAAGCCGGCGGTGAGGATGATGCCGGTCATCATCAGCCCCGTGATGACGAACGTCCACGCATAGGCCCGGCTGGTCGCAAGCCATGCCGCGAGCAGGGCGCACAGGCCGGCCACGACCGGCGCGGCGATCATCCACGGATAGGTGTGATAGTTGGTGAGCCACAGGCCGGGGCCGGTCGTGACCTCCTTGAGCAGCGGGTTCGCAGGTGAGTCGGTCGGGCCCATTTGCGTGATGGCGAAGCCGTCGACGTGGGTGGCGACGAGCACGCCCGCCACGAGGAACAGCAGCAGCGTGCCCAGCGCGGTGATGCGCATGATGCGACCGGCGCGCTCGGCCACGATCGGGTCTGCCTTCATGCGAAGGTGCGCCGCACCGTGCGTGAGCAACATCAGCAGGCTCACCAGTCCGCACAGCAGCGCGAACGGATTGAGCAGCGCCCAGAACGAACCGGTGTACGTCGAGCGCATGGTGTTGTCGAACGAGAACGGAAGACCCAGCAGCAGATTGCCGAAGGCCACGCCGAACACCAGCGACGGCACCACACTGCCCACGAACAGTGCCCAGTCCCACGAATTGCGCCAGCGCGCGCTCGGCAGCTTGTTGCGATAGTCGAAGCCGACCGGACGCAGGAATAATGCGAACAGCACCAGCAGCAGCGCCCAGTATAAGCCGGAGAAAGCGGCGGCATAGACGAGCGGCCACGCGGCGAACATCGCACCGCCGGCCGTCACGAACCAGACCTGATTGCCTTCCCACGTCGGGGCGACGGTATTGATGATGACGCGGCGTTCCGCGTCGGTCTTGCCCAGGAAGGGCAGCAGCGTGGCTGTGCCCATGTCGAAGCCGTCGAAGAAGGCGAAGCCGATCAGCAGCACGCCGATGAGCACCCACCAGATCAGCTTGAGTACGGTGTAATCGATCATCATGATGTCGTGTCTCCCTGACGATCAGACCGAGGTTGCCGGACGGTCGCCACCGATGGCCGCACCGTTCGTCCCTTCAGTCTCGAAGTGGTAGCGGCCGGTGTGCAGCGATGACGGGCCGAGCTTGACGTACTTCACCATCAGGAACATTTCAATGATGAGCAACGCGGTATAGAAGATGATGAAACCCGCGAGGCTCATGTACAGGTCGCTCGCCGAGAGCGACGAGGTCGAGAGGTGTGTCGGCAGAATACCTGCGATGGTCCACGGCTGACGGCCCACCTCGGCGACGATCCAGCCGAATTCGGCGGCGAGCCACGGCAGCGGAATCGCCCACACGGTCCAGCGCAGGAACCAGGCTGAACGCGGCTTGAGCAGACGGCGGCGTGCGCACAGCCAGAAGGCCCACAGGAACGTGAAGAGGAACAGGAAGCCCAGGCCGACCATGATGCGGAACGACCAGAACACAGGCGCGACCGGCGGGATCGTGTCGTTGGCCGCCATGTGGATCTGCTCCGGCGTGGCGTCGACGACATTCGCCGTGTACTTCTTGAGCAGCAGGCCGTAACCCAGGTCGTCCTTGTACTTGTCGAACTCGGCGCGCACGGCCGGCGACTTGTCGCCGCTCCGCAGTTTCTCGAGCGCCGCGAAGGCGATCATGCCGCGTTGAATGTTGTCCTTGTGTTCGTCGCGCAACTGCGTGAGACCAATCACCGGTGTGTCGATCGAGCGCGTGGCGATCAGGCCCATCGCCCAGGGAATCTTCACGGCGAAGTCGGTGCGCTCTTCCTTCTGGTTCGGGAAGCCGAACAGGGTGAACGATGCCGGCGGCTTGGCCGTCTCCCATTCCGCTTCGATCGCCGCGAGCTTGACCTTCTGCACTTCGCCCGTGGTGTAGCCTGATTCGTCACCCAGCACGATGACCGACAGCGTTGACGCCAGCCCGAAGCCGGCGGCCACCGCGAACGAGCGCAGCGCGAACGGCACGTCGCGGCGCTTGAGCAGATACCAGGCAGAGATGCCGAGCACGAACATGGAGGCGGTTACGTAACCGGCCGACAGCGTGTGCACGAACTTCACTTGAGCCACCGGGTTGAAGATCACCTCCCAGATGCTGTTCAGCTCCATGCGCATGGTTTCGTAGTTGAAATGCGCGCCGATCGGATTATTCATCCAGCCGTTGGCTACGAGAATCCACAATGCCGAGAGGTTCGAGCCCAGCGCCACCGCGAACGTGGTCGCAAGGTGGCCAATACGCGAGAGCTTGTTCCAGCCGAAGAAGAACAGGCCGACGAAGGTGGCTTCGAGGAAGAACGCCATCAAGCCTTCGATAGCGAGTGGCACACCGAAGATGTCACCGACATAGTGCGAGTAGTACGCCCAGTTGGTGCCGAACTGGAATTCGAGCGTGAGACCTGTGGTCACGCCCATCGCGAAGTTGATCAGGAAGAGCTTGCCCCAGAACTGGGTCATGTCCTTGTAGATCTGCTTGCCCGTCATCACATAGACGGACTCCATGATGACAAGCAGCCAGGACAGACCGAGTGTGAGCGGGACGAACAGGAAGTGATACAGCGCCGTTATGGCGAACTGCAAGCGCGAGAGGTCAACGACTTCGCTACTGATCATGGCGGACACCTTGACTTGGGGTGGGGGACTGCGCTTCGACGGCTTGCGGCCCGATCAGGGCGCGAGCCACGACGTCCGGCGGCAATTGCATGTGCTTGGCCATTGGGGCGTCGAAGAACGCATGTTTCAGAATGAACAGGAGTACTACCTTGATCGCCAGGACGATCAGGATTTCGGCCATGAAACGGGAAGGGCGGGTGCGCCAGCGCCTGATGAGCCAGGCGATGGAGATGGCGGCGACGGAGCACGACGCCGCGACGGGCGTGGCCGTGGCGGGAGCCTTCAGACTGCTAGGAGAGTGGGTGTCCATCCGTGACGGCTCCTGGCGTCGAAAGTCGTTGTGTTGGAAACAGCGTCGACTTCCGGCGCATTTTGCCTTATCGCTTGAAAATGTCAAACCGCGGAGCGCGGGGGCGGATGACACGCAGATGACGCTGGTTCGATGCGGATCTGCCACCACGAGAGGCGGCCGATGAGAAGCGAGGTCGAGACAAGGGTCCGGCGCGGCGAACGGCCCCCGGGCCGTCCTTCGCACGTAGCATGGCCACGTACGAGTCGATTCTATCGACCGGTCGTCCGGGCGACCTTGCGATGCATCAAGTCCGGTGCAAATGACCCCTGAACTTTCGAAGTCCAATAAAAAAGCCCCGTGAGTCTCACGGGGCTTCGGTGCCGGTCATGAATGACCGACGGTGATCCGGCAGGGCGTGTGGCAACGTGTCGCGTTGCCGCTGCCGGCCGGATCAATGCATGACGTGCATTACGCGTAGGCTTGCAGCGCGCCTTTCATCTTCTTCATGGCGGCGACTTCGATCTGACGGATGCGCTCGGCAGACACGCCGAATTCTTCCGCCAGTTCGTGCAGCGTGGCACCGCCGCTGCCGTCGTCGGCAACCGACAGCCAGCGCGCTTCGATGATGCGACGGCTGCGGGCGTCGAGACGGCCAAGTGCCGTTTGCAGACCATCGCTTTGCAGATGGTCGCGCTCACGCGCGGCGATCACCGCGGTCGGCTCCTGATGCGAGTCGGCGAGGTACGCGATCGGGGCGAAGCTTGCGCTGTCGCTGTCGTCGCTGTGACCCTCGAGGGCGATATCGCCGCCCGACATGCGCGTTTCCATTTCAATGACGTCTTCACGCTTCACGTTCAGATCGCGGGCGACCTGTTCGATCTCTTCCGGCGTGAACGCCTGCAGACCTTGCTTCTGGCTACGCAGATTGAAGAACAGCTTGCGCTGGGCCTTGGTCGTGGCGACCTTGACCGTGCGCCAGTTGCGCAGCACGTATTCATGAATCTCGGCCTTGATCCAGTGCATGGCGTACGACACGAGACGTACCCCCTGAGTCGGATCGAAGCGCTTCACGGCCTTCATCAGGCCGATATTGCCTTCCTGAATCAGGTCGGCGTGCGGCAGGCCGTAGCCGAGGTAGTTGCGCGCGATCGACACCACCAGACGCAGGTGCGAGAGCACGAGCTGACGGGCGGCTTCGAGGTCGTCGCTTTCACGCAGGCGCTTGGCGAGCGACTGCTCTTCCTCGGCTGTGAGCAGCGGAATGCGGTGGACAGCCTGAATATAGCTGTCGATATTGCCCAGACTGCCCGGCAGCATCAATGCCGACGGGGCGAGAGCAAGGGCACGAGAATTCGGCGCCGTGCCGGTGGCCGGCGTCGTCGGATGCAAAGTGGCGGCAGTACTCAAGTGGTGGACTCCTGGTTAGCCTCTGGGAAAGCATTTTAGCACTCTCTTTCAATGAGTGCTAAAGACGTTAGAACCCTTACCGGACGGGAAGTTTCCGCCCTCTCGGGGTTTTCCAGCACCCCCCGTCAAACGGGAGAACTCGCTGGCGCAAACGTCACGCGGATGGTGTAAATTGCAACCCAAGTCGCGCGCGTTTGGGGTTGGCGAAGATGGGAGGTCAACATGGCGGGAAAGCATATTGACGTGGTGCGTGAGCGTGAATCAGCGCGCTTCGATGCAATGGTCGAGGGAGACGTCGAACAACTCGACGCCCTGCTGGCAGACGGCCTTCACTACGTTCATTCGAACGGCAAACGCGAAACCAAGCGCGAGTTTCTCGACGCCCTGACCTCGGGACGCCGTCGATACCTCGACATCGACATCCGGGCACAGGAACTGCGCCAGTTCGGCGACACCGTGGTCGTGACCGGCAAGCTCAAGATCGAACTGGAAACCGCGACCGGCTCGCTCGAATCGCAAATGGCCTATACGGCGGTCCACGTGCTCGAGGCCGACGAATGGCACCTCATCTCGTGGCAAGCGACCCGCATGGCGTCGGCCGAATGAATCATCGGTCGTCTGCTGGCTGATCCGACGGCTGCGTCGTCCGGCACTCGCCGGACGTCATCTCCAACCAGAACATTTGATGGGTTTCGGGATGAAATGTTCCGAAAATCGTTAAATTTATTGACTTTCAGCGTTTTTGTTCGGGTTTCGGGCAGATCGGGTGGCGTTGCGCCCGAATAGCGGCCGAATGCGCGGCCGTTACCTTCGCCTCGCTCAGTTGACGGCACCCAGTGCCCGGCGAATCACCTCGATCTGCCGGGCGATGGGGGTGGGTACAGCGACCTCACCGGCCACCACGGCCTCAATCCATCGGGCGGTGGCTGCGGCGTCTGCGGGGGGGAGCGTCGGCGGCACGCCTGTAGTCCCTTCTTCCGCCGATTGCCACAACTGATATGCGCCGTCCGAAAAGCCGTCGATGGCACTCTGACGACGCGCATCCGCGACCGGCTCCCCTTCCGTGCCGCGAGCGAGCAGCACGCCCGGTGCCGGGCTGTTGGCGGCGTCGGCGAACATCTCGCTGAGCGTTTCCCGATATTCCGGGTGCGTGTAATTCACGAGCCGCAGCGCCGGGCCGGCAAACGGCTGCAACAACTTCACCACCGTATGACCGGAGTTGCGCACCCCAAGAGCAGCCCGCATCTCCAGCAATCGCTCCAGCGCAGGCGAAAGCGCGGCGATCGGCAGATAGGCGACGCGGTGTGTCCGCAGGGCTGCCTCCGCCTCGCCTGCCGACTGACAGGCGGCGTGACCCAATTCGGCGAAGATCGCCTGCGTGCCCACGCGGTTCGCCCCACTGTGATGCTGACCGTGCACGAGCACCGGAATCCCCTTGCGGGCAAGCAGCAAGGCCAGCAGCGGCGTGAGATTCGGTTGCTTGCGCGCCCCGTTGTAGCTGGGCAGCAGGACGGGCGGCGGCGCGTCGGCCGGCGCGATGAGCGGCGTGAACGTTGCGTGCGCGGCGTCGAGCATTGCGCGCAGTTCGACGGGAGTCTCTCCCTTGATGCGATAGGCGATCAGCACCCCGCCCAGCTCCGCGGGTGCCACGCGCCCGGCGAGGATCGCGTCGAAGAGGATGCGTGTCTCGTCCGCGCTGAGCGCGCGCGCGCCTTTCGCCCCGCGGGCGATGGTTTTGAGCAGCGGCGCGCAGGCAAAAGGAGCGGTAGAGGTCATGACACTTCGGATCGATATTCGTATCCGTCCATCATACGCAATCGGGTGTCCCCGGGGCCAGCGCTTGAAGTACCATCTCGTGTTCAGACGCGGCGCGCCCGAGGCCTGTCACGGCTTCCGCGTCTTTCCACATTCCGTTTTCGAGGTCTGCCATGTCCACGCTGTACAGCTATTTCCGCAGTTCCGCCGCGTATCGTGTGCGGATCGCCCTGAATCTGAAGGGGCTCGATTACGCTACCTCGCCGGTGCATCTGGTGCGTGACGGCGGCGAACAGCTCAAACCGGCGTATCGCGCGCTCAACGTGAACGGACTGGTGCCGACATTCATCGACGGCGACGCGAGCATCCATCAGTCGCTCGCCATCATCGAGTATCTGGAAGACGTGCATCCGACGCCCGCGCTCCTGCCGGCCGACCCGGTGGCGCGCGCGCAGGTGCGGGCACTGGCGCTGGATATCGCCGCCGACATCCACCCGATCGACAACCTGCGTGTGCTGCGTTATCTGAAGCACGATCTGGGCGTGAGCGAAGAGAAGAAGAACGCTTGGTATGTGCACTGGATCGTGGAGGGCTTCAAGGCGCTGGAAGCTCGTCTGGCGGCACAATCCGCCCCGGGCAAGTTCGTGTTCGGTGACACGCCGACGCTCGCCGATTGCTGCCTCGTGCCGCAGGTCTACAACGCGAACCGCTTCAAGGTGGACATGACACCGTTCCCGCGAATTGCCGCGATCAACGCTCACTGCCAGACGCTCGACGCCTTCCTTCGTGCCGCGCCCGAAGCGCAACCCGACGCCGAATAAGTCTCGTCATGATCGATCCAGCTTTGTGGCGAGGCATGGCGCTTGGCGCCAGTCTCATCATGGCAATTGGTGCGCAGAATGCGTTTGTGCTGCGGCAGGGCATTCTGAAGCGTCACGTGGGTGTGGTCGTGGCGGTCTGCGCGATTTGCGATATGGCATTGATCGCAGCGGGGGTGGCCGGCATGGGCGGTCTTATCGCCGCGTATCCGCGCTTCCTCACTGCGGTGACGTGGGGCGGTGCCGCATTCCTGTTCTGGTATGGCCTGCGCGCGTGGCGTGCCGCGTTCCGTGGTGCGGGGGCGTTGCAGGCTGACGGCAGTCGCGCGGCCACGCAGGACATGACCTGGCAACGCGCGTTCGTGCTCGTGCTGATGCTCTCGCTGCTCAATCCCCATGTGTATCTCGACACGGTGATCCTGCTCGGCGGCATTGGTGCGCGCGAGGCGTCGCCGGGTAACGTCTGGTTCGCCGCGGGCGCGATGACGGCGTCGGTCCTCTGGTTCACCCTTCTCGGCTATGGCGCCCGATTGCTCGCACCGCTGTTCTCGCGTGCCCGAGCTTGGCAGATCCTCGACGGCATCGTCGGCATGATGATGTGGGGACTTTGCGCAGGACTCGTCGCGCAGCAGTGGTAACGTGTCGTGCGACGGCGGCGCTGCGCGACCGTGATGCGCCATTGTCGTTCGAAAAAACAAACGGCCCGCTCATGTGACATGGCGGGCCGTTTGTTTTGCAGCGCGTGTTGCGACGCGTGTCGCCAGAGGCTTTTATCCCAGCAGAGCGTCGGCGAATTCGCGCGCGGAGAACGGTTGCAGGTCTTCGACCTTTTCGCCCACGCCGATGAAGTACACCGGCACCGGACGCTGCCGTGCAATCGCAGCGAGAATGCCGCCCTTGGCCGTGCCGTCGAGCTTGGTGACGATGAGGCCGGTGAGTTGCAATGCGTCGTCGAACGCCTTGACCTGCGTGAGGGCGTTCTGGCCCGTATTGGCGTCGATCACAAGCAGAATTTCGTGCGGTGCGCCATCGGCGGCCTTGGCCAGCACGCGCTTGATCTTCTTCAACTCTTCCATCAGATGCAACTGCGTCGGCAGGCGGCCGGCGGTGTCGGCCATCACGATGTCGATCTTGCGCGCGCGCGCGGCATTCACGGCGTCGAACACGACGGCAGCGGGGTCGCCGCTTTCCTGTGAGACGACGGCGACGTTATTGCGCTCGCCCCAGATCGTCAGTTGCTCGCGTGCCGCTGCGCGGAACGTGTCGCCTGCGGCGAGCAGCACGGACTGGTCGTAGTGCTGGAAGTGTTTGGCGAGCTTGCCGATGCTCGTCGTCTTCCCGGCACCGTTCACGCCAGCGATCATCACGACCATAGGAGCTTCGCGCCCGAGTACGAGGCTTTGCTCCAACGGTTGCAGCAGGTCGACCAGCAAATCGTGCAGTGCGCGCTTGACTTGCTCGCCTTCGGTCAGGCGTTCGGCCTTGACCTTCTTGCGCAGGGCTTCGATCAGGAACAGCGTGGCTTCAACGCCCGCGTCGCTCATCAGCAGCGCGCCTTCGAGTTCCTCGAACAGGTTTTCGTCGACCTTCACGCCGACGAAAATGCCCGTGAGGCCCGCACTCGTTTTCGACAGCCCAGCCTTCAGACGTGTGAGCCACGAGCGCTTGGCGGCCGGTGCCGCGGCGGGCGCGGCCACGATCTCGCCGATGGCTTCGCCACGCGAGTCCTTCACAACGACAGGGGCGGGCGTCGGGGCGATCGGCTCGGGCGTAATTTGCGGTGCAGGCGTCGGTGCTGACTGCACCGGCGCGTTGAACGTTGGGACATTCACCTGCGCCGGCTCGGAATGTGCCGGGATTTCGGCCGGGCTGACGGGCGCACGCTCGACTTGCACGGGGGCGGTGGGCGCTTGGGGCGCGGCGGCTGCGGGGGCAGGGGACGCCGGCGTAACAGGTTTAGCCGGTGCGGCAGGTGCAGCCGGCGCAGCGACCGGCGCGGCAGGCTGCGGCGGAGTCAGCGGCGCAGGCGTTGCCGGCTGGGCCGGCGCGACATCGGCCTTTGCGGCAGGGGTTTCGACCGGAGCGCTCGACGATTCGGGCGTTTCCGGCAATTGTGCCGATTCGACGGATGCCGGCGATTCGGTCGATGCAGGGCTCGTCTCGGCGGCCTTGCCACCGCCTGACTTGAAGCGCTTGAAGAAGCTGAACATGGGGTGAAGAACTCGACGTGGGGGCGCGCGGTCGGCGTGCGTCTGTGATTTGTCTTGCCATTCGCGTCGCACAAAACGCCCTACAATGGGCGGGTCGTTGTTTCCGACGCGGGAAATGCGACGTATTTTATCAGACGCGTATCGACGTCCATGAAGGGCGAAAGGGGATCCATGACGGGAACCATGCGCTGGCGCCATGCCTTGGTCGGACTGACCTTGGCCGGTGTGATGAGCCTGAGCCATGCTGCCGACACGACTGGCAGCAAAACGACGGATAACACTTCGGAATTCACACTATCGAACGGCCTGCGGCTGATTGTGCGCGAAGACCATCGGGCACCCACGGTCGCCCACGTGGTCTGGTACCGTGCGGGCTCGCTCGACGAGTTCAACGGCACCACGGGTGTAGCGCACGCGCTCGAACACATGATGTTCAAGGGCACCAAGACTGTGGGGCCGGGCCAGTTCTCGCGTCAGGTCGCGGCGCTCGGCGGCCGTGAGAATGCGTTCACCAGCAAGGATTACACGGGCTACTTCGAGCAGACTGAGAAGTCTCGTCTGCCGGAGATGATGCGTCTCGAAGCCGATCGCATGGCCAATCTCTCGCTCTCGGCCGACGAGTTCGCCAAAGAGATTCAGGTGGTCATGGAGGAGCGCCGTCTTCGCACGGACGATCAGCCGCACGCATTGCTCTACGAGCAACTGATGGCCTCGGCACTCGTCGCAAATCCTTATCGTCGCCCGATCGTCGGTTGGATGGACGATCTGCAGCACATGACCGTTCAGGACACGCGCGATTGGTACGAGCGCTGGTACGCGCCGAACAATGCCGTGGTGGTCGTGAGCGGCGATGTGGACGCGGCTCAGGTCAAACAACTCGCCGAGAAGTACTACGGCCCGCTCCAGCAGCGTGCGTTGCCGGATCGCCGTCCGCAGAACGAACCGGCACAACTGGGTGTGCGCCGGATTTTCGTGAAAGCGCCGGCCGAGAATCCGAGCGTGATGCTCGCGTGGCGTGCGCCGCGTCTGACCGACGTCGAGAAGGATGACGACGTCTATGCGCTGCAAGTGCTCGCTGCCGTGCTCGACGGCTATGGCAATGCGCGTTTGACGAGCCGTCTGGTGCGCGACCAGCGCATTGCCAACGATGTCGGCGCCGGTTATGACGGCGTGGGCCGCGGCCCGCAGTTCTTCATCATGAATGGCGCGCCGGCACAAGGCAGGACGCCGGAGCAGATCGAGAAGGCGTTGCGCGCGCAGGTGGCGGACATCGCAGCCCATGGTGTGACGGAGGCAGAGCTGGGGCGCGTGAAGGCCCAGGTGGTGGCTTCGCAGATCTACAAGCGCGATTCGGTGTTCGGTCAGGCGATGGAAATCGGTCTGAGCGAAATGTCGGGGATCTCGTGGCGGAAGATCGATCGCATGCTCGAAAAGGTGAAGGCGGTGACGCCCGCGCAGGTGCAGGCGGTGGCCGGCAAGTACTTCGGCGACGAGTCCTTGACCGTGGCCACGCTGGTGCCGCAGCCGATCGACGAAGCGACACGCAAGCGCCGCGCCCAAGGGGCGGAAGACCTGAAGAACATGCGCTGAGAGGCCACACGATGATGAAAATTTCCGCACTGTTACGTGCGTTCTCCGTGCCTGCGCGTACGGGCCTGCTGGCTAGCGTGACGGCTGGCGCCCTGGTGGCGGTCATGCCGCTTACCGCACGGGCGGCGCTGCCGATTCAGAGCTGGGTCGCGCCGTCGGGTGCCAAGGTTCTGCTTGTCGAGAGCCATTCGATCCCGATGATCGATCTGAACATCGATTTCGACGCGGGCAGTCGCTACGACCCGCCGGGCAAATCCGGGCTGGCGTTATTCACGGCCGGTTTGCTCGATTCCGGCGCCTCCGCCGCGGGCGGGCGTCCGGCATTGACCGAAGCGCAGATTGCCGACCGCTTTGCCGACGTGGGTGCGATGGAATCGACGAGTGCCGGCCGCGATGCCGCTACCGTCACCATGCGCACGCTGTCCTCTGCCACCGAGCGTGACGCGGCGGTGAGCACGATGGCGCAGTTCCTGCAGCATCCGACGTTCCCCGACGCGGTGCTCAAGCGCGAAGCGGCACGTCTGACGGCAGCGATCGCCGAAGCCGACACGAAGCCCGACGAGATTGCCGAGAAAGCATTTCGCAGCGCGATCTACGGGAGCCATCCTTACGGCGTGAGCCCGACGGTGGCCAGCGTCAAGGCCGTGAAGCGTGACGATCTGGTGCGCTTCTACCGTGACATGTACAGCCCGAAGCGTGCGGTTGTCACGATCGTTGGCGACATTGATCGCGCGCAGGCGGAGAAGCTCGTCGCCACGCTGACCGACGCCATGCCGGCAGGTGTCACGCCGCCGGCAATGCCGCCGGTGGCGGCGCTGCGCAGTGCCGTGCAGATCGATCTGCCGCATCCGGCCGAGCAGGCGCATATCGCGACGGGGCAGGCATCGGTGGCGCGTAGCGATCCGGACTACTTCCCCCTGCTCGTCGGCAACTACGTGCTGGGTGGTGGTGGCTTCGCGTCGCGCCTGACGGCAGAAGTGCGCGAGAAGCGTGGTCTGACGTACGGCGTGGTGAGCGGTTTCATGCCGCAGTTGCAAGAGGGGCCGTTCGAGATCAGTCTGCAAACGCGTCGCGAGCAGGCGCCCGAGGCGCTCAAGGTCGTGCGTGAAACGCTTGCCAAGTTCGTGCAGGAAGGGCCGACCGACGCGGAGATGCAGGCCGCGAAGGACAACCTGACCAACGGCTTCCCGCTGCGTCTCGACAGCAACCGCAAGCTGTTGGCGAATGTTGCCGCCATCGGTTTCTACAACCTGCCGCTGGACTACCTCGACACGTGGACCAGCAAGGTCGAGGCCGTTACCGCTGCGCAAGTGCGCGACGCGTTCGTGCGTCATGTGCAACCGGAGCGGCTCGTCACGGTGGTCGTTGGCCCGAGCGATGTCTTCGGTGCGGCGAGTGCTGGCGCTGCCGCGCCGAGCGGCAAGCCCGCATCGGGCACCAAGGCGAAGTAAGCGTCGTATCGCCTCAGGCGTCGCGTGATTGGCGCGATGAACGAAAAACGGCACCGGAGATTCCCGGTGCCGTTTTTTTTGGCGGCGATGATTTTCTGAAGGACGTCGCGCGGATTACCGAAGGATGCGCCGACGCAGCAGCACCAGCGCAACCGCGAACCCGGCGATGACATAGACGGCCAGCGCGCCGGCATGTAGCCACGGCAGGTCAATGGCGCGTCCGAGCATGGCGGGGCGGATCAGGGCCACGGCGTGGGCGAGCGGCAACCACTCCGTCACGTGACGCGCCGCCGCCGGGAGCTGCGACAGCGGAAAGAACACCCCGGAGAGCAGCAACATCGGTGTCATCACCAGCGTCTGGTAGAACATGAAGAAGTCATAGCTCGGCGCGAGCGCGGTCATCACCATTGCCAGGCTCGCGAACGCCAGTCCTGCGAGCAGGACCGCTGGCAGCACCACGGGCAGGCTGTCGATGCGCGCATAGCCGAGCACGCTGGCGACTACGAGAATGGCGAGGCCCGAGAGTACGGCTTTGCTCGCCGCCCATACGACTTCGCCAAGCACGACGTCGCCCAACGTGAGCGGCGTGTGCATCAGTGCTTCCCACGTACGTTGCACGTGCATGCGTGAGAAGCCTGAGTACATCGACTCGAAGCTCGCGGAGAACATCACGCTCGAGCCGACGGTGCCTGCTGCGAGAAACGCGATGTATGAAGTGCCGTCGACTTCACCGACCATCATGCCCAGGCCGAACCCCAGCCCGAAGAGGTAGATCATCGGGTCGGCCAGATTGCCGAACATCGACGCGATGGCGAGCTTGCGCCAGACGAGGAAGTTGCGCCGCCACACCCCCATCCACGGTGTCACGCCGGGGAGATAGCGGGGCGCTTCGGGAGGGTGTCTGTGCGGTGGTGCGGAAAGGGGGGCGGCTGACGGTGCGCTCGCCGTCGCGGCGGCGGTGCCTTCCGCATGGGGCGGGTCGCCGGGATCGTGTCGATCGTGCTCAGTCATCGCGCATCTCCCGTCCCGTGAGTTTGAGGAAAACGTCTTCCAGGTTGGCGCGCCGATGCAGATAGCGTACGCCGGGCTGATCCTGCAACGCGCTCACGACCGGGCCGGCATCGCGCACATAGCAGAAGTGGGTCTCGCCGCTTGTCTCGATGCGCTCGGCCAACGGTGCCAGGTGCGTGAGGAGTGCCTGCGGCACGTCGCCGAACACTTCCACCACATCGCAGCCGATCTCCCGCGCGACGAGTTCGGGCGGCGTGCCCTCGGCGATCTTGCGACCGTTGTCGATCACGCACAAGCGATGACACAAACGTTCGGCCTCTTCCATGAAGTGGGTCGTGAGCAGAATCGTCTTGCCCTCGTTCATCAGCGATTTGAGTCGTTCCCAGATCAGGTGCCGGGCCTGAGGGTCGAGGCCGGTGGTTGGCTCGTCGAGTATCAGCAGATCGGGATTGTTGACGAGTGCACGGGCGAGCGTGAGGCGACGTTTCATGCCGCCCGAGAGCTGGCTGACGCGGGCGTCGGCTTTCGATTCGAGACGCGCGAACGCGAGCAGGGCGGGCACGCGCTCCCGAAGGTCGGCAGAGGAGAGTCCGAAATAGCGACCAAAGACAGCGAGGTTCTCGCGTACGGTGAAGTCGGGGTCCAGATTGTCGAATTGAGGCACGACACCGACGCGGCGTCGCGCCTCCGGTGCCAATCGTGGGACGGGCATGCCGCCGAGGCGGATTTCCCCGGCGTCGGGCGTGACCAGTCCCAGCAACATACGTAGGGTGGTGGTCTTGCCTGCCCCGTTTGGCCCCAGCAGGCCGAAGCATTCGCCTGGCGCGACGCGCAGCGACAGGTGATCGACCACAGGGCGGCCGTCATAGGCCTTGCATAGCTCAGTTACCTCGATGGCGGCATCGGTCATGGCGAGTCGGGCAGTCTCCTGTTGAGCGGTTGGGCGCGTCTTTGGCAAGGATGCTGCGCATTGTCGGACATCGACCGGCCGACGCTGGCGCATTGCCTTACGGATTGCGTGCCCTTATGAGGCGGGAATTGCGGGCGATGTGGTATGTTTCGCCTCAACAATGTAGCGTGAATTGTCATGAATTTGGATTCCTGGTGCGCGCAGCAGCGCGTGCAAACTCATTTTTGCTCCGGTGACGGTGCGCTCGGCAAGGCTGTGTCGCGGAGGACGGTATGAAGTCCGGGGCAGGCAATGTGGCACGCGGCGCACCGCAGCAAGTGCGGATCATCGGTGGTCAATGGAAGCGTACGCCGCTGCCGGTGCCCTCGGGCGACGGTCTGCGGCCCACGCCTGACCGCGTGCGCGAGACGCTGTTCAATTGGCTCGGCCAGGATCTGAGCGGCATGCAGTGCCTGGACGCCTTCGCGGGCAGTGGGGCACTGGGATTTGAGGCGGCCTCGCGGGGCGCGGCACGGGTGCTGGTGATCGAACAGGCGGCGTCGGCCGTGCGGCAGCTTCGTGCCAATCAGACGAAGCTTGGCGCGAGCCAGATCGAGATCGTGCAGGCCGATGCCAGACGCCTGATAACCACACTCGCACCCGGGGCTTTCGATGTGGTGTTCCTCGACCCCCCGTTCGCGAGCGGTTGGCTGGGTGACCTACTGGCGCCGGCGGCCCGTCTGCTGGCCCCGAACGGGGTGATCTACGCGGAATCCGACAATCCCCTGGAGGACGATGCGCTGGCCGCGCTGGGCCTCACGTGCCTGCGCCGGGCGAAAGCCGGAGCGGTGCATTATCATTTGCTTGAATCGATTCCGAAAACCTAGAGACCATAATGAATAAGTACGTAGTATCGGTCCCCAGCCGCGAGGAGACGTTGGCATGGTAGTGGCGATCTATCCGGGAACGTTCGACCCGCTGACCCGAGGACACGAAGACCTGGTTCGCCGTGCGGCGGGCATCTTCGACAAGCTCATCGTCGGCGTGGCGGATAGCCGAAACAAGAAGCCGTTCTTCGCGCTCGACGAGCGCATCGATATCGCGCGTGAAGTGCTGGGTCACTATCCGAACGTCAGCGTGGAAGGGTTTTCCGGGCTGCTCAAGGACTTCGTGCGCAAGCACCAGGCCCGTGTGATCGTGCGCGGTCTGCGCGCCGTGTCCGACTTCGAGTACGAGTTTCAGATGGCAGGGATGAACCGCTATCTGTTGCCCGATGTGGAAACGATGTTCATGACGCCGTCCGACCAATACCAGTTCATCTCGGGCACGATCGTGCGCGAGATCGCACAACTGGGCGGCGACGTCAGCAAGTTCGTGTTTCCTTCCGTCGAAAAATGGCTCGTGACGAAAGTCGGCGAGTTGCCGGCGAAGGAATGAGTATCGCGCGCGCCGGTCGGGGTCTGGTGACTGACCGGCGTTGCGATACGACTGGAGGTGCCGTATGGCCTTGATGATTACCGATGAATGCATCAATTGCGACGTGTGCGAGCCAGAGTGCCCGAACGACGCAATTTCGATGGGGGTCGAGATTTACGAGATCGACCCGAACAAGTGCACCGAGTGTGTCGGTCACTTCGATGAACCGCAGTGTGTGCAGGTGTGTCCGGTGGAGTGCATTCCCATCAACCCCGAACACGTCGAAACACCCGAGCAATTGCTCGAGAAGTACACCCATCTGCAGGCGGACAAGACTGTCTGAGCGGCGCACGGCCGCTCATGTGTGTGCAACGCTTCGCTTACTTCCCCGGCGTGGCGTGCAGACGCATCATCGCCTTTTCCATCTCGCCTTTGACAACCAGATCGACGATGTCGAGTGAGCGCGACATCGCGTCGTCGATCTGTGCTTGCTCTTCCTTGCGCGGCGGCTTGAGCACGAAGTCCACGACTGGCTGCTGACTGCCCGCCGGTTGCAGCGTGCGCGGATGACCGATGCCCAGACGCAGACGCCAGAATTCAGGCGTCGTCAGGTGCGCGGCGATATCCTTCAGGCCGTTGTGACCACCGCTGCCCCCACCACGCTTGAGCTTTACGGTGCCGGGCAGCAGATCGAGTTCGTCATGCACGACGAGAATTTCGTCCGGCAGGATCTTGTAGAAGCGCGCGAGCGCCACGACAGATTGTCCCGAGCGATTCATGAAGGTCTGCGGTTCGAGCAGCCACACTTCCTGAGCGGCGATGCGCGTACGCGCAGAGAAGCCGTGGAAGTTCTTCTGCATGGAAAGCGACGCGCCGCATTGCTGCGCCAGTGCGTCGACGAACCAGAAGCCGGCATTGTGACGCGTCGCTGTATATTCGGCGCCCGGATTGCCGAGCCCTACGATCAGCTTGATCATTTCGGTATCAGGATCTTGGCGCGCTGGCACTCAGGCATGCGCACCGCCAATAAAAAAACCCGCCGGACATGATGTCGCGGCGGGTCTTGCGTCCAGCGTCGCCGCTGAAAGCTAACGCACGAGGCTTAGGCAGCCGGCGTTTCGCCTTCGGCAGCCGGGGCAGCCGCTTCATCAGCAGCAGCACCAGCCGGTTGGACGGCTTGTGCCACCACCGGGTTTTCTTGCTCAACGTGCAGCGTCAGCGTCACGCCGGCGGGCAGCTTGACGTCCTTCGCGTGCACCGATTGACCGGCTTCCAGCTTCGACAGGTCAACTTCCAGGAATTCCGGCAGCTTGCCCGGCAGGCAGTTGATGTCCAGTTCGTTCACGGTGTGGCTGATCACGTTCGAAGCCAGCTTCACGGCCGGGGCGTTCTCAGCGTTCAGGAAGTGCAGGGGCACCTTCACGTGGATCGACTTGTTCGGGTCGACACGTTGGAAGTCCACGTGCAGAACCAGTTGCTTGAACGGGTGGTACTGCACATCGCGCAGCAGCACTTGTTCGGTCTTGCCGGCAACTTCCAGCTCGAGAATCGACGAGTGGAAAGCTTCCTTGCGGAGGGCGTGCCACAGGGCATTGTGATCGAGTTCGATCAACTTAGGATCGACGTTACCACCGTACACGATGCCCGCGGTCTTACCGGCATTGCGCAGGCGGCGGCTCGCACCCGTACCTTGCAGATTACGCTCAAAAGCGACGACTTTCATAACAACTCCTTGTACTGCCCGCGACCAGGCAGCGATTTCTTCCGGAATACCGCGCAAAAAAACGCAGGCTTCAGGAACGACAAAGGCGGGGAGATGCTCCCCGCCGACATAACAACGGCGCCACACAGGCGCCGCCGCAAAATTCTATCGAACGCTTATTCCGCGAACAGCGACATCACCGAGTCGCCGCGACGAATACGCGAGAACGTTTCGGCGAGCAGATTGGCGCAGCTCAACTGGCGAATCTTGCCGCCCTTCGAGTCGTCGCGCAGCGGAATCGTGTCCGTCACAACCACTTCGTCCAGCTCCGAGGCGTTGATACGTGCCGCAGCACCACCGGAAAGCACCGGGTGCGTGCAGTACGCATAAACCTTCTGTGCGCCACGCTCTTTCAGCACTTGCGCGGCCTTGCACAGCGTACCGGCGGTGTCGACCATGTCATCCATGATGACGCAGGTACGGCCATCGACTTCACCGATGATGTTCATCACTTCAGCCACGTTGGCCTTCGGACGACGCTTGTCGATGATGGCCAGATCGCAGTGCAGTTGCTTTGCGAGTGCACGGGCACGCACCACACCGCCGACGTCCGGCGAAACCACCAGCAGGTTTTCGTGATTCTGCTCGCGCACATCTGCCAGCAGCAGCGGCGACGCGTAGATGTTGTCGACCGGGATATCGAAGAAACCCTGAATCTGGTCGGCGTGCAGGTCCATCGTGATGATGCGCTCGACGCCTGCGATTTGCAGCATGTTGGCTACGACCTTCGCCGAGATCGCCACGCGCGCCGAACGGGGGCGACGATCTTGACGGGCATAGCCGAAATACGGAATGGCAGCAGTGATCCGGCCGGCAGAAGCGCGCTTGAGCGCGTCGACCATGATCATCAGTTCCATCAGATTGTCGTTGGTCGGAGCGCACGTCGACTGGAGGACAAAGACGTCCTTGCCGCGCACGTTTTCCTGAATTTCGACCTGGATTTCACCGTCGGAGAACCGGCTCGCCATGGCCTTGCCGAGCGGAATACCGAGAGTGTCGACGACCGCGTGGGCCAGGGCGGGATTGGCGTTCCCGGTGAATACCATTAGGTTATCACTACTCATCTGGCTACCTGCGGAACGTTTGGATTGCTGACACTGCACGACAGAGAAATTGGCAGGGGAGGAAGGACTCGAACCCTCGTATGCCGGAATCAAAATCCGGTGCCTTAACCAACTTGGCGACTCCCCTACACTAACCGATGCCCTTGCTGCGTCGTAGGAAACGCAACAAAGTAAAACTTTTTCACGCGAATCCGAACATCGGGTGTTCGGCCAGACTGGAGGTCACTTGACCAAGCCAGCGCTCTGGCAATCGCTTGCATGCAGATTCCGCTTCTGCCTTCGTGTCGAATGCTGCAAACACGCTGGCGCCAGATCCTGTCATGCGTGCCGTGGTGAAGGTTCTGAACCAGTCAATCA
This sequence comes from Pandoraea sp., assembly GCA_031291335.1. Taxonomy (GTDB): domain Bacteria; phylum Pseudomonadota; class Gammaproteobacteria; order Burkholderiales; family Burkholderiaceae; genus Pandoraea. The sequence goes on along the minus strand of JARLJF010000172.1, from coordinate 16,602 downwards.
CAGCAGTGACTTCCGCGTATTCTCGAGTGACTGCCGCCTGCATGTCATTACGGAAGATTTCATCCGTTTTGAGCATGTTTTCGCTGGCGTGCTCAAGAAAGAACGCCATTGTGACGATCTTCGTATCCCTTGTCAACAGGGGGTCGCGAAATATTTTGTCTGTCGCCACGTGCACGCGCGGGTTCACGACGAGGAAGTGTCGTTGCGGCAGATTCACTGCGTGCAACTCCTCGCCCAGCCCTTCTGCAAAGGCATTCCGGCCGAAAACAAAGAACGGCACGTCCGCCCCGAGTTTCAACGCGAGCGCCTGGAGTTCCGCGCGCGGCAGATCGAGCTGCCACATGCGGTTGAGGGCGAGCAATGTCGTTGCTGCATCGGAACTGCCGCCGCCAATGCCGCCGCCCGCCGGCAGCCGCTTCTCGATGGCGATGTCCACGCCGAAGCGCACGCCGCAATGTTCCTGCAGGAGGCGGGCCGCGCGCACGGTGAGATCGGTCTCCGGCGGCACGCCCGGCAGCGGGTTCGTGTGCACGATCCGAGCATCGTCCCGACGCTCGAAATGCAGCGTATCGGCCCAGTCGATCAGTTGGAAGACGGTTTGCAGCTCGTGATAGCCATTCGGCCGGCGGCCTACGATATGCAGGAACAGGTTCAACTTGGCCGGGGCCGGGCAGTCACGCAGGATTTCGTACATGGCGATGCGAAACGATGGCTATCGGACACCGTCGCTGAAATGTTGCGACGCCGGTATCCGGAAATGTGGGGAGGCTTGCTGGTGCGGTCCGACCAATACGATCGAATGGGATCGTAGCGATCGAATGAGATCGAATGGGATCCACATTCGCAAAAGCGCTCACGGTGCTCGATATACGTCTGATCGGGCGGCGCCAAGGATAGCACCGTCGCGGCGACGGCGCCCGTGTGGGGGGGGGGCGTCGTCGCCACCGGGATCGTAAGACGAGGCCTTCGGGGCTTACTCGTCGATCACCAGCCGCACAGCGAGCGGCGAGCCATCGAGATCGCGTGACAGGTCGATGCGCTTGACCCGCAACGGCGAGCCGTCGAAATAGGCCTGATAGTCGATCGTCCAGCCGTCCTGCTTCAACTGCGTTGGTCGTTGCGTCTGCGGATCGCGTTCGATGCTCGCCTGGGAGCCCGGCGCGCTCTGCATGCGCAGCCAATAGCGCAGGCCGCCCACCGGCAGCGCGAACCCCAATGCGTCGTGCATGACATCTTCGAGGCGTGGACCCGTCAGCGGTGCCTTGCCGGGCAACTCAAGCGACGCACTGCGCGGGTTCTCGCGCACGATCGCCTGCGTCTGTCCGAGCGGGTCGAGCAACTGGACGGTCGAGTTCTCGCCGTTCTGCTGCCATTCGAAATTGCCGTACGTATTGCGTGCCTCGCCATTCTGCTCGTAACGCACCGAGAAGCGACCGCGATAGTGTTCGACGCTGGTGCCGTCCGACGAGGTGAGAGGGGCGGGCGGCGCGAGGCTCGCGCAACCGGTGGCGAGCACGGCGCTCGCACAGGCCAGCGCCAGCATCATGGCGCGGCCCGAGCGAGATGCCACCAACGAGAACGACACCGTGCGCTGCGAAAACGTCGACATCATCCGCATTACGGGGTCACGTTGTAGCGCTTCATGGTCGAGCGCAGGGTGTCATCGTCGCCGTCGAGCTTGGCAGCTTCACGCCAGGTCTTGCGCGCTTCGTCCTGCTGCCCAGATTCCCACAGCACTTCACCCAGATGCGCGCCGATCTCCGCCTGCGCCTGAATGCCATAGGCGCGACGCAGCAGATCGAGTGCCTGTTGCTTGTCGCCGAGGCGATACTTGACCCAGGCCAGGCTGTCCATGATGTACGGATCTTCCGGCGCGAGCGACGACGCCTTCTGCAGCAGCTTGAGGGCTTCCGGCAAACGCGTATTGCGCTCGGTCAGCGAGTAGCCCAGCGCGTTGTAAGCCTGTGCGTTATCGGGCTGCGACGTCATGACACGACGCATCGCCTTTTCCATCACGTCGTAATGCTTGTTCAGCTCGGCCACCATGCCGTACTGATAGAGCAGATCCGGATCGTCCGGATTGTTCTTGACCTCGACGGCGAGCAGCTTCTCCGCGTCGTCGTAGCGCTTGGCCTTGACGAGCAGATCCGACTCGGCGCGCTTGAGCGCGAGTTGCTCACGCGGGTCGCTCGACTTGATGCCGTGCAGCAGCGCGCGGCCCTCTTCGACCTTGCCCTGATCGGCGAGCAATTGTGCGCGTCCGATCTGCGCCGGCAGATACGCGTTGCTATCTTCGCGAATCTTCGAGAGCCACTTGTCGGCGGCCGGGTAGTCCTTGCGATCCTGTGCGATCTGCGCGAGATAGACGTAGGCCTGCGCGCCGTCGGTGTTCTGTTGCTCGGCTTCTGCTGCGTACTTCTGCAAATACTGCTCGGCCTGCTCTGGATGCTTCGCGTGCAGGTTGAGCAACGCGAGTGCCATGAGGGTCGAGAGTTCGTGCGGATAACGCTTCTCCAGCGTCTCGAATTGCTTTTGCGCGGCGTCGAGTTGATTGTCCGCGAGCAGCAGCTTGGCGTAGGCGAAGCGGGCTTCCTTGGCGTTCGGATTGCGATCGAGGAACGTCTTCAGCCCGGCAATGGCGCTGGTGCGCTCTTCCGGACCCATCTGACCGTAAAGCAGTGCTGCGGCTTCGTAGTCGGGCTTGAGCTTGAGCGCCGTCTCGAGCGAGGTGCGTGCCCCGGCCGTGTCGCCGGCGTCGAGCTGCGAGCGGGCGATGGCCAGTTGGGCTTCGGGGCGCTGCATGTCGTTCGCCAGCATGCGCTTGAGCGAGTCGACGCCGGTGGTGCGTTCCGGACTGCGCGCAATCATCTGCTGCAGTTCGAGAATGGCCTGGCCGCGGCGTGCTTCCGGCACCTTGTTCAGTTCCTCGACGAGCAGCGGTTCGGCTTCGGCCACGTGGCCAGTGCCGACTTCGAGGCTCGCGAGCAACTGCGAGGCGGGACGCCACGACGGATCGAGCTGATGCCACAAGCGAGCGGCAATCAACGCATCGCCGAGCTGACGCGCACCGAGCGCGATCTCGACGGAGCGGCGTGCCATGCGCGGGTCCTTCGTTCGATTGGCCAGTGCGATGTAGGTGTTGAAGGCCGGGGCGAGATTGCCTTGTTGCAGGCTCAACTCGGCAGCCATCACTTCGAAGACGATCTCACTGGAGAGCGCAACGTTGGGCAGCTTTTCGCGGGGGACATCCGCGTTGGGCTTGACGTCGTCACTGTCGTCGTCCGCATCGGTGTCGCTGGCGGCGCGCGGGGCGCTCGCCTTGGACGGCGCGGCAGCCGGGGCGCTGGCCGGAGCCGCAGGCGCCTTCGGTGCCGTTTGCGCGGCCGGCCCGGTCTGGGCGAACGCGTTCGAAGATGGCAGAAATGCCATGATTGCGCTGGCGCAGGTTACGCCGAGCGCCGTTGCGCCGGCCCACGCCCCGCGTGCCAGCGCGCCGCGCAGGCGCAAAACCACGGGTGCCACGGTTACCGCAGAATGGTCGGCGGCGGGAATGGACTGGAATCGGGTGTTCGGCATAGGGATCCACGGCAGGTTTCGAGCGATTGTAGCGCGCCCGATACAATAGAGTCTAAATCCTCAGCAAACGTTCGCAGGCATGCCTGAACTCCCAGAAGTCGAAGTCACCCGCCGCGGTATTGCGCCGCACGTGGCGGGCACGCGTATCGCGCGTATCGACGTGCGCAACGCCTCGCTGCGCTGGCCGGTCCCCGACGGGCTCGACACGCTCCTGCGCGGCGAAACGCTCATCGGCGTGACCCGTCGCGGCAAGTACCTGCTGCTCGAATATGCCCCGGGCTGGTTGCTCGTGCATCTGGGCATGACCGGCACGCTGCGGGTCATGCCCGAGCCCGAGGCGCTGCCCGCCGCCGGCGTGCACGACCACATCGATCTTGTGTTCGAGCGATGCGCGTTGCGCTATCGCGATCCTCGCCGCTTCGGGGCGGTGCTTTTCCACCCCCGCTCGGTCGGCGACGTACTCCTGCATCCGCTGCTCGCCAGTCTCGGCGTGGAACCGCTGACGGACGACTTCGACGGCCATTGGCTGTATGCCGGCACGCGAGGCCGGACGGTCGCCATCAAGCAGGCATTGCTCGCAGGCAGCATCGTCGTGGGCGTGGGCAACATCTACGCGTCGGAAAGCCTCTTTCGCGCGGGTATCCATCCGCGCATGCAGGCGGGCAAACTCTCCCGGCCGCGTGCTGAAAAGCTCGCCAAGGCAATCAAGGACGTGCTCGCGGCGGCCATCGAGAAGGGCGGCAGCACATTGCGCGACTTTGTCGGCAGCGACGGCAAGAGCGGATATTTCCAGCAGGAGTATTTTGTCTACGATCGTGCCGGACAGACTTGTCGCGTCTGTGGCACGCCAATCCGGCAGATCATGCAGGGCCAGCGCTCGACATTCTTCTGCCCGCATTGTCAGAAATAACGCAGTGGCGATGGCAGGCCGAGCGGCCAGGAAATCCGATCCGGCCCCGTCTGCCACGGACCGCAGCCTACGAAGTCCCCCGAACCCGATATGAACGATTCGTCCAAGCCGTCCAACGATTTTCCGGCCAACTCGCTCGCCGGCACTTTTGCCGAGCGCCTGATCGCCTGGCAGGCCGAGCATGGCCGCCACGATTTGCCGTGGCAGAACACGCGCGACGCCTATCGCATCTGGCTGTCCGAGATCATGTTGCAGCAGACGCAGGTCGCCACGGTCATTCCGTATTACGGACGGTTTCTCGAGCGCTTCCCCGACGTCGCTGCGCTGGCGAGCGCTCCGCAAGACGACGTGATGGCGCTCTGGAGCGGGCTTGGCTACTACTCGCGAGCGCGTAACCTGCATCGTTGCGCGCAGGTCGTGGTCGCGGAGCATGGCGGACGTTTCCCGTCCGACCCCGAGACACTCGCCACATTGCCCGGCATCGGCCGCTCGACGGCCGCCGCGATTGCCGCGTTTGCCTACGACGCGCACGCTGCGATTCTCGATGGCAACGTCAAACGGGTGTTGGCGCGAGTGTTTGGTATCGAAGGATTTCCGGGCACGCCGAAGATCGAGCGGGAAATGTGGGCGTTGGCCGAATCGTTATTACCCCAAAGCGATTTGCCCGCCTACACACAGGGGATGATGGACCTCGGCGCGACGTTATGCGGGCGCGGCAAGCCGCGTTGTGGCGAGTGTCCGTTCGACAACGATTGCGTCGCGCATGCGACGGGACGCGAGCGGATACTGCCGACTTCCAAGCCCAAGAAAGTGCAGCCTGAACGCTATGTCGATGTGCTGGTGATCGGCTCGGGCGAGCGAGTGTTGTTCGAGCGGCGTCCGGATAGTGGCATCTGGGGCGGGCTGTGGAGCTTGCCGGAATTGACGCCGCCGACCGGCGAGCGCGCGCCGGACGATGCGTCGCTGCGTGAGCGTTTGACGGCCCATGCCGCCGCGCTCGGGGCAACACACGGCGCGGTGCGGTCGCTCGTGCCGCTGCATGGCCTCACGCACGTTTTCACGCATTTCCGTCTGCACTTGCGGCCGTGGCTGGTTACGCTGTCCGGGCCTTCGACCCCAACGCAGCCGATCAGCTCACATCACGCATGGCTCGACGCGGCCGGCGTTGCCGCCGCGGGATTGCCTTCGCCAATCCGCAAGATTGCCGACGCCCTGTCCATCGTTTCGTCCGGCGACGGCCAACTGTCCCTGCCGGCGTGAATCAGGTGGTCGGGTCGAGCGGGGCGAGTTCGCGATGCCGAACGAGCACGCCGGCTTCCGTACGGAAGCGTTCACCCAGTGTTTCGGCGATGAACACGGAGCGGTGCTGACCGCCCGTGCAGCCGATCGCCACCGTCAGATAGCTGCGGTTGTCGCGCATGAAGCTCGGCAGCCACTTCTTCAGATAAGCGCCGATGTCGTTGGTCATCTCGTCGACTTCCGGAATGGCCGACAAGAAGTCGATCACCGGTTGATCGCGACCGGTGAGCGGACGCAGTTGCGTGTCGTAATACGGATTGGGTAGCGAACGGACGTCGAATACCAGATCGGCGTCGAGCGGCACGCCGTGCTTGAAGCCGAAGGATTCGAACATCAGCGTGAGCCCGGTGTGGTCGTGCTGAACGAATTCACGGATCCAGCGACGCAATGCACTCGCGCGCAGGTTGCTGGTGTCGATCTGGTGGCCGAGTTCGGTCACGCTGTTGAGCATCTCGCGCTCTTTCTCGATCGCTTCGACGAGCGAACCGGAGGGCGAGACGGTATCGTCGCCCGCGACCGAGAGCGGATGACGGCGGCGCGTCTCGGAGAAGCGCTGCACAAGCGTTTGCGTCGTGGCGTTTAGGAACAGCGCACGCACGTCGTGGCCAAAGCGGCGCAGGCCCCCGATGATCGGTGGCAAAGCGGCGAGCGAGCCGCCGCTGCGCGCGTCGATGGCGACGGCGAGGCGTGTGTAGTTCTGCGTTTCGAGATATTCAGCGAGCTCAGGCAGAAAGCGCGACGGCAGATTGTCGACGCAGTAGTAGCCCGCATCCTCGAGGACGTTCAGGGCGAGCGATTTGCCGGAACCCGAAACGCCAGTAATCAGTACGATCTTCATGACAATTCCCGGATACAAGCATCATGGTAAGCGATTGTGTCGTACGGGTGTCGAGTCGACGAAAACACTAACGTTCCGCAAGATTTCTCTCGTTTTGAGAGAAATGGCGTCGCACAAGCGACAACGGCGCCCGTAGGGGCGCCGTTGGCTAAGCGTTGGCGGCGAAAAGGTTTCAGGCCGCCGGCTTGTTCGACAGACACGACTTCATGAAGGCTTTGCGATCATCACCCTTCTTGTCGGCAGCCTGTGCGTTACAGGTTTTCATCTTTTCCTGCTGGGTCGGCTTGGCGGCGGCGGCCGGCTTGCTCGAAAGGCAATCTTTCATGAACGCCTTGCGATCGTCGCCCTTCTTGTCGCCGGCTTGCGTGTTGCAGGTACCCATCTTGTTCTGTTGGGAATTGGCTGCCTTGGGAGCAGGCGCCGGGGCGGCCGTCTGGGCAAACACGGGCGATGCGAGCAGCGGGGATACCAGAAGCAATGCAGCGAGTGCTTTTTTCATGATCGTCTCTCCATAAGGTCGACACGCACGGGAAGGGACCGCGTGGCGATTACAACATGAAAGAAAACGCGCCGCAATCGTGCGGCGTTGACAGGAAAAAGCAGAAATTGCGGTAAACCCCGGCGATTCGGGCGACGGCTGGCGCCGCCCGCGCGGGACTCAGAGCAGCTTGCCCTGCATGCCGTCCGGGTCCTGCATGGCTTGCCGCTGACGCTCCATGAAGTCCTTGAGCGTATCGATACCGCGCAGTTGCAGGATCGTGTTGCGCACAGCGGCTTCGACCAGCACGGCGAGGTTTCGCCCGGCGGCCACCTGAAGGATGACCTTGTTGATGGGCAGGCCCAGCACATCCACCGTCTGCGCTTCGAGCGGCAGGCGCTGGAATTCGCCGTCGGGACGGCGCACTAGCTGAACGATCAGCTTGAGCTTCATCTTCCGGCGCACGGCCGTCTCACCGAAGATCGTCTTGATGTCGAGCAGGCCCAGACCGCGCACTTCCAGCAGGTTTTGCAGCAACGGCGGGCAACGGCCCTCGACGAAATCCGGCCCGAGACGCACGAAATCGACGGCGTCGTCCGCGACCAGCCCGTGACCCCGGCTGATCAGTTCCAGGCCGAGTTCACTCTTGCCGAGACCGGAGTCGCCGGTGAGCAGCACGCCCATCCCCAAAATATCGAGAAACACACCGTGCATCGTGCATCGCGGGGCGAACACACGCGAAATGTACAAACGCAGGCTGTCGATGACTGCTGCCGTCGACATCGGCGTGGTGAATAGCGGCGTGGAGGAGCGGGTACAGCGCAGCACCAGATCGGGCGGGGCTTCCAGACCGTCGGCCACCACAAGGAATGGCGGCTCGAGCGCAATCACTTCGCCCATATGACGCTTGCGGTTTTCGTCCGTCAGGCGCTGGTAGTAACGCAGTTCAGCCTCACCGAGCACCTGAATCCGGTTCGGGTGGATGAGGTTCAAGTGACCCACGAGGTCGGCGCTGGAGGTGGCGGTGGCCACGCTCTCGGGCGTGAAACCGCGCTCCCATCCCTCATGGCCGGTCAGCCACGACAAGCGCAGCGTGGCCGCGTTGTCGTCGAAAATGCTTTGCGCGTTGATGCCGGTCAGTTCCACCGCGTCGCCTCGTTCGGTTGGGTGTGGTAGCTACGAATGCTCTAATTTTCGCGGCGGATACCAGAACATGCGCTGGTTCACGGCTGCTGTTTCACGGTTGCCAATTAGCGAGTGCGGCGTGGATTTCGTCGGCGCTCGGTGCGCTGGTCAAGGTTTCGCGCATCGCGCGATCGGACAGCAACTGGGCAATTTCGGAAAGAATCTCGAGATGTTGCTGCGTTGCCTGCTCCGGGACCAGCAGGAAGAACAGCAGGGAAACCGGCTGACTGTCGGGGGCTTCGAAGGGAATCGGGTCATCGAGGCGCACGAAAGCCGCCATCGGATGCTTGAGGCCCTTGATGCGGCCATGCGGAATGGCCACGCCTTCACCCAGCCCGGTCGAGCCCAGACGCTCGCGTGCGAATAGATTATCGGTAACAAGCGCGCGCGACAGGCCGGCATTGTTCTCGAAAAGAAGCCCGGCTTGCTCGAAGACGCGCTTCTTGCTGGTGACGGACAGTCCAAGCAGAATGTTGGACGCAGGTAAGAGTTTGACTAAACGGTTCATCTTGTAATGCGGGCGAACGCTTAGTCGCCCTCCAACCCCCGATTGACCTCGCATTATAGACCACCCGCCGCCGTGCCCACGGCAAACCACGGAACGTGGCGGAACCATACAAAAGGGGCCGTTCAACGGCCCCGCGGTGGGTGATGCCAGACTTATGACAGACGTGTGTGCGCTCGGGTGGTTCCGTGCGAATTCACATGGGTGTCAGTCAATGCGACTACCACGCCCGGACAGACTCATTGCAGCGGTTCCGCCTCGGGAGGTTGCTGGTGCTTGAGGGCCTCGCGACCGTGATCCTGAACCTTGTCCTTGTATTGCATTACCTTGCGGTCGAGCATATCGATCAGCTTGTCGATGGCGGCATACATATTCTCGTCACACTTCTCGACGAAAATTTCCTTGCCCTTGAGATACACGGTGACGCTAGCAATCTGGCGTCCGGCCTTCTCCTTGGTCTTGTCGACAGATAGGATCACCTCGGCACCAATGAGTTGGTCGAAATGCCTCAACACGCGTTCGAGCTTGTTGACGACAAATTCGCGCAGTGATGGCGTGAGTTCGAGGTGATGTCCACTGATCTTCAGATTCATAGCTGCTCTCCTTGCTGAAATGCCGAAGTGCACGCCGCGTCATGAACGACGCTGGCTAGCGGGAGTGCGAGCCATTGACGTGACGCAATGTCGCACTGCGGCGTTATGCCCCAGCGAGCCAACATGGCGCACCAGGAGCGTCCTACAAAGATTTGCGCAAGTTCACTGCGGGGATTCGCATGGCCTCGCGGTATTTTGCGACAGTGCGCCGCGCTACCACGAATCCTTGCTCTGCCAGCAGTTCCGCGATACGGCTGTCGGAAAGGGGGCTCTGCGGGTCTTCTGCTCCTATGAGTTGCTTGATGAGTGCGCGGATGGCGGTCGATGATGCTGCGCCTCCGGCTTCCGTTGCCACGTGTGAACCGAAGAAGTACTTAAGCTCAAAGGTTCCGAATGGAGTGAGCATGTACTTACTGGTAGTCACGCGTGAAATCGTGGATTCATGTAAACCCAGCGTATCAGCAATCTCGCGTAAAACCAAGGGCCGCATGCCGATTTCGCCATGCGTGAAGAAGTTCTTTTGACGTTCGACAATCGCCTGCGCCACGCGAAGAATCGTATCGAAACGCTGCTGAATGTTCTTGATCAGCCAGCGGGCTTCCTGAAGCTGTTGCTGCAAGTTGCCGGTGCCCGGATCGCTGCGGTTATTCCGCAGAATGCGCGCATACATTTCGTTGATGCGCAGACGCGGCATAACGTCGGGATTCAGCTCTGCGGTCCAGCCGCTGCCCTGTCTGCGCACGAGCACATCGGGCACGACGTAATCGGCCTGCGGAGAGCCATAGGCGGCGCCGGGGAACGGGTCGAGCGAGCGAATCAGTTGATGGGCGGCGCGCAACCCGTCTTCGGTCACGCCCAGGTGACGGCGCAGACGGGTGTAATCGCGGGCGGCGAGCAATTCCAGATGATCGCAGACGATGCGCAGCGAGAGTGTGCGAACACTGCTCGCGGGCAGGCGTTGAAGTTGCAAACGCAGGCATTCGGCCGGGGTGCGGGCGCCCACGCCCGCTGGATCGAAGCTCTGCAACAGGGCGAGCGCGGCATTGATCTCTTCAGTCTCGAGCGCCAGTTCTTCAGGCATGTCCGCCTGAATTTCGTCGAGCATGGTGCCGAGATAGCCGTCTTCGTCGAGCGACTCGATCAGGAATTCCACCAGCGCGCGGTCACGCGGACCGGCCTTGGTCAGGCGCAGTTGCGCCAGCAGGTGTTCGCGAAGATTGGGATGGTCGACGTGCAACTGGGGCCGCGCATTGTCGTCGTCGTCCGACGCGCTGCCCGAGCGAGCGAAGTCGTTCAGGCTCCAGTCGCCGCCATTGTCCTGGTTGTTGTCGTCGAAGCGGGTCTCGCCGTCGAGTTCGCGGGCTTCGTCGCGGCCGTTGGCGGGCTCGGAGCCGTCGTTCGTGCTGCTGACCGATGTGCTCCGCTCGTTGCGCAACGACCCGTCGGTGCCCACACGTACCGAGCCAGCGAGCCAATCGTCCTCGCGTTCGAGCATCGGGTTCTGGGTGAGGGCATGCTCGACTTCTTGCTGAAGTTCGAGCGTAGACAGTTGCAACAACCGGATCGATTGCTGCAACTGCGGCGTGAGGGTCAGGTGCTGCGAGGTGCGGAGTTGAAGAGTCGGTTTCATAGCGTTTCTCGCCTTCATTGTAGAGGCTTTGTCACGCTAGAGGAACCGGCCCTGCCCCCTATCGAAGGCAGGGTTTACATGCGAAAAATTTGCTTTACATCCGGAAATTTTCGCCCAGATAAACGCGGCGGACGCTTTCGTCGGCCACGATCTGGTCAGGCGTGCCGGCGGCGAGCACCGAGCCTTCGCTGATGATGTAGGCGTGATCGCAGATGCCGAGCGTCTCGCGCACGTTGTGGTCGGTAATCAGGACACCGATACCTCGGTCTTTCAGGAAGCGCACGATGCGCTGAATTTCCAGCACTGCGATCGGATCGACGCCCGCAAACGGTTCGTCGAGCAGAATAAAGCGCGGCTGCGTAGCCAGTGCGCGGGCGATTTCCACGCGACGGCGTTCGCCGCCCGAGAGCGACATCGCCGGATTCTCGCGCAGATGACTCACCTGCAACTCGTCGAGCAGCGCTTCAATGCGGCGTTCGATTTCGTCGCGCTTGAGTGGTTTGCCCTGCGCATCGAGCTGCAATTCGAGCACGGCGCGGATATTGTCCTCGACCGTGAGCTTGCGGAAAACCGACGCTTCCTGCGGCAGATACGACACGCCCATGCGGGCGCGCTCGTGAATCGGCAGTTCGCTGATGAGGTTGCCGTCGAGCTGAATCTCGCCGTCATCGGCGGGCACGAGGCCCACGATCATGTAGAACGACGTCGTCTTGCCCGCGCCGTTCGGGCCGAGCAGGCCCACGACTTCGCCGCTCTTCACGTCCAGCGAAACGTCTTTGACGACGGTGCGCGCGCCATATTGCTTCTTGAGCGAACGCACGACGAGCGCGCTCGGCTTGCCTGCCGGGCCGAGGCCCGGATTGATGGTCGAAGCGTTGCTGTTGGCAGAATTACTCACGCGGATTCCCGATGCTTTTGGAGGGAGACAGCGGCGGCAGATCGCCCTTGGCGGCGGCTGCGGCCGGCTTGCTCGCGCCGCCGGGCTGTGCCGGATTCGGCTGATTCGCGCCTGTCGCATTACGCGGGGCGAGCGTGGCGCGCACGCGGCCGTTCGGATTGTTGGGGTTGACCTGATCCGCGCCGCTGTTCGCGGTATAGACCTCGTTATACGTGTCGTACGTAATCACGCTGCCGTGGATCTCATCGAGCACCTTCGTGCCACCGGCCAGACGCTTGAGCGTGGCCTGCGTGGTGAGTGTGGCGACTTCGGTCTTGCCGTTGTAGTAAATCGTCTGGCCCCAGCCGTCGATGTACTCGTCGACGCCGTCGCGCTTCTGACGCATATAGGCGAGCGGGCCGCCCGGCTTGTAGTACGCGGTAGCGTATTGATAGCCCTCCGGATCCTGAGTCACTTCGACGCGATCGGCCTTGAGGAGAATCGTCCCCTTGGTCATCGTCACGTTGCCGGTGAAGATGTTGACCTGTTTGAGGTCGTCATAGCTCATGTGGTCCGACTCGATATTGAGCGGCTTGTCGCGGTCGGCGTGTTCGGCGTGGGCGAGCGGCGACGCGAGTGCACCAAGCACTGCGAAGGCGGCGGCCAGCGCGCGCAGGGCACGCAGCGATAGGAAAACGGGTCGCGGGTTGCGGCGATCGGTCATGGGGTCTTGGAGCCCTGTTGAGTCTGGGGTGGCGCGCTTGGCGCGGCGGGCGGCGCCGGACGGTTGCCGCCCAGTTCCGCCGGCTGGATCGTGCCGTGAACATTGCCGAGCAATTGTACGGCGCGCGAGATGTTATTGAAAATCATGCCGTCGCCGTACATCACGGACGACCCTCGGAACAACTGGACGGGCAGTTCCGTGCGCACGATGTCTTCGTTCACCAGCACCTGGAAGTGTTCGGACAGCGCGCGCATTTCCGGATCGCGTGGCCCGGCCTGACGCACGACCACGGCATCGTCGTACATATCGACGATGGACATGTCGGCGTTGAGTGTGCCGCGCTTGCTCGTGGCCGTCACTTCCGGTTGATCCGGCGTGAACGCGCGCACGGCGGGCATCTTCAGCGCCGTCGTCTGGTCGTCTTCGTAATGCGTCATGTGGACCGCATTGATGCGGTATTGCGTGAGCCCGCTCGCCGACAGCGTGGAGATTGCCATGTCGTCGGCGTAGTAATCGGGAATGTGCTGCTTCACGTACGGTGCGCGATCGGCGTCGGATGGCAACGTGCGTTGCACGAGCCAGTACGTGCCGGCGGCCAGGCCGGCCAGCACGACGATGGCAATCAGGGAGGCGGGCGAGACGCGTTGAATGGCCATGAGTGATCGGCTTCCTCGACGTGTCAGGCCAATGCTTCGGCGAGCAGGGCGTCGTAACGTCCCTGAGCGCGCAGGATGAAGTCGCACAGCTCGCGCGCGGCGCCTTCACCGCCACGCGTGCCGGCAATCCAGTGGCAGCGTGCTTTCACTTCGGCATGGGCGTTGGCCGGGCAGGCCGCGAACCCGACGCGCGTGAGCACGGGCAGGTCGGGCCAGTCGTCGCCGATATGCCCGCACTCATCAGCCGTCACGGACATCTTGGCGCACAGATCCTCGAACGCGACACGCTTGTCATGTACACCCTGATAGACGTGGACGACGCCAAGATCCGCCGCGCGTTTGGCCACGATGTCGGACCGGCGGCCGGTGATGATGGCGGTGACGATGCCCGCTTCGGCGAGCAGCTTCAGGCCATGACCGTCGAGCGAATCGAACGTCTTGATGACCTCGCCGGCCGGGCCGTAGCGCAGGCCGCCGTCGGTGAGCACGCCGTCGACGTCGAACACCATGACGCGCAGGCGAGCGGCGCGTGCAGTGACGTCGGCCGCATGGGGCGCACGGGACGAATGGGTCGATTGGGCCACGTCAAGCGGAGTGGATTGGACGATGCTGGATTGACTCATGGGCAGGAGACTCACACGACCTTGGCTGCGAACAGGTCGTGGACGTTCAGCGCACCGACGAGGCGGTCGTTCTCGGTCACGAGCAGTTGCGTGATGCCGAAACGCTCCATCAACTCGGCGGCTTCGGCCGCGAGTTGATCGGGGCCGATCGTGCGCGGACCGGCTTTCATGACATCGGTCAGCGTGAGTGTGGTGAAATCGAGCGTACGTTTGAACAATCTACGCAGATCGCCGTCGGTAAAGATGCCTACGACGCGATCGTCCGCGTCGACGATGGCGGTCATGCCGAGGCCCTTGGCCGTCATTTCGAGCAGGGCGTCGGACAGGCTGGCATCGGCGCGCACACGCGGGATACGTTCACCGGTACGCATGACATCGCGCACGAACGTGAGCAGACGTCGGCCGAGTGCACCGCCCGGATGCGAGCGGGCGAAGTCTTCGGCGCCGAATCCGCGGGCGTCGAGCAGCGTGACGGCGAGCGCATCGCCCAGGGCGAGGGCGGCCGTGGTGCTCGCTGTGGGCGCGAGCCCCAGCGGACAGGCTTCCCGGTCGACGTGCGCGTCAAGGTGCACGTTGGACAGGCGTCCGAGGCTGGAGTTGGCGTTGCCGGTCATGGCGATGAGCTTCGCGCCGATGCGCTTTATCATCGGCAGAATGCTGACGAGTTCACCCGTTTCGCCGGAGTTCGACAGGGCGACCACGACGTCATCGGCCGTGATCATGCCCAGGTCGCCGTGGCTGGCTTCTGCGGGGTGAACGAAGAATGCGGGGGTGCCGGTGCTGGCGAAGGTGGCGGCCAGCTTGCGGCCGATGTGACCGGATTTACCCATCCCGGTGACGACCACACGCCCGCGGCAGTCGAGCAGCAGCGAGACCGCTTCGGAGAAGCTGTCGTCGAGGTGCGCGGAGACGCGTTCGATGGCGTCGGCTTCCGTGCGCAACACCTCCCGGGCGACCTCGAGTGCCCGGCCTGGATTGATTTTCGCTATCATGCGCGGAGTATATCAAAACGGACGCAGCGCCGAAGGACAGCCGCGCCAGGCTTGGCCCCGCAGCGTTCGGATCGCCTTCCAACGCGGCCCGGTCCCCCTCGAGTGCCGCCGCACGGATGTAATCTGGCACGGCACTTGCATCATCAGTGCCGCGCCCATTCGGATTCACTCAGGAAACCCACCTTAGCTGATGGCATCACCGCTCGAACTCACTCTCGTCCTGCTGTTTGCCGCCTGCGTCGGGGTGGTGCTGTTCCGCATGCTCCATTTGCCGCCGATGCTCGGCTATCTGAGTGTGGGCATCGTGATCGGCCCGCACGCGCTGGGGCTGGCCTCTGACTCGCAACGCGTGCAATACCTCGCGGAGTTCGGCGTCGTTTTCCTGATGTTCTCCATCGGCATCGAGTTTTCGTTACCCAAGCTCAAGAGCATGCGACGCGTGGTGCTGGGGCTCGGTGTCTCTCAGGTATTAGGGACATTGCTCGTCGCGGTAGGGCTGGGGGCGCTCGTCAACCTGTTCTGGTCGTTCTCGTGGCAGGCGTCGGTCGCCTTGGGCGGAGCGCTCGCCATGTCATCGACGGCCATCGTGACCAAAATGCTGGCGGAGCGCCTGGAACTGGAGACGGAACATGGCCGCAACATCATGGGCGTGCTGCTGTTCCAGGATCTGGCGGTCGTGCCGCTGCTGATCGTGATTTCCGCGCTCGGCGGCAATTCGAAGGCGCTGGTGCTGGCGTTGTCGCTGGCGGCGCTCAAGATCACGGGCGCGCTCGCGCTGTTGCTGTGGATCGGGCAGAAGCTGGTCGGTCGCTGGTTCCACATTGTGGCGGCGCGGCGCTCGCAAGAGCTGTTCATGCTCAACCTGCTGCTGCTCACGCTGGGCCTCGCCTACATTACCGAACACCTTGGCTTGTCGATGGCGCTGGGCGCGTTCATTGCGGGCATGCTGATTGCGGAAACGCCGTTCCACCATCAGGTGGAAGACGACATCAAGCCGTTCCGCGACGTGTTGCTGGGCCTGTTCTTCATCACGACCGGCATGATGCTCGACCCGGCCATCGTGATGAAACAGCCATTGCTCGTGCTGCTGTTCTTCGTTGGCCCGCTGGTCGTGAAATTCACGCTGATCGCGGGGCTCGCGCGCGTGTTCGGCAGCCCGCCCGGCACGGCCATCCGCACGGGACTGGGTCTGGCGCAGGCCGGTGAGTTCGGCTTCGTGCTGCTTAATCTGGTGATCGACCGGCAACTGCTCGAACCGGCGCTATCGCAGGCCGTGCTGGCGGGCATGTTGCTCTCGATGCTGTGTGCGCCGTTCCTCATCATCAACGCCGACCGTATCGCGCTGCGTTTCGTCGCCAACGAATGGATGATGCAGTCGTTGCAGATGACCAAGATCGCCACGCAGAGCATCAAGACCTCGGGGCACGTGATTATTTGCGGCTACGGCCGATGCGGGCAGAACCTGGCGCGCATGCTCGAGCAGGAGGGCATCGGGTACGTGGCGCTCGATCTCGACCCGGACCGCGTGATGGAAGCTGCCAGTTCCGGCGAGACGGTCGTGTTCGGCGATGCCGCGCGGCGCGAGGCGCTCGTCGCTGCGGGGATTCACCGTGCCGCCGGGATCGTAGTGACGTACGACAGCACCCCGGCCGCGCTGAAGGTGCTGGCACAGGTCCAGGCGCTGGAGCCGACGTTACCGGTGGTCGTGCGCACGGT
>JARLJF010000171.1 GCA_031291335.1 Pandoraea sp. | reverse complement strand
CGCGTATCGGGGTCGCGAAGGCGGCGTTCTTCCCGTCGCTCTCGCTGACCGGCTCGGGCGGCTTCGAAGCCGCCACGCTGGGTGACCTGTTCAACAGGTCGAGCCGTACGTTCTTGCTCGGCCCAGTGGTCGGTGGCCTGCTTTCGATGCCGATCTTCGATGGCGGCGCACGCAGCGGCAATCTGTCACGTGCGCGTGCGCAGTACGAGGAAGACGTGGCGAACTACCGTCAACAGGTACTCGTTGCGTTCCAGGAGGTCGAGGACAACCTGTCGAACCTGCGTCTGCTCTCGGCCCAAACCCGTGCTCAGGACGACGCCGTGAGAGCGTCCAGCCGTGCCGCACAGCTCTCGCGTACCCAATATCAGGAAGGCTCGATTGCGTATCTCGACGTCATCGATGCCGAGCGTACGGTGCTGCAGTCGCAACGCAGCGCGGTACAGCTCGCCGGTGCGCAAGCCGTGTCGACCGTCAACCTGATCCGCGCCCTCGGTGGCGGCTGGGGTGACGTGCCGGCGGCCAATGCGCCGGCGAACCCCGCACCGGCACCGACCGCAGCAACGACGTCCGGCGGCAACGCCACCGTCGCCGCTCGCTGAGGCATATAAAACAGACGTGACGGCCCGACACAGGGGCCGTCACCCGGCATCGAACGCATCGAACCGGCGGCCGCACTCGTGTCCCCCAAGACGAGAGGTACGCCGACCTGCCCCCGACGCGCACCAAGCACGCCGCCGGTTTCGATGCACCCGCCCCTCTGTCGGTGCCGAAAAGGTTTCTTCCCTGCGTCCCTGCTTGCCCGGCGCATGCCTGAGGTCAAATGACATTCGGCATGCCCGGGCTTTTTTTTGCGCTGCGATGGTAGGATGGACGCACGGTTTTCGCTTTCGACAGCCCTCGCCCACCTGCGAAGCGAACGAAGGCGACGACCGTCACTGGCAAGTCATCTCGAATGCTTCCCCCGCGTTCGGTCCTTCGACCCTACGACAAGGAGTGCAAACAATGAAGATGCGCAAGACACTGTCGCTTTGTCTCGCCGCCGGCCTGGCGGTTTCTTCCTCCCTCGCCCTCGCACAGGGCGGCCCACCGCCGCAAGGTGGCCCGGATGGTCCTCGCGGACCGCAAGGCGCACCACCGGGACACGGCCAGCAACATGGCGGACCGAAGGGGCAACACGGCGGACCACCGCCGCGCGGCCACGCGGGGCCGCCGCCCGCAGAGGACACCTGGCAACACCCCGACTGGCGCAGAGGCGACCGCGTGCCACAGCAATATCGTGACCGTCAGTACGTGGTCGAGGACTATCACCAATACCGCCTGAATACGCCGCCGCGCGGCTACCACTGGGTCGGTGTCGGTGGCGACTTCCTGCTGGTGGCCATCGGTACCGGCGTAATCTCGCAAATCGTGCTGAGCGGCGGGCGTTGATTCTCACCGGCCGTCCGTGACAGCAACGAAATTCGACTGACTCGCCAGCCTTGCGGCAGGGCTCGACACCCTGCCGCACTCCCCCTCCCGGTCACACCTTTTCCCCTCGTACTCTCCCGCACGCGCCGTCGGCGGAAACCCTCCGCAGCGTCTGCCGAGCAAGCTTCACGCCCCCGACGTCTCGTTTTCCTTGATTTGGTGCATCGCTTCCTTGCCAACGGGAGCGTGGCGCTGTTTTCGCTGCGTCGCAGCATTAAAATCAACGCCTCCTCTCCCCCAATCCATCGATATACGATATATCATGCACAAAATATCAAGACGTCGCCCCAAATCGGTGCGACCGATGGAGAGGGACGACATGGCAATGACACAACGTGACGTGCGGGATTGGCTGGTCGGTTTTCTGCCTGCCGTGGTAGCCGTGCACTGGAAAGAACGACTTCGCGCGGGCATCGGCGCCCTCTGCGGCATTGCGCTGACCGGTGGCCTGATGCTCTGGATGCTTGGGCCGGCCAACTACATCCCGTGGCTGGTCGCCCCGATGGGCGCCTCGGCCGTGCTGCTCTTCGGCGTGCCTGCCAGTCCCCTCGCCCAGCCCTGGTCGATCCTCGGCGGTAATCTGGTATCGGCCTTCGTCGGCGTCACCTGCGCGACCTTCATCCCGTCGCCTGTCGTGGCTGCTGCCGCCGCCGTTGGTATCTCCATTGCGTTGATGTTCACGTTCCGATGTGTGCATCCGCCGTCGGGCGCTGTTGCGCTGACGGCTGTGCTCGGCGGCCCGGCCGTCCACTCGCTCGGCTACGGCTTCGTGCTTGAGCCGATTGCCCTGCAATCGGTGTTGTTGCTCGGTGCCGCGATCGGGTACCACGCACTGACCGGCCATCGCTATCCGCACGCCACGCGGGCGCAGGCCCCTGCCCGCCCCGTGAATGCGGCAGCTATCCCGGTCACGACCGCCGACGCCGAGAAGGCGCTCGCGCGTCGCAGCGAACTGCTCGACATCTCCGCCGAAGACCTGGCCAGCCTGTTGCGCGACACACAGCGCGAAGCGTATGCGCGACGCGCGCGCGAACTGACCTGTGCCGATGTCATGTCTGCGCCGCTAGCGAAAGTTCAGGCCAACGACGAAGCGCCGGCCGCCTGGCGTCTGTTGCAACGTCACGGACTCGAAGCCCTGCCAGTCGTCGACGGGGATGCAAAAGTCATCGGGATGGTGACGCGTCATGACCTTCATACGCGTCGCGCCCGCCGTCAGCACTGGCCGCGTTTCGGTGTGTCGATCGGCTCGGGGCAACGCCCTTCGGTGCGTGATCTCATGCAAGGCAATCTCAAGACAGCCACGGCCAGCATGCCGCTGTCGGAATTGGTGCCGCTGCTCATGACACAGCCGCATGGCACGCTGCCCGTACTGGATGACGCCGCGCGGCTGGTCGGCGTCGTCACGCACGCCGAAGTGCTGCGCAAGGTCATGGCCGCCTGAAGCGCCACGTGCCCGCGAGGCGCATCGAGCGTCGCGGGGCACGCGGCGCGTCCTCCTTGCGTCGGCTACGCGCCTGCCGCCATCCATCGCCTTTCCCCCAACCCGCGTATTTGTCAGTCCTGAGCCGATCTGCAAGAATGGCGGCGTCATCACGCATTGACGCCGTACAGCTTCGATCAACGAAGCGATATTCGCTCAAGGGGAAACATGGAACCGATTACGTTCAAGCAGTGTTTCAAGGGAGCATGGCGCGACGGCTTCAACGCATTACGCAATCGTCCTTTGCTATGTCTGACGGTTGCCGTCGTCTTGCTCGTCACCTCGGCGCTCAGCGTCTCACTCAAGCAGCTCGCGCTCAACGCCTCACAAGACGGCGAGCCCGCCATCTTCCGGCTGCGCCTCGCGCTCATGTCGTTCGGTGTAGTGCTGGCGAACATCGTAGCGTTCTCGGTGCTCGCCATTCACGTCGCGCGCTACACGATTCTCGGCCCCGATGCCGCCCGGCAAAGTCATTGGTACGGACGCGATCTCTGGCGCTATCTCTGGACGTCGATCCAGATTTTCATCGGTGTTGCGGTGGTGTGGTTCATTGGCGCGCTGTGTGCCGCATTCGCATTGCGATCGGCAGGACATGGCACCTCGTATGCAGCGCTCGGCACGTTTTTCGTTCTGTTGATGTGCGCGTTGCTCTTCGTGGTGATCCGCATATCGCTGATCTTTCCGCAAATTGCCGCGGGGCGCAGCAAGCGCTGGCGCGCCGCATGGCAAGACTCTCACGGCCACTTCTGGGTGATGTTCGGCACCACGATCGCGACGATCCTGCCGCTGATCGTCGCCGGCGTGCTCATGACGATACTGTTCGGTGTGGTCCTGCACTTCATGCCAGCCGCCACGACCGTCGTGCTTGGCACACTGGTTCTGCAAACGGTGCTGTCCATCGCGTGGGTGGCGGTCTCTATCGGCGTCTCCGCGTGGCTGTACCAGCGCTTCGCCGACCGTCTGCTCACGCTCGACGACGCGCCGGACGATGTCTGAGGTGCGGATACTACATATCACCACGCCTTACCACGCCCCAGTGCACAGTAGGATCAGGCAGCGTTGGCGGTCGCCGCGCTGCCCTCAAGCGTGCCGAAGCGCGCGTATTCGCCCAGGCCGTCCGGCCATTGGGTGAGCACTTCGAAGCCCGTCTCGGTCACGGCCACCATGTGTTCCCACTGCGCCGACAACGAACGGTCGCGGGTCACGACGGTCCAGCCGTCCGCCAGTTGCTTCGTATCCGGCTTGCCGACATTGACCATCGGTTCGATCGTGAAGATCATGCCCGGGCGCAACGTGAGCCCCGCGCCCTGACGTCCGTAGTGCAAAACCTGTGGATCGTCGTGATACGTCGTGCCGATGCCGTGCCCGCAATAGTCGCGCACGATGCTGAAGCCTTCACGGTGCGCCACGGTCTGGATCGCATAACCGACGTCACCCAATGTTGCACCGGGACGCACGGCGCGAATGCCGGCGAGCATCGCTTCGTAAGTCGTGTCGACGAGACGCTTGCCGAGAATGCTTGGCTTGCCGGCGTAATACATGCGGCTCGTGTCGCCGAACCAGCCGTCCTTGATGAGGGCGACGTCGATGTTCACGATATCGCCGTCATGCAGCTTCTTCTCGCCGGGAATGCCGTGGCAAACGACGTGGTTCACCGACGCGCATACCGTCTTCGGATAGCCGTGATAGCCGATGTTCGCGGGGATCGCCTTCAGCTCGTTGACGATGAAGTCGTGACAGAGGCGATCGAGTTCATCGGTCGTGACGCCGGGCTTGACGTACTCACCGATCATCGCGAGAACCTGCGCGGCCATCTCTCCTGCGCGACGCGACAGGGCAATTTCTTCTTTCGAGCGAATAACAACGCGTTCGCGCACCATTACGCCACCTTATTGAATGCGGTGACGGGTGCACCGGTTGCTGGGGGAGCGATGGCACCGGCCTCGCCGGCCGATGCGCCATCGGATTCGATGAGCTTGCGGCAAATATCACCGTAGCTCAGCGAGGGATTCAGTTCGGCGAGCATGCCGACACGCAGCCAATGCTCGGCTTGCGCGTTGATCGAGCGGCTGAGTGCGCCGCTGGTGTTGCGCAGCGCCTCATGCATTTGCTCCGATATCTTGACGATACCCATGTTGCGGACCTCATATATACGAAGTGACTACGAAACGTATATTAACAGGCTCGCGCGAACTTGTCTCCCCTAACGTGCCGCGATCGTACGCAACTTCATGAAAAGTCGAGGGATGGACGCGCGCGAGCATCGTCGCCGATGGCCCGCGCGTGTTGTGACACTTATCAGAAGCGATGCCGCATACCGATGCGCAACAGGCCCTGAGCGTTGCTCGACGACGCCGTTACCCCGTAGATCTGGGCAACGCTCGCGGTGGCGGTCGAGTCCGTGCCGCTCGCACGCTGGTAGATTGCCAGCGCATAGATGTCCGTTCGCTTGGACAGGAAGTAGTCGTACACCGCGCTCAACTGCTGATAGCCGGCCTTCTCCGCTCGCGTAAGGGTGTAGGCCGCGGAAATGACGACGGCATTCGACAAGGTGTATTGCGCGTTGAACTCGTAGTTGTTCATCTTTGCGGTGCCACTGAACGGCGTTGCACTCGAGAACGACACGTCCTTGAACTGGGTGTTCGTGTACAGCGCACCGAGCTTGATCGCACCGAACTGATAGGCCCCGCCCGCGCCGATCACCTGCAATGATTGCGCGCTTGAATACCCGCGTGTGACCGGACTCGTCATGCTGCCGTCGTACATCGAGTTCAGCGGATTCTGCGCATTGAGGTAACCGAAGCCGAGTTGAATCGGTCCGTTCTGATAACTCGCACCGAGGCTGTAGATCTGATTCGTCTTCATCGATCCCGCCACGCCACCGAAGCTATACACACCGCCGAACGTGAAGCCTTTGTAGTTGGCGCTGTTGAACCGCACCGACGTATTCACGCGCGCCGTGGAGTCGACATTGTCCGCATCGCCCGGGTGCGAACTCATGAAACCGACGAGCTTGTTGCTCGACGCCAGCGGCCCGAGAAACGTGCCCAGCGAATCATAGTGACGGCCCAACGTGAGCGAGCCGTACTCGTTCGAGGAAAGCCCCACGAAGGCCTGCCGTCCGAACTCGCGGCCGTTATTGGCCAGCTTGCCGTTGGTGATATCGAAACCGTTCTCGAGTCGGAAGATGGCCGACAATCCGCCCCCGAGATCCTCCGTGCCCCGCAGTCCCCAGCGGTTTCCGTTCAACGCACCACCCGCCACCTGCACATTGTGCGCACCGCCCTGATTGGTCGTGTAGTTGATACCGTTGTCCAGAATCCCGTAGATCGTCACCTGACTTTGCGCCGCTGCATACCCACTGAACGTGAGCAGAGCGCCAGCAGCGATACATCTTTTTTTCATAATACGTAGTCCTAATTGATAAATTCAATCGAATACCCGAAGCCAACTCCGGGATCGAGCGAGAAGAAAAATGCGCATGCCAACGCCCCTGACAGGGCGCCCTGATGCCAGCGGCGAAGGCATGCGGCATCTGCTGCTACCACGACTTCCCCTGCCTTGCACACGCTGGCCGCATCCGTGCCGGCCAGCGCGTACAACTTCGACGGCGGTGTCGCATCGACATTCGTTCTGATGGAGTCGTCAATGCGCGCACCGCTTCCCTCCCTTACCGTTCTTCACTGTCCTTAACGGTTTGCGTGAAAGAGCATGCAGCGCTCTTGCGGCAAGCGCAGCCACAGCGTGTCGGCCTCGATATCGCGCGTGGTGCGCACCCGCATTTCCGCGCCCCCCGCCGCCACCAGATATTCCATGTGCGTGCCCAGGAAGTCGCGTTGCAATACGCTCGCGCGAATCACGTTGGGCTGCTTGTCGCCCGCCTGTACGATTTCCACGTGGTCGGCACGAATTGCGATGTGGCCTTCGTCACCCTGCGCAAGCAAGCCTCCCGTCGCCTGCAAACGTTGTCCGTCAGACAGACGCAAGGTCGGCTCGCCCTGGGCATCCAGCGACTCCACCGTGCAGTCCAGCATGTTGCTGTGACCCACGAAGTCCGCCACGAACGGATTGCGCGGCGACTGGTAGATCTCGCGCGGCGAGCCGATCTGCACGATGCGGCCGGCGCTCATGACGGCGATGCGATCGCTGAGCGACAGCGCTTCGTCCTGATCGTGCGTGACATAAACGGTCGTGATCTTCAGGCGACGCTGCAACTCGCGCAGCCAGCCGCGAGCGCGCAGTCGCAGTGTGGAATCGAGATTCGATAGCGGCTCGTCAAGGAGCAGCAACGTCGGCTCGTAGACGAGCGTGCGGGCAAGTGCCACACGCTGTTGCTGGCCTCCCGACAGCTCGTGCGGAAAGCGTTCGGCCAGTGGCAACATTTCGACCAGCGAGAGCGCTTCATCGACCTTGTCGCGCATGGCCCGCGAGCGCACACCGCGCAGCTTCAGCGGATAGGCCACGTTCTGACGCACGGTCATGTGCGGCCACAGCGCGTACGACTGGAAGACCAGCCCGCAATTGCGCGACTCCGGCGGCAGCTCGACCCCCTTCTGTCCGTCGTACAGACAGGTGTCGCCGAGCGTGATACGGCCGCTGGTCGGCGTCTCGAGTCCGGCGATGGAGAACAGCGTGGTCGACTTGCCGCAACCGCTCGGCCCGAGCAGCGTCAGGAACTCGCCGTCGCGAACGTCGAGCGTGACGTGCTTCAGAATGTCGACGTCACCGTGACGCTTGCACAACGATTCGATTTTCAATGCAGCCATGTTATTTCCCCAACTTCCTGTTACCCAAGCCCTTCGCCAGCGTGATGAGGACCAGCGTTAGCGTTAGCTGAACGATCGAGAGCGCCGCCACCGGGCCGAAGTCACCGTTCGTCCAAAGCCGCAGCATCGTCGGCCCGATGACCTGGCTCGACGGCGCGACCAGGAACACAGCCGCCGCGTATTCCTTGAGAAAGCTCACGAACAGCAGCAGATAGCTTCCCGCCATTGCAGGACGTGCCAGCGGCAGCACCACGTTGCGACAGGTCTGCCACCACGTCGCGCCGCAAGTGCGCGAGGCCTGATCCAGTTCGCGGCCGATCTGCATGAACGTCGGCGCCATCGCGGCAAACGCCGTCGGCAAATTGCGCATCGAAAACGCGATGATCAACAGCCACAAGGTGCCGTAAAGCACTCCCATCCCGGGCAGCCATAGCGTCAGCCACAGGAACCCGATCCCCACGACGATGCCCGGCACGGCCCGCGGCGCAAGACACAACACTTCGAGCAGACGCCCGCCGCGAAAACGGGTGCGCTGCACACACAGCACGACGAGCGCGACGAACGCAGTGGCCAGCGCAGCGCCCACGCCAGCGACGAACAGGCTGTTCGTGATGGCGTGCCAGTACTCCGACTGCGTGAAAATCTGGCGATAGTTCGACGTCGTCAGATACGCCAGCGGCGAGACCAGCGGGCTCAGGAACTGCACTGCCGAGCGGGCGAGCAAGCCGACGATCGGCAGCAGGATCGTGATCGTGAGATACGTCCACCAGAGCGCGGCAAGTGCGTAGCGCCACTTGCCCACGCGCAACGGGCGATGGCGTTGCGCCTTGCCACGCAGCGTGACGAAGCGCTGAGTGTTGCCGAGCACCCGCTGCTGAATCACCACGAGGATCGCAACGCAGATGAGCATGCAGACCGCCGCAGCGCCGAGTAGCCCGTAGTCAGGTGTGGTCTGCCCGAGCGCCTCGCGATACAGGAACGTCGTGAAGAATTCGAGATTCGACGGCGCGCCGAAGATCAGCGGAATCGACAGCAATTCCAATCCGCCCACGAAAGCCAGCAGTGCGCTATAGAAGATCGACGGACGCATGAGCGGCAGCGTGATCGTCGTCATGACGCGCCATGGTCGTGCGCCGGTGGAGCGCGCCGCGTCTTCGAGCGAACCGTTCGACAGCGATAGCGCGCTGGAGCACAGCACCGTCACGTAAGGAGCCTGCGAAACACCCGCGAGCACGCCCATGCCGAGAATCGAATACAGATTCCACGGCGTGTCGGAAAGCCACCGCTGTACGGCGAGCGTGATGTAGCCCGACGGGCCGTAAAGCACATACCAGCCGAACGCCAGTACGAGTTGCGAGAGATAGACGGGGAGCGCCATCACCCCGCGCAGCCAGCGCATTCCCGGCAGCTCCAGTCGGGTAAAGCAGAAGGCCCCCATCACGCCAACGGCGGTCGCGACCACCGTCGAGACGATCGCCAAGGTGAACGAATTACCGGCGGCCGACAAGAACGCCCGGCTCGTGAGCAGATCGGCGTAGTTGCGCAAGGTCAGCGTGCCGCTGCCGTCGTACAACGGCTGATCGCTCATCGATTGGTAGAGGATCAGGCAAAGCGGCATGGCGACCAGCAACATGGTGGCCAGGAACACCCAGCGCGGGACCCAGCGTTCCGCAAGGAAGCCGCGGCGCGTTGGCGACGCGGGCCATGCATTGGCGAGCAAAGCCATGCTCACTTCCTCCCGGCGTTGAACGTCGCCTGCCATTTGGCGACGAAAGCCGGCTGCTCGCGCAGCATATCCGGCGAGTACCCGATCTGAATCACGTTCTTCGGCCCGAGTTGCTCAACGATCTGCGAATACGTCATGACCGGCACTTCGGCAGGCTTCACATCGCTGCGATACGGCACCAGCCCGCCCTTCGCGATACTCACCTGCCCGTCATGCGACAGCAGCCAGTTCATCACGAGCCCGGCCGACGCCTTGTTCTGCGACTTGCGCGTGATCGCCATACCGCGCGGCATGAGTGGCGTGCCGTCCTTGATCAGCGTCCAGCCGAGAATGTCGCCGCGGTTCTCCTGCCGCAGACGCTCGAAGAAGGTCGCGCCCGACGCGAAGTACACCACGGCGTACTCGCCCGTCGTCACCTTCTCGATCATCGTGGCGCCGCTGCTCTCCAGTTGTGTGGCGCGCGCCACGGCCTCAAGCGCCGGCCATCCGCGCTCGCGCGCATACGTCCACTGAAGCACATAGGCGAAAGCGTGCTTGGCGGCGTCGTACGTGGTGATACGCCGGTTGAACAGGCCGGGGAACTGTTGCGCAAGGCGGGCCAGATCGGCAAGCGATTGCGGTCGTTTGTCCGCCGGCAACAGCAACTTGTTGTAGACGATCACCAGCGGATCGGTCGAGAACGTGTACAGCCCCGG
>JARLJF010000025.1 GCA_031291335.1 Pandoraea sp. | reverse complement strand
CGTCGCCGTCGCCGCAACCGCGCCCAGGCCGCTGCCCGTCGCGTAGAACAGCATGTACGCGCCCACGAGACGACTCGGTGCATCGGTACGCGCCGCGAAGATCAGGCTTTGATTCGTGACGTGAATCGCCTGTCCGGCGAGATCGAGCAACAACACACCGACGACGAGCCACCCCAGCGAAGCATGCAGGCCCGCAAGCGGCAACCACGAGGCCACCAACAGCACGAGCGCGACACAGGTCGTACGTTGCGCCCATCCGCGATCGGCCCAGTACCCCGCGCGCGCTGCCGCCAACGCCCCCGCCGCCCCCACGAGCCCGAACGCGCCGATGCTCGTATGCGAGAAGTGGAACGGTGCGTCGGAAAGCGGCAACACCAGCGCACTCCAGAAGATGCTGAACGCCATGAACATCAGCAGCGCGATCATGCCGCGAATCTGCAGCGTGCGCTCCTCTCGCAACAGACGGAACATCGACGCCAACAGCGCGGCGTAGCGCTGCCGCGTGCCCGGTGCCGTCTGACGCGGCAACGCACGCCATAGCACAGCCCCAAGTACCAGCATTCCTCCTGCGGATGCCAGGTACACCCCGCGCCATCCCGCGATATCGGCAATGCCCCCCGCCATGACCCGCGCCAGTAGCAGGCCCACGACCACCCCGCCTTGCGTGGCACCGACGACGCGTCCGCGTTCATGCTCACTCGCCGCACTCGATGCATAGGCAATGAGGCCTTGTGTCATCGCCGTGCCCAGCATGCCGACCAGCGTCATGCCCAGCAGCAGCGCGACAGCAGACGTTGCCGTCGACACCGCCAGCAGGCTTAGCGTCAGCATGGCGAGTTGCACGAGCATAAGACGCCGGCGATTCCACTGATCGCCCAACGGCACGAGGAACAGCAACGCCAATGCGCACCCCGCCTGCGTTGCGGTCACCACACCGCCCGCCGCACCGCGTGAGATGCCGAAGTCGTCGGCCAACGCATCGAGCAAGGGCTGCGCGTAGTAGACGTTGGCGACACTCAGCCCCGCCGCGCACGCGAAGATCGCAACGAGTGTGCGCGGCATGCGCCCGGCAGCGACGGACGCGTTCGATGCCGCTGACGCAGACACGGCATTCGCCGATTGACACGATGACATGAAGCCTCCCAAACAAGTTTCAAATTAAGACTTGTTGGATCATAACCAAACTAGTCTTAAAATGAAACTCAATTTTCAGCACGGCCGGACCCTCACGCCATGACGCCCACCCAACCTGAAGTACCCGCCCCTTCGCTCGATACCTGTCCCGTCGCGCGCACGGTCGATATCATCGGCGACCGCTGGAGCCTGCTCATCGTGCGCGACGCCTTCGATGGCGTACGCCGCTTCGGCGACTTCCTGCGCAGTCTCGGCGTGGCGCGCAGCATGCTGACGACGCGTCTGCGAGCGCTGGTCGAAGCGGGCATCCTCTCGGTGCAGCCCGCCTCGGACGGCACGTCGTATCAGGAGTACGTGCTCACGCCGCAGGGGCGCGAACTCTTCACGCTGATCGTGGCGCTGCGGCAATGGGGAGAGAAGCATCGGTTCGGGCGGCGCGAGTTGCACTCGACGCTGATCGACACGCGAACCGGCGAGCCCCTGGCCGATTTACGGCCGACTACCAGCGACGGGCAACCCGTCGCGCCGGAGGACACGCAGGTCGTCCGGCCGGCGTGAGCGGGGCGTCAACTTGCCAGTGAAGGGGGTTCCGGTGGATAATCGAGCCCGTTCCCGACGCCACGGCCCGGGAAAATCCTTTGAAAAATCATCGTGTTGGGCGCCGACTCGGGCAGTGATGCCGGATGTGCCGCCCGCCGCAGCACTCCTCGACAAGCCGTCGTCCCAGACGGCTTTTTGCTTCCATGACGAACCACGGACACCCGCCGGCTGACGACGCGCAACCGGCCCACGACGACGACGCCGACCTCGGCGCGCCGCAATCCAATGCCACGGGCGATGACGAGACGTTCGTCGGGCCTGACGGCGTAGCGCACCCGCGCCGCATTCGCAGCTTCGTGCGTCGCGCCGGACGCAGCTCGGAAGCGCAAAAGCGCGCGTTCGACGTGCTCGGCCCGAAGTTCGTGCTGCCCTATGCCCCCGAAACGCTTGACTGGCCCACCGCTTTCGCGCGCGCCGACGCACCGCGCATCCTCGAAATCGGCTTCGGCATGGGTGACGGCACCGCGCACATCGCGAAGGTGCGTCCGGCGGACGATTTTCTCGGCGTGGAAGTGCACGAGCCGGGCGTGGGCGCATTGCTCAAGCTCATCGGCGAAACGCCTCTGGCGAACGTCCGCATCATTCAACACGATGCCGTGGAAGTCGTTCAGCACATGCTGCCGGAAGGCTCGCTCGACGGCGTGCACGTGTTCTTCCCCGATCCGTGGCACAAGAAGCGCCATCACAAGCGCCGCCTGCTGCAACCGCCGTTCGTGGCATTGCTCGCCTCGCGCCTGAAACCGGGCGGCTATCTGCACTGCGCGACGGACTGGCAGGAGTATGCGGAGCAGATGCTCGAAGTGCTCGGCGGCGAAGCCACGCTCGAAAACACAGCGGCCGATTACTCGCCACGTCCGGACTACCGTCCCGTGACGAAGTTCGAGAATCGCGGCCTGCGCCTCGGCCACGGCGTGTGGGATCTCGTGTTCCGCAAGCGCGGCTGAGCAATCTCGCTACCGTCGCCGAAATGAAGAAGGGGCACCTCGCAGTGCCCCTTTTTTTATTCTGCTTGCGCTGTCGCGCGCGCCAACTCAATCAGCCCAGACAACCAGCCCGCTGTACCCCGTGGCCAGCACCAGCAGACCGAATGCGATGCGATACCAGGCGAACGCCGTGAAGTCGTGCGACGCGATGTAGCGCAGCAACCAGCGCACGCAAATGAAGGCGCTGATGAACGCCGCGATAAAGCCGATGCCGAACAGGCTGAAGTCATCGACCGACAGCGTCGAGCGCGCCTTGTAGAGTTCGTAAAGGGTGGCGCCGAACAGAATCGGGATCGCGAGGAAGAACGAAAACTCGGTGGCTACCTTACGCTCGAGCCCGAACACCATGCCGCCGATGATCGTCGCCCCTGAGCGCGACGTGCCCGGCACCAGGGCGAGACACTGTGCGCAACCGACTTTCAGCGCGTCGACGACCGACAGGTCGTCAATCGAATTCACGCGCGGCAGTTTGCCCGCGTCGGCATTGCGACGATTATGCCGCTCCACCAGCAAGATGATCACACCGCCGACGATGAACGCCGTGGCCACCACCGTCGGATTGAACAATACGGCCTTGATGTGCTTGCCAAGCAGCAGGCCGAGCACGATGGCCGGCAGACACGCGACGATCACGTTCACCGCGAAGCGACGCGCCTTCGCATCGCTGCCGAGGCCCCCCACCACCTGCGCGATCTTGACGCGAAACTCCCAGCACACCGCGAGAATCGCGCCGAACTGAATCACGATCTCGAAGACCTTGCCCTTGTCGTCGTTGAAGTCGAGCAGGCTGCCCACCAGAATCAGGTGACCGGTCGATGAGATCGGCAGAAATTCGGTCAGACCTTCGACCACACCGAGAATGACGGCTTTGAACGCCAGCAACAGGTCCATGCAATGAGTTCCTGAGAAGTCGTGAATAACGGGTAAGAGAGGCTGGCGGGCTGACAGGGGGCGGCAGTGAGGTCGAGCCGACCTGTCAGCGGGAATCGAATTTGACGTTCACCCCATGCGAGAGCACGGTGATCGCGCCCGGCTGACGCGCCACGCCGCCAATGTTGAGTTGCTCGGGCTTGAACGTGTAGATGGGTGCCCCTTGCAGCAACTGCATCGCAATCAAGGCGCCCGCGGCGTTCAATTGCCGGGACCAACGCTCAGGCAAGCCGTTGATCGTGAAGGTCTCCACCTCCGGATCGCGCAGCACGACCGACATCGTCGCCGGGTCGTACGCGAGTGCGCTATCGATGGCGAGTGTGCCGGTGAGCGGCGCACCGCCCAGCGGATGTGTCACCGTGGCATCGACGGACACGGCCAGACGATTGCGCTCCGGCAGCAAGGTCAACCGAGGGTGCGAGAGATTCACGTCGAGCACAGCCAGCACGCGACGGTCGAACGGAAACTTGCGCTCAAGGGCGCGCTGCAACTGGCTTTCGGAGAAGGTGTAATCGTTGCCGAAGGGCAACCCCGCGCAGGCGGCCAGCCCGGCCGCGAGTGCCGTGGCTCCCGTCAACGCCAGCCAACGGCGACGTGAAACGCGCTGCGCTTGCTGTGCAACAGGCATCTCGCACTGCTGACGAATTTTCTGATCTGGATGAACACTATCCGGCATGTCACGTTCCGCTACAGGGCGCCCAGCGCCGACACGCGCGACTATAGCATTCGCTTATGACGTCGTTCCACGCCCCGGGGCGCTGCGCTGCATGTCACCGCAACCTCGCCGCAGTCGCCCCACAGTCTCGCCCCCGTCTATTACGCCGCTATCGGCGCCGTCATGGCTTCCAGTTGCGACAGCCATGCGATGGCCTGCACGCGATCTTCGCCGCACATCTCAGCCGAAGGCTGCAACGAACCACACACCTTCGGACGCTGCGGGCTGCAGAAAATCCGGCAGCGATCGTCGCCGTCCAACTGCACACAACGAGTGTTCGCCGGCTTGCCGTTCGGCATTCCGGGAATAGGCGTCGAGATCGAAGGCGCGATGCAGCACGCCGCGCAGTGGGGTCGGCAGTTCATAAATGGATGGGGGTAACACTGGGGAGAGCGGCGTCATCCGCCATGGATGACACCGCTTCAGGCCGCGCATTCTACCTTGAGTGGCGAAGCGGGTATCTCGAATGCCAGCCTATCTGCGGCTCGGGCTTACCAGGGCAAACTGCCTTCGACGTCGAAGAATCCGCCCGTGACCGGCCCGCGATCGCCGAGCGCCAGCATCAGCACGCTGCGCGCGCCCTCGGCCAACCCCTGCCGCGCGCGTTTGCCGCTCGCATCGATCGCCAGGTCGGCGGGCGCCCCCGGATCGACCGAGTTCACCGTGATCGACGTCTCGCGCAAGGTATGCGAGAGCTGCACCGTCAGCATGTTCAATGCCGCCTTCGACGCATTGAATCCGATCTGGCGGAACGCCGCATGCTCCCACGCCGGATCGTTGTTGTGCGCCAGCGAACCAAGCCCGCTCGATACATTGACGATACGCGCGCGCTCCGAGCGCGCCAGCCACGGCAACATCGCTTGCGTCACGCGCAACGTGCCGAAGAAGTTCGTCGCGAAGACCCGCTCGACCGCTTCGATGGAGGCTTTCTCCGGAGCATCGTCACGCGGGTCCGTTACCCCGGCGTTGTTCACCAGCACGTCGAGCCGCCCGTGATAACGTCCGATGCGATAGGCCGCCGCGTGCAGCGTCTCGGGCCGCAACAGGTCGATCACCAACGTCTCCGCCTGAAAACCCGCCTTGCGCAGCGGTGCCACGACTTCCTCACCCTTCGCTTCCTCTCGTGCCCCCACGAGTACCGTCATGCCCGCCTCGGCCAGCGCACGCGCGACTTCGTGCCCAATGCCCCGAGTCGCGCCAGTCACCAGTGCCACGCTTCCCAGATGGCGTTCGGCGTCCTCGCGTACCGCGTTCTCGATTGCGTCCCGTTTCATCACTGCTCCCGTCGAAATCCCTGTTGTGCTGCGCCAGACTGCACGCAAATTTGTTAGCATCGAGTTTATGAAGAATCCTTCAGCTTTTCCATTCGCATATGAAAACGGACAGCCGGGCCCCCGCAACGCCCCGTAAATCGCCGCAGCAGGCGCGTTCGCGGGTCACGATCGACGCCATTTTCGAAGCCGCGCTTCAGGTTTTGTTGCTCGACGGCGGGCGCCAACTGACTACGACTCGCGTTGCCGAGCGCGCCGGCGTGTCGGTCGGCACGCTGTACCAGTACTTCCAGAACAAGCAGGTGTTGCTCTATGCGGTACTCGGGCGGCACATCGACCGGATTGTCGAGACGGTGGAGGCCACGTGCATGGCCTCTCATGGTCAGCCGCTGGATGTGATGGCGCGCTCGCTCGCCACGGCCTACGTCGGCGCCAAGATGACGGACATCGAAGAAGCGCAGGCGCTGTATCGGCTCTCGGAAGATCTGGACGGACGGGAAGTGTTTACGGCGGCGGCGACGCGCATGCATGCGGCCGTCGTCACCATGCTGAAAACGGCGCACGGCGCGCATTTCGACGATCCCGAGACGGTCGCCTTCGTGTTCCTGAACTCGATGACCGGCCCCATCAAGGCGATTCTGGAGAACCGCGCGCCGGCCGGCGCCTGCTACGAAACACTGGCGGGACAGATCGCCGACCAGATGGCAACGATGTGCGGCGCCTACCTGCTCCGGGTCGCCAACCCGGTCACGCCGAAAGCTGCCGCATAGCCGCTGTAGACGCCGCCCTTGCGCCGCCTGTGCGGCAAAAGTTCACGCGTCATAATGACTGCCGCCCGGAACTGGTAAAATGCCGGGTTGTGTTTGCCTACTACCCACGGTAACCGAAATGAATTACGAACAGGCCCGCTTTAACATGATCGAGCAGCAAATCCGTCCCTGGGACGTGCTCGATCAAGAGGTGCTCAATCTGCTCAAGCTGGTCAAGCGCGAAGAATTCGTGCCGACGGCCCAGCGCGCCCTCGCATTCACCGACGTTGAACTGCCGCTGCCGGGTGCGGCCATCGCCGACAAGAGCCAGCACATGATGTTCCCGCGCGTCGAAGCGCGCATCGTGCAAGCGCTCGCGCCGAAGAAGAACGAGAACGTGCTCGAAATCGGCACGGGCTCGGGCTACATGGCCGCCCTGCTCGCGTATAACGCGCATCACGTGACGACCGTCGAGTTCGACGCCAATCTCGCCCAGACCGCCCAGCACACGCTGCGCGCCAACGGCGTGACCAACGTGGAAGTGATCAACGCCGACGGCGCGCAAGGCTGGAGCGCCGCCGCGCCGTACGACGTGATCGCCATCTCGGGTGCCCTGGCTGAACTGCCGCAGGCATTCCTCGACCAACTGAAGGTCGGTGGCCGTCTCGCAGCGTTCATCGGCGGCAGCCCGGTCATGGAAGCGAAGCTCATC
Source organism: Pandoraea sp. (assembly GCA_031291335.1). Classification (GTDB taxonomy): domain Bacteria; phylum Pseudomonadota; class Gammaproteobacteria; order Burkholderiales; family Burkholderiaceae; genus Pandoraea. Next base: position 81,692 of record JARLJF010000025.1, on the reverse strand, counting down.
ACGCGCATTTCCGAGAACGAGTACCGCACCGAAAACCTGTTCGAGACGCAAGTGGCCTATCTGGTCGCACCGCAACCGTCGAGCTTCAAGTTCTGAGCCCGGCGACCGGGAGACGTGCCGTTCGATGACGAATGGCGCGCCCCCGGAATGCCGCGAGCGGACCGGTCCCGCGCCCTTTTGTGAGGGCAGATGCGTGCGGGAATCAACGAGGACCGGACGCCATCAATACGACACACGAACATCATGCAAAACATTACACCGGCGCAATTGGCCCAGTGGCTCGCGGACGGGGACCGCGGTCAACCCACGCTCCTCGACGTGCGTGAGGATTGGGAAGTGCAGACCTGCCACATCGCCCAGAGCAAGAATGTGCCGCTCGGCGACGTGCCGGCACGTCTGACAGAACTCGACGCCGATGCGCCCATCGTGTGCATCTGCCACCACGGCATGCGCAGCGCGCGCGCCGCGATGTTTCTGGAACAACAAGGTTTCTCCCAGCTGTTCAATCTGGACGGCGGAATCGATGCCTGGGCTCGCCAGGTCGATCCGTCGATGCCGACTTACTGAGCCAGGGCCGTGCGCCCCTCGAGGCTTGCCGCGCGTGAGCGCGTGGCCAAGCGTGCGCCTGCGCGGCGCACCGTCTCTGCGAACGTTCTCGTCATGGCGACGACGCTTGCAGCCCTCATAGTTCACGCCGCTCCCGCCGGCGCCACTGACCTTATCCAGCTTTACAGCGAGGCGCAAAGCCGCGACGCGTTGATCGCCAGCGCCCGCTCGGCCTACCTCGCCAACATCGAAGCCCTGCCGCAGGCCCGCGCCGCGCTCTTGCCGCAAGTCTCCGCGCGCTGGGGCTCCGTCAACACGCACTATGGATCGGGGAACGTCTCGAACACGTTCGTCAGTAGCGGCTACAGCCTCGCACTCACGCAGCCCATCTTCCACTGGGATAGCTGGCAGTCATACCAGCAGGGCAAGCTGACGGTCGCGAGTGCCGAAGCGTCGTTTGCGCAAGCGGAGCAAGACCTGATCCTGCGCGTGGCCACCGCCTATTTCGACGTGCTCGCCGCGCAGGACGACCTCGCGCTCGCCGGCACGCACAAGCAGGCCATCGCCGAACAACTCGCGTCCGCCAAACGGAATTTCGAGGTCGGCAACGCCACGATCGTCGACGCCAACGAAGCGCAGGCCAGTTTCGATCAGGCCACCGCGCAGGAAATCGCCGCACAGAACACGCTCGACGTGCGCCGTGCCGCCTTCGCGCGAATCGTCGGCCATCAGGTCGGCTCGCTCGCCACGCTGCGCGCAGGCGCGACGTTGCCCTCGCCCCAGCCGAACAACGTGGCGGACTGGGTCGCGCAAGCGGCGCAGTCGAACTACGGCGTGCAGTTGCAAACGCTCACGCTCGAGACCGCTCGGCGCGAAACGTCAAAGGCCAAGTCGGGTTACATGCCATCGGTCGATCTGGTCGCCGCCGGCGCGCACTCGAATGTCGGCAACGCCAACAGTCTGCTGTCGTCGGCCATGTCAAGTCCATCAAGCCAGGGCTCGGGACCGAGTTCCGCCGGACAGATCGGTATTCAGATCAGCATTCCGATCTTCTCGGGCGGCGCCGTGCAGAGCAAGTTGCGCCAGACCCTCGCACTCGAAGACAAGGCAATGACCGACCTCGACGATGCGCGACGCCTGGCGGTCTTCAACGCCCGCCAGTCGTATCTCGGCGTATCGAGCGGGCTGGCGCAGGTCAAGGCGCTCGAAGCGGCGGAGCAATCGGCACAGTCGTCGGTCGCCTCGAACAAACTCGGCTATCAGGTCGGCATTCGCATCAACGCCGACGTGCTCAACGCCGAAGACAAACTCTTCACCACGCGACGCGATCTCGCCAAGGCACGCTACAGCACGCTGCTCTCAAGCCTTCAATTGAAAGCCAGCGCCGCCACGCTCGTCGACACCGACTTGCAATTGCTTAACGCGTTGCTCACCGAGAATCCGGATGCATCTGCTGCCATGGCAGGCGCTCGCGAAGCCGCACCCGCCAACGCCGGAGCCGGGTTGCCGGCACGCGGCGTGCGGCCGGGCGTCACGGCACCGTCGATGCGACGTTAGTCACGTGGCGCGCTGAGGCATCGGAGATAGCCGAGACAGCCGAGACAGCGCTAATGCCCATAGCAAAATGCCTCGCATGGCCAGTTCGGCATGCGAGGCATTTTGTTTTCCGATGGGGACGGGGTCGAGAGACGCCGTCTGGCAGCGTCGTGGTCGGTCGTGAATCAGTCTTGCGGAGCCACCACGACGCCTGCGTCGAGCCAACGGCCCAGCGCGCTGACCGTGCGTTCCGTCGCCCCCTGATGCTGCTTCGCGAACAGCGTTGCCGCAGTGCGCATGGCAAGCCGACGGTCGTCATTGAGCAGCAAATCGGCCAGCGCCGTGGCGAGTTCGCCCGCATCGCTGACACGCCGCGCCGCGCCCGCCGTCAGCGCGTTTTCGCTAGCCTGCGTGAAGTTGAACATGTGCGGACCGAAGACGACCGGCGTGCCCGCCGCGCAAGCTTCGATCAGATTCTGGCCGCCCAGCGGCAGCAGGCTCCCGCCGATAAATGCAACGTCGGCCGCCGAGAAATACGCCGCCATCTCGCCCATCGAATCGCCGAGGACAACGTCGACATCGGCAGGCAGCGGCGTATCGTCGTCAGCCCACGCGCTACGACGGACGTAGTTGAGTCGCACCTTCTGCAACATCGCCGCCACTTCGTCGAAACGCTGCGGATGACGCGGCACGAGCACCAGCAACGAGCGGCGCCCCACATCCGAGGCAGCCGCAAGCATCGCCCGAGCCTGAAGCACCAGCGCTTCTTCGCCGTCTCGCGTGCTTGCCGCCAGCCAGACCTTGCGGTCCCCGAAGCGCTCGCGCCAACGCTCACCCAGTGCGAGCAGGGCGGGCGGTGGCGTCATGTCGAACTTCAGATTACCCAACACGTCGACGTCGTTCGCCCCGAGCATGCGCAGCCGTTCGGCGTCGGCATCGCTTTGCGCGAACACGCGACTGAAGCCGCCGAAGACCGGCTTGGCCGCGTCGCCAAAGCGGGCGGCACGCCGGAACGAACGTGCCGACATGCGCGCGTTGGTCAGCACCAGCGGCACACCGCTTTCACGGCAAGTGAAGATCAGGTTCGGCCAGACTTCCGTTTCCATCACCACACCGACGCTCGGTCGCCATTGCTTCAGAAATCGCCGGATCGGACCGACCATGTCGTAGGGTAGATAACAACGCAGCACACGATCCCCGAACAGGTTTTCGCCCGTGGCGCGCCCTGTGGGTGTCATGTGCGTGAGCAAGATGCCGTGAGACGGATAACGTTCGAGCAGCGCTTCGATCAGCGGCTGCGCGGCGCGCGTTTCCCCGACGGAGACGGCATGCACCCAGATCAGCGGACGGCCGGTGTATGGCGGCGAATCGTAAAACCCGAAGCGTTCCCCGATATGGCGGCGATAGCCGGGTTCGAACCGGCCGCGCCACCACAGGCGAATCACCGCCAACGGTGCAACGATCCACCAAAGCGCGCGATAGACGAGACGCAGCAACATTCAGATGAGCGCGCGATGCGTGAGGCGTTGCAACACCGCCAGCGGCGAGCACTCGGGGTGCACCATCGCTTCGGCGGGCAGGAAGAAGGTCTGTTCCATCATGAATTGGCCCGACATCACGGCGTGCGACGTCTGATCGGAGAAGCACACCCACACGCTGCCCGGCGGGAACGGCATGGTCTGCTGGTCGGCATCGCGCTGGTAGCCCATGTCGGCTTTCATGCCGTCATGCAGGTGCAGCATGATGTGGTCGTAACCGCTGCGCGGACGCTTCGTGATACCCACGGCGTTCTGCAGCCATGCGGACCCCGGCCATTGCGTCGGCACTTTCGGCAGGAACCGCTCGGCCACCGCTTCGAACGGCTCGCCCACGCGCCAGACGCGCGGTTGACCGGCCGGGTTGATGTTGGTGAACACGCGCAGGATGCGCTCGCCGTAGTTCGGGCGCGACGGGAAGGCGTCGACGTGCAGGCGGCTGTCGTCCTTGCGCCACGACGTCTGACGCGTTTCGACCTGATGCAGACGCAGGCTCGTCGGCGCCGCGCGCAACTTGCCGCGATACTCGGGCAACAGACCGTCGATCAGACTGCTTGCCTGCGTGTAGTAACGCTTGACCAATGCATGGACGGCACGCTGCGTGGCATCGTCTGCGGCCACGCCCACGAGCGCGTCGGTCCTGGGATCAAGGCTGATGTTCTTGCGCTTCGGATCGGCAATCGCCGGATCGAGCAGGCGCTGTTCCGCGGTATCGATGGCGAAGGCCAGATGCGGAAAGTACAGCACCTTGCCTGCCTCGACATCGGCTACCAGCGTCTCGCGCGGTATCGACAGTTGTCCACCTTGCCAGTTGCCGGATTCGACGGTGACGATCTGGTTGCTTTCGTTCGTTTGGCTCATGCGCTTCGGCCCTCCCCGGACGTGGCGTCGCCACTCGTGACAGATGGCAGCGACGGTGCGAGTTGGCGCACGGCGTCGCGCACTTGCGCGAGCGTTGGCTTGTGTTCGGCGTCGCCAAGATTGATGATGCGCGGCGACCAGAATCCACCGGTGCGCCACGCGGTGCTGAAATTGTATAGCTCGATGGTCGGACGGTTCAGTGCTGCGGCAATATGTACCAAACCGGTGTCCACGCCTACGGTGATTGCGCCGCGATCGATGAGGCCGACGACCTGCGACAGGTTCATCTTTGGCGGCACCCAGGCATCGCTGCCCAGCGCCGCCGCCAGCCGCAGCGAAACGTCATGCTCGGCGGCACTGCCCCACGGCAACACGATCAGAAAGCCCTGCGCGGCCAGATCCCGGCCCAGCGCAATCCAGTCGTCTTCCGGCCAGGTCTTGTCGTCGCGCGACGTCGCATGCACAAATACCGCGTACGGACGGTCGGGGCACTGGCTGTGATCCGCCCGTTCGGTAGCGATACCGAAGTCGATTTCGCCCGGCACCTTGAAGCCCATCGCCTCGGCGACCAGCAGCCGCGAGCGCGTCACCACATGGGTATGCGGTTCAATACGCACCATGTGACGGTACAGGTAACGCACCGGCCACTCATAGCTGGCCCCCTCGGTCCGGTTGCCCAGCCCCCACACGGGGCCACGTGCCGTGCGCGCAATCCAGCCGGTCTTGACCAGGCCTTGCGTGTCGATCACGAAGTCGTAGGGGGTTTCGCGCAGCGAGCGGCGGAATTTGCCGATCTCCTGCCAGGTGCTTGCCGCGAGCGGCTTCTTGCGCCAGCGGCGAAGGGCGAAGGGGATGACCCGGCGCACACCGCGCACGAGTTTGACGAGGTCGACGAAGCCCTCTTCCACCACCCAGTCGATCTGGGCGTCAGGATACTGGCGCAGAATGTCCTGCACCACGGGCATGTTATGGACGACGTCGCCGAGCGACGAGACTTTGACGATCAGAACCTGCAACCGAACGCTCCGGCGGTTCGGCCGGGCCTCGTGAGCAAAACGGCGATTTTACCCCGACCCGGCCCGCCGGACATCTTTGCCGCCATCGTTCTCGCCACGGCACCCTTATGGCAACCTTACGGCTGACTTGCGGCCTCCTGCGCCCGGCATCAGGCGCTCGTACCACGCCGCCGAGGTGCCGAAGCGTCAGAGCATCAGAGCGTCCAGGTGTGGAATTGGCCGGAGGTGTCCCCGGCCTTACCTCAGAACGGCAGCTTTGCGTCGGACTTGACCGCCAGAATGGCGCGGCGGAAGTCGTCCTGAATGCGCTTGATCGCCGCTTCGCTATCGGCCTCGAAGCGCAACACAACCACCGGCGTGGTGTTCGACGAACGAGCCAGACCGAAACCATCCGGATATTCGACACGCACGCCGTCGATCGTGATAACGTCCTGTGCGCCTTCGAACTTGGCGGTTTCACGCAGCTTGTCGATCAGTTCGAAGTTCTCGCCTTCGGCCAGCGGGATCTGCAACTCAGGTGTGGAAATCGAATTGGGCAACGCGTTGAGCACGGCGCTCGGATCGGCCGTCTTCGACAGGATTTCAAGCAGACGCGCGCCCGTGTACAGGCCATCGTCAAAGCCGTACCAACGATCCTTGAAGAACACGTGACCGCTCATCTCGCCCGCAAGCGGTGCGCCCGTTTCCTTGAGCTTGGCCTTGACCAGCGAGTGGCCCGTCTTCCACATGAGCGGCTCGCCGCCATGCTCGCGCACCCACTCGGCGAGATTGCGCGTGCACTTCACGTCGTAGATGATCTTCTCGCCCGGGTTGCGACTCAGCACGTCAGCGGCGAAAAGCATCAACTGGCGATCCGGATAGATGATCTGACCATCCTTGGTGACCACGCCCAGACGGTCGCCGTCGCCATCGAACGCCAGACCGATTTCGGCATCGGTCGTCTGCAGCGTCTTGATCAGGTCCTGAAGATTTTCAGGATGGGCAGGGTCCGGGTGATGGTTCGGGAACGTGCCGTCCACATCGCAGAACAGTTCGACAACGTCGCAACCGAGCGCCTGGAACAGCGCCGGTGCATAAGCTCCCGCCACGCCGTTGCCGCAATCCACGGCGATCTTCATCGGACGCGCCAGATGCACATCGTTGGCGATACGCGCGCGGTACGACTCGCCGATTTCATCGGCCGTGTACGTGCCCTGGCCCGTTTCGAAGTCCTGCTGCTCGATCAGTTTCGCCAGGCCTTGAATCGCATCGCCATAGATCGCGCGGCCGCGCAGCACCATCTTGAAACCGTTGTAGTCCGGCGGGTTGTGGCTGCCCGTGACCATGATGCCGGAATCGACCACCCGGCCATGCAGCGTGACGTTCGTCGCGAAATACACCATCGGCGTGACGACGACGCCGATATCGACCACGTCGACACCTGCGGCGCGCAGGCCGTCGGAGAGTGCGCTGACAAGTTCTGGGCCGGACAGGCGACCATCGCGGCCGACGACGACGGCATTGCCGCCTTCGCGACGCAGCGCGGTGCCGAACGCACGGCCGATCAGGTTCGCAACGTTGGCATCCAGGGTCTTGCCGACGATACCGCGAATGTCGTATGCCTTGAAAATCGCAGGTGAAACTTGCGTGGTTTGCGTCATGGGAAAGCGTCTCTCGGAAACGAGGGGAGAAATTAGCATCCGAAGCGGGGGGCCCGGCCTGTTGCCTGCCCGAACCCGATACGGGCCGGAAGTTGCGAAGCACCTTGGCCACGAAGAACGCGCCGGGCGCGCCGCAAACGTCAAATCCCGGCAGGAAGCCCGGCCGGGAACGGCTGCATTACGCTAAAATTATACGGGACTTCGCCGCACTGCGGCACAGCCCGAAACCCTTGTCAGTCATGGCCTACAATCCATAGCCGCGCGACGTGACAAGCGCGTGAAGTCCCCCAGCACCGGCCTCACAAGGCCGGTTTTTGCTTATCTTGAGAACGAGTGAGCCGCGCGAGCGCCACATGCCCTATCGCATCATCATTCGAAACATCCTCTGGATGCTGACCGAGCGCGGCGCGCAGATCGTCGGCGGCATCGTAGTGTCCGGCCTTCTGGCCCGTAGTCTCGGCGCCGCGCAGTTCGGCCTGTTTCAATACGCGCAATCCCTCGTATTCCTCGCCGCCTCCCTCACGCTGCTGTGCGGCAGCGAGGTTGTGGTGCCGCGTCTGGTCGGCAAGTCCGAGGCCGACCAACGCACCGTCATCGCGCACGCCTTCGTGCTGCGCATGGCCGCCGCCGCCGTCGCCTACACGATTCTCGCTATCTACCTCCTCGGCTTTGCAGAGTCCGATCTGGTAGCCGTCGCCCTCTGGCTCGGCGCGGCACTCTGGTTCCGCGAGCCCTTCGGCATCGTGATCGCGTGGCTGCAGGCGCGCACGTTCAACCGGCCGAGCGTGACGGCCAATCTCTGCGGGCTGGGGGTGAAGCTCGCACTGGTAGCCATTCTGTTCGCGATGCACGCAGACGTTGCCGCGTTCGCCGTTGTCTATGCCGTCGAGGCCATCGTGGCCGCCGCGCTCCTCGTGCGCTATTACCTGAAGCATTCGCCGAAGACCCCGGTGATCTGGCAACGCAAGCTATTGACCGATCTGCTCACCAGCGGCATGACGTTCTGGGGCGGACTGATGCTCATGATCGTCTTCAAGCGCATCGATCAGCTCGTGCTCAAGCCCCTCATTCCGCTGTCGGAGTTGGGCGCCTACGCCGCAGCCATGCAGATCACGGAAAACTTCGTACTCGTTGCACCGATCATCGCCAATTCGCTGGCACCGCAATTGATTTTCCAGACGGCAGACAATGCCACCGCCCGCCGCAACACCGTGCGAGCGGTGTGGCTGATGGTGGCCGCAGGCGCCAGCCTGGCGGTTCCGATTGCGTTGCTCGCCCCCTGGATCGTGCATCTGATTTACGGCGCGGGATTCGCCGAGTCAGCCCAAATTCTGCGCGTGTCGGCACTCATGGGGATTCTCGTGTTCGCCGATGCCGCCCTGAACCTGACGCTGATCCGTCGCGGTGCCGGACGCTGGGTCATCACCAAATGGCTGTGTGCCGCCGTGGTGGCGTTCGTGGTCGTTCGTGGACTCGCGCCGCAACTCGGTGCGCTCGCTGGCGCCCTCGGCTTCGGCGCAGGCTATGCGGCCGCGCTGGTGCTCGGCGTCTGGCTGCTTCGTCGGGACTGACGCAATGACACTGGCTCAGACCCCGACGCCCACCGTCCCCCGCACCCTCTGTCTGTTCACGGGCACGCTCGCGGCGTTCGCCGGTGCCGAGCGCGCCACGGCCACGCTGGCCAATGCGCTCGCAGCGCGCGGCCATCGCGTGCACGTGCTCTCGCTGTGGGGCCATACGCCCGTCTTCCCATTGGCGCCCGGTGTGACGCACCACGCGATGTTCGCCGAGCGCGTGGCTTTCAAGCATCACTATCTGTCCATCGTGCGGCAAGTGCGGCGTTACGCGCGCGAACACGCCATCGAGGTAATGATCGACGTCGACCCGATGCTCGCGCTCTACACGGTGCCCGCCACGCTCGGCCTGCCGCTGCAGCGCATCGCCTGGGAGCACAGCACCTACGCCAGCGACCTGGGCCGACGCGCGCGCCGATGGGCGCGTGCGCTGGCGGCACGTCGGTACGATGCCGTCGTTGTCCTGACGGATGCCGATCGGGCCGCGTGGCAAGCGCACCATTCGAATGCCCGTGCGCAGTTCGTCACGATGCCCAATCCGCTCGGCATTGCGATTCCCGATACGGCGCCCGAGCACAATGACGAGCGCTGCATTCTGGCCGTCGGACGTCTGGTGCCGGAAAAGGGCTTCGACCGATTGATCGACGCCTGGGCGCGCATCGCGCATGACGCCCCCGGTTGGCAAGTGCGTGTCGTGGGCGACGGTCCGCTGCGCGAATCGCTGCTCGCACAAGCGCGCGAGGCAGGCGTTGCCGATCGCGTCGAGATGCTGCCCGCCGTGGCCGATATCGCGCAGTACTATGCGCGAGCGTCGATCTACTGTCTGCCGTCGCGCCGCGAGAGCTTCGGGCTGGTGCTGATCGAAACGAAGGCGTATGCGGTGCCCGTCGTCGCCTATGCCGCCGACGCCGGCCCGCGCGCGCTGTTGCACAACGAAGTCGACAGCCTCGTCGTGGACGACGGCGACATCGAAGCGCTGGCCCGCGCGTTGTTCCGGCTCATTGGCGACGCGTCGCTGCGTCGCCAGCTCGGACTGGCCGGCTACGCCCACGCACAGGACTTCCGCGCCGATACCATCGCGGCCCGTTGGGAAGCGCTCTGGGCTGGCAGCCAGGCACCGGAGGGCGCGCGATGAAGATCGTTCTGTTCGTCACCGGTCTGCAATTGGGCGGCGCAGAGACCCAGGTGGCCGATCTCGCCCGAGGGTTTCTCGCTCGCGGTCATGACGTCAATCTGATCTCGCTGACGGGCGCTTGCGCCATCGATTTGCCGGCTTCGCCACGGCTCACGCTTACCGAACTCAAGGCTGGCAAGACACCGTGGTCGCTCGCGTGTGCCTTGCGGCGGTTCGTCTCGCAAGTGCGGGTATGGAAGCCGGACGTCGTGCACGCCCACATGGTGCACGCCAACGTACTCGCCCGCGTGGCGCGCTGGTTTGTTAGCATGCCCGTGCTCGTAACGAGTGCCCACAGCCGTAACGAAGGGGGTCGTCTGCGAATGCTGGCCTACAGGCTGACCGACCGCTGGTCAGATTTGACGACCAACGTCAGTGACGACGCGGTAGCCGCCTTCATTGCGCAACGCGCAGCCCCGTCGGCACGTATCGAGAGCATGCCCAACGGCATCGACACGACGCGCTACCACCCCGACGCGCAAACACGTTCGCAGTGGCGTGCCAACCTTCAATCGACGTCGTCCGAAGCGATGCCCATCGTCTTTGCCGCCGGCCGTATGGTCGAAGCAAAGGACTACCCGACGCTGATCGACGCGTTCTCGCGCGTGTTGTGTGCACTGCCCGAAGCGCGCCTGTTTATCGCCGGCGACGGGCCACTGCGGCCCTCGATGCAGGCGCTTGTCGATGCCCGCGGACTTGCCCCTGCCATCACGTTGCTCGGGCGTCGCAACGACATCGCGCAGTGGATGTGCGCCGCAGATGTGTACGCGATGTCATCCGCCTGGGAAGGCTTGCCGCTCGTGATCGGCGAGGCGATGGCCAGCGGCTTGCCTGTTGTGTCGACCGATTGCGGGGGCGTGCGCGAACTGGTGGGTACTGGCGCCAACAACACCCTGGTGCCCGTGGGCGATGCCCAGGCGCTGGGCGACGCCCTGATTCGCCACCTGTGCGCCGACGTAAGCGTGCGGCAGGCCGCCGGCACCGCCAATCGCGAACGCATCGTCGCTGGTTACTCCCTCGAGGCTGTCGTCACGCGCTGGCTCGACACTTATGCCCGTCTGGCCATGGCACGTGCCGCAACCCACTGAATCCCATGCAAGCACCCGTTCTTTTCTGCTCAAACTCGTTCTGGTCGATTCACAACTTTCGTGGCGGTCCCATCCGTGCGCTGCTCGCCGACGGGCATCCGGTCCATGTCGTCGCGCCCGATGACGACTATTCGCCCTTGCTGCGCGAAATGGGTTGCACGGTACACATCATGCCGATGGCTTCGAAAGGTCAGAATCCACTTCAGGACATCGCTCTGACGACGCGTCTGTATCGTCTGTACCGGCGAATTCGCCCAGCCGTGTGCTTTCACTACACGATCAAACCGAATATTTACGGTGCCGTGGCCGCCCATTGGGCAGGCATTCCGTCGGTGTCCATTACGACGGGCATGGGCACCGTTTTCATCAATAAGTCGCTCATTACGCACGTCGTGCGCCTGCTGTACCGGTATGCATTCCGGCACACGCTGGAAAACTGGTTGCTCAACGACGCGGACTTCGATGCCATGGTCAGAGGCGGACTGGTAGATATACGCAAAGCGCGCCTGCTTCCCGGAGAAGGGGTGAATCTCGATCATTTTGCCCGCGCGCCATGGCCATCAGACGACGGCACCTTCCGATTTCTGCTGATTGCGCGGCTATTACGCGACAAAGGCGTGCTGGAGTTCGTAGATGCCGCGCGCACGCTCAAGGCGTCGATGCCCCACCTGCGGTTCCAGTTGCTAGGGCCTGCAGACGTGGAAAACCCGACAGCGATCTCACGTGAGCAAGTTGCCGAATGGGAGCGGGAGGGGCTTGTAGAGTACCTGGGCGTAACCCAGGAAGTGCGTCCCTTCATCGCGCAAGCGCACTGCATCGTGCTGCCATCGTACCGCGAAGGCTTGTCTCGAACGTTGCTCGAAGCAAGTGCGATGGGACGCCCGGTGATCACGACCGACGTTCAAGGGTGTCGCGAAGTGGTGACTGAAGGCGTGACGGGGTGGGTGGTACCCCCACAGAATTCAAGCGCATTGGCAACGCAAATGAAGCGTGTGGCGGCCATGTCATCCCGTGATCTTACGGAGGTCGGGGGGGCTGGGCGTGCTAAAGTAGCGCACAATTTCGACGAGCGATTGGTGATCGCCGAGTATTTCAGAATACTTGGCGAGGTCGATAGGGGGGCCCCGCAATTCCCGACCCACGATTAACCGGGATTTAGCGAGAAAACCAATCCGCACATAAGAACTAAGCAACGCGATTAACTTGTCCGCACTATGCTGAACCTGACATTGGCATTGGTAGTTTCATTCGTCACTACGCTGCTCATTGTGCGGTATGCCCACGTGCACGCGCATTTTTCCAGCGATAGCGATACGAAAGGGGTTCAGAAGGTTCATGCCCATCCTGTACCGCGCATTGGTGGGTTGGGCATTATGCTTGGTCTGCTCGTCGCAGGGACGTTTGCCACGTTCCATCACCGCGGCGGACGGCTGGAAGAGATTCTGCTGCTCACCGCCAGTGCTGCCCCAGTGTTTCTGGGCGGATTCATCGAGGACGTCACCAAACGCGTTTCGCCGCGCAATCGTTTGTTATGCGCAATGTTGTCGGCACTCGTCGCGTATTGGCTGCTAGGCATTCATATCAATCGCATCGATATTGCACCGATTGACACCCTTCTCGCCATTCCGTTGATTTCCGTCACGTTGACGGTCATTTGTACCGCGGCCATGACCAACGCGGTCAATATCATCGATGGCTTTAATGGCCTTGCCGCGATGGTCAGCGTTTTCATGTTCCTGTCGCTGGGATATGTCGCTTTTCAAGTGGGCGACAACGTCGTGCTTTCTGCGGCAATGATTATGGTCGGCGCGATTCTCGGTTTTTTCATTTTGAATTACCCGAACGGATTGATCTTCCTCGGGGATGGCGGCGCCTATTTCATCGGATTCATGTTGGCAGAGCTTGCGATTTTGCTCGTAATGCGAAACCCGATGGTTTCTCCCTGGTATCCGGCACTCATGCTGCTCTATCCGATTTTCGAGGTCTGTTTCTCGATATACCGGCGTCGTTTTGTGCGCGGGGTCTCCCCGAGCATGCCTGACGGCGTGCACTTGCATATGCTCATTTACAAGCGGGTATTGCGCTGGGCCGTCGGCTCGAAAATTGCGGGACAACTTGCTCGGCGCAATTCGATGACATCACCCTATCTCTGGGTATTGTGTCTATCGGCTGTGGTCCCGGCAACGATCCTGTGGCGGCATAGCGGCCTGCTGGCAGCCTGCTGCCTAGTGTTTATCGTGTTGTATGTCTGGCTGTATCAGCGAATCGTGCGATTCCGCTCGCCTCGCTGGATGATCTTCAAGAAGAAGTAAGCGGCTTTCCAAATCCTCCCTTTGATAGCCGAATCATCGGCTATCACACTGCATCATGCTGAGTCTTGCCATCGCCCTCGTCGTGTCGTTTATCGCGACGCTGTTGATCGTCCGCTACGCGCACGTTCACTCCCGCTTCTCCGGCGATAGCGATGTCGCCGGCGTGCAGAAGTTTCACGTGCGGCCGGTGCCGCGAATCGGCGGCGTCGGTATTCTTGCGGGCCTCGTCGTGGCCGCCACTGCGCTCGGTTTCACGTATCCCACGGTGTCACGCAATATTCTGCTGCTCGTGGTCTGCGGCCTGCCTGCGTTCCTTTCCGGCTTCATCGAGGATCTGACCAAGAAGGTCACGCCGACGGTGCGCCTCGTCTGCACGATGTTCGCCGCGTTGCTGGCGTGGTTCGTGCTCGACATCCATATCAACCGCGTCGACATCGGCATCGCCGACCGCGCGCTGATGCTCGCCGCGGTATCCGTCCCACTCACCGTGCTGTGTGTCGCCGGCATGGCCAACGCGGTCAACATCATCGACGGCTTCAACGGGCTCGCGGCCATGGTCGCGATGATCATGTTCGCCTCGCTCGGTTATGTCGGATTCCAGGTGCAGGACCCCGTCGTGCTCACCACGTCGATGATCATGGTGGGCGCCATCCTCGGGTTCTTCATTTTCAACTTCCCCGGTGGACTGATCTTCCTGGGCGACGGCGGCGCCTATTTCCTCGGCTTCATGCTGGCCGAAATCGCCGTGCTGCTGGTGATGCGCAATCCACAGGTCTCGCCGTGGTATCCGGCCCTCATGGTGATTTACCCCGCCTTCGAAGTCTGCTTCTCGATCTATCGCAAACGCTTCGTGCGCGGCATCTCGCCAGGCATTCCCGATGGCGTGCACCTGCACATGCTCGTCTACAAGCGGCTGATGCGCTGGGCTGCCGGCGCGCGCACGGCCAGCGCACTGACACAACGCAACTCCTTGACGTCACCGTACCTTTGGCTGCTATGCTTGCTGGCAGTGATCCCGGCGACGGTTTTCTGGCGACATAGTCTGGTGCTAGCGCTGTGCTGCGTCGCCTTCATGGTGACGTATGTCTGGCTGTACCTGCGCATCGTTCGTTTCAAGGCGCCACGCTGGCTGATCTACAAAAAATGAACGACCACGGGGGGCGACGCACCGAAGGTGTGTAGCCGCGGCACACGGACATCCCCCGGATCGGGACAACAAGACAAGACAGCGCCACCTACGCGATGCGTGACATCTATGCCATCGGCGACCTGCAAGGTTGCCAAACGTCGTTTGAACAACTGCTCGCACGCCTGCCTCAGGATGCGGATCTCTGGCTGGCCGGCGATCTCATCAACCGTGGCCCGCGCTCGCTGGATACGCTGCGTCAGGTCATTGCGCTGGGCGATCGCGCCACAGCCGTGCTCGGCAATCACGATCTGCATCTGCTGGCCGTGGCCGCCGGTGTGCGTCAGGCCCACGGCAGCGACACCATCGACGACATTCTCACCGCGCCCGACCGCGACGCCCTCATCGACTGGGTACGCCATCAGCCGCTCGCGCACCTCGCACATGGCCATCTGATGGTGCACGCCGGCGTGCTGCCGCAATGGGACGCCACGCAGGTCATCACGCTTGCCCGCGACGTCGAGACGCAACTGCGTGGACCGGACTGGAAAACCTTCCTCTCGCGCATGTTCGGCAATCAGCCGGATCAGTGGAAAGAAGAGCTTAGCGACGAGGACCGCCAGCGTCTTACGATCAACGCGCTGACCCGCATGCGTTTCTGTTCGGCCGACGGGCGCATCGACTTCAAGATCAAGGAAGGGGCCGATGCGGCCACGGGCGAGCTGAAACCCTGGTTCGAGGCGCCGGGCCGTCGCACGAACGACGTCACGGTGGTGTTCGGCCATTGGTCGGCGCTCGGTCTGGTGATGCGTGACAACGTGCTCGGGCTCGATACGGGCTGTGTCTGGGGCGGCAAATTAACGGCGGTGAAGCTCGCCAGTTCGCCCGCCGGCCGTGACCTGATTCAGATCGATTGCCCACAGATTCGCGATCCGTTTGCCTCGGCAGACGGCAAGAAGCGCGCCAAGATGAAGAAGGCCGATAAGGCCGAAGACGCCCTCAAGGCCGCGAAGGCCGAGAAGCTCGGCAAAGGCGCACGCAAGCTCGAGAAGGTTGAAAAGCCCGCGAAGGCCGAGCGAGCCGACAAGCCCGAAAAAGCGCTAAAACGTAAAGGCGAATGAGGACGAACGGGCTCTCGTCTCGACCTTCCGAACAAACGAAAACGGCGCCATGCAGGCGCCGTTTTTTATAGCGTTGTGACTTTCGTCAGACCTGAACCGCCTGTGCGGTGTCGCCTTCTTCGTCGCTCAGCGTCGAGTCACGCGAACCTACCGAACCGCTCTCGGGCAGCACCGCTTCGGGCAGGAAACCTTGCAATGCATCGCCCACGGCCTTCTGCGCGCCGAGCGCAAACTCGCGTCGATGCTGCCCCTCCTGCGGGTATCGTGGCTCGCCCACCGACAATCGCACGGTCATGGGAGGTGCGCGCAGAATCATGTCGATGGACTCGATCAGGCTCATCTCGCCAATGTATGCCGGCGCCATCGTATGACGTCCGCTCGTGGCGTCGGTATAGAACAGGCACAGCGGCTGCACGGGCTTGCCGGTGCTCACCGGGGCTTGCAGCAGGTTGGCGTGGAACGGCAACAGGCTCCGGCCGTCCGTGGTCGTGCCTTCCGGGAAGACAGTGATGATGTCGCCGTCGCGCAGACATTCGGACAGGTAATGCATGATGCGGCGCGCATCCGCACGGCGCTCGCGTTGCAGGAAGATCGTGCGCGTTTGCACGCACAGCCAGCCGACCAACGGCCAATGGCGGATCTCGGCCTTCGCAACGAAGCGCACCGGCTGCCACGCATTGATCGCGAAGATGTCGATCCACGACACGTGATTGCACAGCAGCATCACACCGCGCTCGGGCAGCGGGGCATGCTGCTCGACTTCGAGACGCATACCGCACAGCTTCAGCAGCTTTTGTGACCACGCGCGAATGCGACGGTGTTTCGCGGCTTCCGACAGGAACGGGAAGAGCAACAGCGCAGTCAACAGGCCACGCGAGAGGTGCAGGCCGAGACGAAGTTTTTTGAGTAACAGCACGGCAATCGCTTCCTAAACGGCGAGGGCTTCGTGCGCCACGTGGCCACCGACCAACGTGAAACGTACACGGCCCGGCAATTCGTATCCCAGGAACGGGGTGTTGTGGCCAGCGCTGCGCAAACTCTGTGCGGCAACGGTCCAGTGCGCCGACGGCGCGAACACGCAAACATCTGCCGGTTGCCCCGCTGCGAGACGGCCGGCGCCCGGCGCCACGGCTGCGAGACGTTGTCCCGGCGCATGCGTGACGCGGGCCAATGCATCGACCAACGGCACGCGCGACTCATCGGCCCACTTCAGGACCAGCGACAAAAGCAGCTCCAGCCCGCTCGCTCCCGGCACGGCTTCCGCAAACGGCACCAGACGCGCATCGGCGGCGAGCGGCGTATGGTCGGAGCAGATGGCATCGATCGTTCCGTCGCGCGCCGCGTCCCGGATGGCTTCACGGTCCCGTTGAGCGCGCAGCGGCGGATCAAGCCGGTACTGCGCATCAAAATAACCGATGTCCATGTCGATCAGATGGAGGTGGTGTGCAGCAACATCGCACGTGACGGGCAACCCTTCCGCCTTTGCTGCACGCACAAGCGCCAATCCTGCGGCGGACGACACACGGCACAGATGCATTCGCGTGCCCGTGACGCGAACGAGTTCGATAAGCGTGTGGAGCGCGATCGTCTCGGCGGCCACGGGAATGCCCGCCAGTCCAAGACGCGATGCAACGGCCCCGCTGGCGGCGACACCGCCGGCTGCCAGCGACGCGTCCTGCGCCCGCAACCATACCGTCAGCCCGAACGTGCCTGCGTATCGCAGCGCGCGTAGCAACGTACGGTTGTCCGCCATCGGCGCATTGGCCTGCGACAGGCCGATGCAGCCTGCCTGCGTCAACCGCGCCATTTCCGTGAGTTCACGACCGGCGAGGCCGACCGTCAGGGCCCCCAGCGGGTGCACCTGCACACGATGCGTGGCACGAGCGCGCAATTGCAGCATCTCGACCAGATCGATTTCATCGAGCACCGGGTCGGTATCGGGCGGACAAACGACGCGTGTAACGCCACCCGCGAGTGCTGCTGCCGCTTCACTGGCGGCTGTCACTCGGCGCGCCGCCAGATCGACGAGCCCCGGCATGACTGCCAGGCCCGTCGCGTCGATGACGCGCTCAGCCGTAAAGTCTGCGGGTGACGCACCGAGCGCCGCGATTTTTCCTTCGGCGATGAAGACGTCCTGAACCTGATCGGTTCGGGTAGCGGGATCGATGACGCGACCGCCCTTCAGATGCAGTTTCATGGCGCGCTTACCCGTGGTTTGCGGCGACGATGCTCATCACCGCCATGCGCACGGCAATGCCGAACGACACTTGTTCGAGAATGACCGACTGCGGGCCGTCCGCGACCGCCGAATCGATCTCCACGCCCCGGTTCATCGGACCAGGATGCATGACGATGGCATCGGGCTTGGCCAGCGCGAGACGCGCAGGCGTCAGGCCGTAATACTTGAAGTACTCGGCCGCCGACGGCAGCAACGCCCCGTTCATTCGCTCGTTTTGCAGACGCAACATGATGACGACGTCCACGTCTCGAAGCCCCTCGTCCATGTCGTGAAACACGCGCACGCCGAGTTGTTCGAGCCCTGTGGGCAGGAGCGTACGCGGGCCGATGGCGCGCACTTCCGGCACGCCGAGCGTCGTGAGGGCGTGAATGTCGGAGCGCGCAACGCGCGAATGCAGAATGTCGCCGACGATCGCCACCGTCAGGTTCTGGAATTCACCCTTGTGATGCCGAATCGTGTACATGTCGAGCAAGCCCTGCGTGGGGTGCGCGTGACGCCCGTCGCCTGCGTTGATGACGTGCACGTGCGGCGCGCAATGCTCTGCAATCAGATACGGCGCGCCCGACTGCGCATGGCGCACGACGAACAGATCCGCATGCATCGCCGACAAGTTGCCGATGGTGTCGAGCAAGGTTTCTCCCTTGCTCGTCGACGACGCGTTGATATTCAGATTCAGCACATCGGCTGAGAGGCGCGCGGCGGCAATCTCAAACGTCGTTCGCGTACGCGTTGAATTCTCGAAGAAGAGATTGAAGACGGACTTGCCGCTCAGCAACGGCACCTTCTTGACGTCGGCATCGTTCACGCTGACGAACTGCGTGGAGGTGTCGAGAATGTGCGTCAGCACGGCGCGCGGCAACCCCTCCACCGTCAGCAGATGCTTCAGTTCACCATTGCGGTTGAGCTGGGGGTGGCCGCGTCGGCCGAGAATTCCGTTAGCCATGCAGGGGGGACTCCGTGCCGACGTGGCGTTGTGCGGCGTCGCGCAGAGGACAGTCGGGCATGATGCCGGTCAGGAAGTCAGGCAGGCACATGCTCGTCGAAGTACTGCTGGAGGATGATGCGGGCGGCTTCGGCGTCGAGCGATGTCTTTTGCGAGACCTTGACGCCCGCCTCGGCCAGCGCGGCCGCTGCGGCTACCGACGAGTAACGTTCGTCGACCCAGACGACCGGCACGTCGAATCGCCCGTTGAGTTGATTCCCGAAGCGCTTGGCTTGCTGGGTCATCGCGTGCGGCGTGCCGTCGGGATGACATGGCAGCCCGACGACGATGAGTTCAGGTTCCCATTCAGCAATGAGCTTGCCGGTTTCGGCGAACCGGACTTCGCGATTGAGATTGGCGAGAACCGTGAGTGCGCGAGCCTCGCGCAGCATGAGATTGCCGATCGCCACACCGATTCGGCGCTCGCCGTAATCGAAGGCGAGTACCGTGGCACTGCCAGCCGTCATGCGTGACCTGCGTCGGCGGACAGCATCGAGGACGTTACGCCCAACAGCGCCAGCGCCGCGTCGAAGCGCTCGGCCGGCGGCACGTCGAACACGATGCCCGGGTCGGCGGCGACGGTCAGCCAGCCGTTGCGGCCGATCTCGTCTTCCAGTTGCCCCGCGCTCCAGCCCGAGTGGCCCAGCGTCAGCAGGAAGCGGTTCGGCCCCTGACCGTTGGCCACGGCTTCGAGCACGTCTTTCGACGTCGTCATCTCAAGCCCCCCCGGCACCGACAGCGACGAGCTGTATGGCGTGCCGGTCGACTCATGCAGCACAAAGCCGCGCTCGGTCTGCACCGGACCACCGAAAAACACCGGCTGATGCGCCAGGGGATCGATTTCCAGCTTCAGATCGAGGCGCTCGAAGAGCGACTGCAGATCAATGTCGGTAGGACGGTTGATGACCAGCCCGATCGCGCCTTTTTCGCTGTGCTCGCACAGGTACACGACGGTGCCGGAAAACGTCGGATCGGCCATGCCCGGCATGGCGATGAGGAATTGATTCGTGAGATTGATACGGTCGTTCGGCATAGGGCCAAAGTTTATCGGAACCTGTTTGACGGTCTGCCGCCCGGTGTCGCACTCCGCGCAAGGGTATCGACCCTCGCGCGGGCTCGCAGCACCTGCCTGCGGCCGGTCAGCGGACGAACTTTTTCCGCATCGTGGTACGGCGATCGGCCGCCAAAGGCGGCCTTTGCGCCGACTTTATCACGGAACGTCGCGCCCGGTGACGAGCCGCTGCCCGAACACGCTGGCATCCAGCGCCCGCTCCCGCCACATCGCCATGTCGGCAATCAGGTCGGGGCGCGAGTCCGGATACGTGTCAGCCGCGAACTGGTGAAGCATGCCGCGCAGCGCCTTGACGGTCATCGCCAGCGCCGCCGGACCACCCGGTTCCGCAGGCGGTGAAACGGCCAGCCGCTCGCCCGTCGCGGCCACCGCCGCCGCGAGACGTGCGACGGGCGCCAGTCCGATGGCTGCGGAGTATTCCGCGACCTTCGCGGTCACGGCTGGATCGTTCAAATTCGGAAGTGCCTCGTCCGCGAGGCTGAGGAACGTCTGGCAGACGTCTTGTCGCACCGCCAACGGGCCGATGCGTAACCAGTCGCGTGAGCTGCTGCCAGCGCCCTGCTTCTGCGCCGCCTGTGCAGCGTCGGCGAGCGGCTCGGGCAGATGACCAGGGCGGCGCAGCACGCCGAAGTCGGCCAGCAACGTGCCCAGCCAGCTATCCGGCGCCTGAGCATGCCAGGTGGCAAGGGCCTCGAGCAGGTCGTGGCCCGGTACCGTCTCGTTGGCCCCCTTCCCCCCCGTGCTCGCTGTGGCGGATGCAGGCGTCGCTGAAGTCGCTGAAGACCCGGAAGACGCCGAGGCTTCGTCCGGCCCACTGGGACGGCTCAGTTGCTTGCGCAATGCCAGGTTCATCCGGCCAATCTGACGCTTGTCGGCCAGACTCAGCGGAGCGCGGGCAAACCGCA
The DNA here is from genome assembly GCA_031291335.1 of Pandoraea sp. Lineage (GTDB taxonomy): Bacteria > Pseudomonadota > Gammaproteobacteria > Burkholderiales > Burkholderiaceae > Pandoraea. The sequence continues at coordinate 60,965 of JARLJF010000025.1, read as the reverse complement.
GCCACGCGGCAGCCAGACGCCAATAATCGAGGGGGGCGCTCGCCCCGGCACGGTGGAGATCGGCCGCAAGATCGGCCAATTGCCCCAGCGCTGCCGTGGTGTCAGTCGCGTCAGCGTCGGGACGTAGCAGCCGCAACAGCACTCGCTCGACGTCCGCGCGCAACGGCGCCGTACCCACGGGCAGCCCGTGCAGGCGCGGTTGAGCCACTGCCCACCCTGCCATCCGAAGCTCGCCCAGCGACGGCGCGCCAGACCAGCTTTCGGAAGCGGCACCCGCGGCGCCAGCGTCGGCAGACGTCGGAACCGCCGCAGGGGTGGCACCCGCCTGCCAGATGTCGCGCTCGAACCGGCGCAGGGCATTGCGTTGGGCGTCCTGACTACCCGACTGCCCATAGGCCGCCTCGGCAATCGCCTGCACGAGGCGCTCGCCGTGAAGCGCCCAATCGGCGTGGCCGCTCGACTGGAGCAGACGATTGGCCCGTCGCAACGGCCCGAGCGCCGCCGCCGGGCCGTTCGACCAGGCATCCGACGCTTCGGTCAGCGCTTCCGCCACCTCGGGCAGACGCCACAAGGGGGACGTATCACGCGTCTCGCGCGCGAGCATTCCGGGGGTATTGATGGTGATGTCGGAAGGCGTTTGCGGCGTCACCATAGGCCATCTCCTGGCCGTGCGGCCGGTCTTCGTGAATTCGGGCGGAAAGTCCGCCGCGTCAACGGCCCGGCCAATGGCCGAGCGGATCGTCGCGCGCAGTGCCGTGCGGACGGCATAACGACGCTCAGATACATCGGAGAGCGCGGAGAACGTGGCAAACCAGGCAAACCTGGAAATCGCGCGAGGATGTCGGAGAACGGGCGGCCAGGCCGCCTATCCTCAGATCTGCACCATCTCGAAGTCTTCCTTGCGCGCACCGCACTCGGGGCAGGTCCAGTTGATGGGCACGTCATCCCAGCGCGTACCGGGCGCAATGCCCTCGTCGGGCAAACCTGCCTCTTCGTCGTAAATCCAACCGCAAATGAGGCACATCCAGCTCTTGTATTCCATTCTTTCTTCAGCGACGAGCGTTCCGTTACAATGGCTTGTCAACCGCTTCGGGTCACGCCGACAGAGATGTCGTGCGGTGTTGTGGGAACCCTGCCGGTGCATTGTCCCGACAGGTGTTGCCCACGGCGCTTTTCAGCGCTCCGAAACGGGCATTTAAGGCGTGATGGTACCAACGAACCCAAGGCCTGACCAGATCGCCGTCTATCCTGCTTCCATGCAAACTGAATCCCCTCCCATTCTTCTGACCTTCGGGCTCTCCGACCCCACTTCGGCCACTGGCGTTCAGGCCGACCTGCTCACCTTCGCCAGCATGGGCGGCTACGGCGTGTCGGTGCTGACCGGCTACTCGTCCCAGGACTCACGCGCTTGCGATGAGGTGCAACCGATCGATCCGGACTGGATCGCGGACCAGGCGCGCATGCTGCTAGAGGACATGCCCGTCGCCGCCTTCAAGGTCGGCAGCGCTGTCAATGCCGAAAACGTCGCGGCCATCGCCGAGATTGTTGCCGACTACGACGAAACGCCCCTCGTGGTGGCGCCCGACTTCGGGCTGGCCGGCGAGCATCTCCTGTCTGCCGACGAGCTGCGCGAGGCCACCGCCAGCCTCCTCGTGCCGCAGGCCAGCGTGCTCGTCGTGAGCCCGGCCAGCGCCGTGGCACTGGCGCAGACCGTGACGGAAAACGAGAATCTTTCGCTCGAGGAGGCGGTCTCCATCCTGTTGGAAAACGGTTGCGAGTTCATTTTGGTGAGTGACAGCAACTCGCCGCAGTTCACGCATACGCTCTACTCCGATGGCGGTGTCATTCGGGAAGACGCCTGGGATCGTCCGCCCCACAACGTGGCAGGTGCCATCGACACGCTCGCGGCCGCCGTCACCGCGATGCTGGCCAACGGCCTGGCGGTGCCCGAAGCGGTGCGTGAAGCGCAGGAGTATTTGCAACAGGTGCTCGAGAATGCGTTCCGCCCGGGCATGGGACGCCATTTCCCCGACCGGTTCTTCTGGGCACGCAGCGAAGAGACCGATCAGGAGAGCGGCGCCCCCGAAGCCTGAGCGATTGATGGCTTCGATGGCCTCATTGGGAAAGGCCGCAAAGGACGACACTGCAAAACAAACGCCCGCGATATTCGCGGGCGTTTGTTTTGGTGGACGGCGTCAGCGCGCCCTCCCGGTCATCACGACAACTGACGCGCCTTCTGCACAGGCACCATCGCATCGTCGTCCGCATCGCCCTTCGGGCGGCCCCACACGTCGATGACCCGTTTGACGAAGGGCGCCAGATCGTCGCCCTGCGCTCGCAGCATGCGCACCAGCGCGGCGTACTGTCCCTCGAAGATCCCCGAGTTGTAGTTCTTCAGACGGCGAATGTCTTCCAACGCTTCGTCGTCGCGGCCCGCAATAGCCAGCAGCACGATATAGCGCTTGATCATCGTCGGTCCGGCGCCCAGCGCGAGGGCTTCGCGATGCGCCGCCAGCTTTTCATCCAACTGATCTCGACTCAGGAACAACGCGCCCGTGACTGCGTAGTCACCGTACGGTGCAAAGAACAGCGCCGGATCGGTGCGATACGTGTCGATCTTGCCAGCGCGATACGCCACTTCGACGCGCTGGTAGTCGTGATAAAGCCAGGGAATCGCCACACAGGCGAACAGCAAGATCACCCCATTGATGGCACCGGTCGCCGTCGGCGATACGCTGTCGATCTGCTTCGTCTCGCAAAGGCCGAGCAGAAACAGGGCAGGCAGCAGGAAGAACGCGTAGTGCTGCGGGTACTCCAGCATGGCGTGCATCGCGAGCATGCCGAGCAAAACGAACGCGAGCGCGATTGGCGGCGTCTTGATACCTCGCACGGCGCGCACGAACCAGAACGCCAGCGGCACCAGTACCGCCAACGTGCCGATGATGCCAGTCTTCGCCAGCAGGTCGATCAGCACGTTATGGGCATTGTCGGCCATCTCGACCGGACCGAGCTTATCGACCAATGCAAACTGCGCGTCGATGTAATTCGACCACCCGGCACCCAGCAACCAGTGCTCGCGGAAAATTGCCAGGCCGTACTCCCACAGATTCAGGCGTCCCGTCACCTGACCGGCCTGCTGCATACGGGCCACAGCGCTACCATCGAGCTGCAGTCCCCACGCCACGTTCGCCCAGCCGACGAACATCGTCATCAATCCCAGCAGAGGCAGAATGGCGGCGGGCACAAACCACCGTGTCGACCGGCGCATGTTCCGCGTGGGCTCGGCCCGCTCCATCCACACGAGCCACAAGCCAGACGCAGACAGCAGCGCCAACTGCAGCCACGGCGTGCGCGACCCGGTCAGACAGATGCCGATGTCGAACGCAGCGCACACGGGCAGCCAAAGCCACGCGGGCAGCTTGCGTTGATACCAGAGATAAAACGCGCCCGCGCTGGCGAGCGACAAATACGTTGCCAGGTGATTCGGCTGATACATGTTGCCGAACAGACGCCGCGCAACCGTCACGGAATACTTGGCCACCAGCCAGGGCACATTGCCTTCCAGATGAAACGCCTGCAGCCCCTGTGCGCCGACCGCATATAGCCCGCCCAGCGTGAGTGCCACGGCACTCCACTGCATGAGGACATTGCGCCAGCCCAGTTGCGCGACCCAGAAGCCTGCGCTCGCCGCCACGATCATCGCCACGCCATAGAGCAACGCCGTCATCATCAGTTGCGGCAGTTCGGTCGGCATTGTGGCGCGCTGCACGAGAATGATCGCCAGGAAAGCGAGCGGCATCCAGGTCATACGGGGCAAGCGTAGCGCCCGGCCGTCCCGCTGCCATACGGCGATCATCGCGAGTGCGCCGAGCACACCGAAGAGCGAGAACGTCAGGGCTTCCGAATAGAACGTGGAAATCGGATAGGTGTGTTTGACGAGGTTATAGGGCAGAGCCCAGATCAGCGCTACCGTGAGCCCGATCATCGAGAGAAGCAGAGGAGGAAACAAGATCGCCGCCGTGCAGTGCACCGGTTGGAAGATGCGCAAGCATAACGAAAAATGGCCGCCCAAGGGCAGCCATTTCATGCCTGACGCGCGTCAATACGCCGCCATTGAATTCGCCGTCGCAACGGGTCGTCGTGCGTGACGATGCATCACACCATACGACCGACCACGAACCGGATTCAGGCCCCCTTGGTCACCGCGCCACGACACTCCTGCGGCGCCAGCTTGGCCGGCAACGTCGCACCGTTGGGTGCGCCTTCACGGCCCTGTGCGAAGCACGTCCAGATGATCTGGCCTTCAGGCGCCTTGCCGGCCGTCAGCCCTTTGGGATTGCCGTCGGCACCGGCGCTCGTCGGTACCAGCACGAGCGCACCGTCGCCCGCGCGTTGCGTGTAGGCGACCGTCACGTTGCCGCTCTGAGAGTCGATGCTCACGGAGTTCACGTTGTCAGTCGCGCTCGGTGCCTGCCAGCCGCTATTGAACGGCGCACCATGCATGGCGTTTTCGCTCACGAGTGCCTTGGCAGAGGCCGCCACCCCAAGCCCTTCGACAACGCGTGCGCGCACCAGATAGTTCTGCAGATACGGCACGCCTGCGGTGACCAACACACCGATGATCGCCAGAACGATCATCAGCTCAATCAGGGTGAAACCCCGGGATTTGGCGTTACCGGTGGTCCGGTGGCCGAAACGACGCATTGTGTAACTCCCTGCGAAAGCAATGAAAACAAAAGGGACATCGGGGGGAAGTGGGCGGAGTATGCCACAGCCCCAACGGCCAACGCCCTGCCGCAGATCAAAATCGGGCGGGGCCGTACGGGTGGAGAGAATCGTCCTAACCCAAGCCTGGACGATTCGTCCGATCGGGGAGTCATTCCCCTGGAAAAGCCACCATCGACCGCAAACAACGGTCCCGGCAATGGACTCGATTATTCCGAAGAGGTTGCACGCGATTGGCGCGTCTCGCTGCGACGCTTGAGCACGAGCCCCACCACCACGACCAACGCGGCACCGATCGCGGACGCCACGTAATGCGTATATTCGGCGGCGGCCCCCGGCAGATGCAGCAGATGGCCGATGCCCGGGTCCGAGACGATCAGACCGCCCGCAATCCAGCCAAGCAGTGCGGCACCGGCCATGATGATGAACGGAAACCGGTCGAGCGCCTTGAGCACCAGTTGCGAGCCCCAGACGATGAGCGGAATGCTCACGAGCAGACCGAAGATCACGAGCGGCAATTGATGATGATCGGCGGCACCTTCCGCCGCGCCGGCAATCGCAATCACGTTGTCGATACTCATCACCAGATCGGCGACGATGATGGTCTTGATAGCCGTCCAGAGCTTGTCGGCCGGTTTTACGCTGTCGTGCGCGTCATGATCGGGCACCAACAGCTTGGTACCGATCCAGAGCAGCAGCAACCCGCCCAGCGCCTTGAGATACGGTACGGCGAGCAGCGTGACGGCGAACGCGATCAGAATCACGCGCAGCACGATGGCGCCGACCGTCCCCCACATGATCCCCTGCAAACGTTGCTTGGCCGGCAGATTGCGGCAGGCGAGCGCGATCACTACCGCATTGTCGCCACCCAGCAGGATGTCGATCATGATGATCTGCAGGACGGCGGCCCAGTTCAGCTCGGCAAAAAACGCAAGCATGGCGGGAAAATCCTCGGGGACGAATGAAGCCAGTGATTTGGGAAAAGCAGTAGCAAAAAAAGGGAGCCCGAAACTCTGGGCTCCCTTTTTCCTGACCGATAGCACGGCCACCGGTTCCGGCGGCCGTCATGCGGTCATCCGACGGGAATTACAGTGCTGCCTTGAGCAGGCGGCCCATTTCCGACGGATTACGGGTCACCGTGATACCGCAGGCGTCCATGATTTCCAGCTTGGCTTCGGCCGTATCGGCACCGCCCGAGATCAGCGCGCCGGCGTGGCCCATGCGCTTGCCCGGGGGCGCCGTCACGCCTGCGATGAAGCCGACGACCGGCTTCTTCATGTTGGCCTTGATCCACTCGGCAGCCGTTGCTTCGTCCGGACCACCGATTTCACCGATCATGATCACGGCGTCCGTATCCGGATCGTCGTTGAACATCTGCATGACGTCGATGTGCTTCAGACCGTTGATCGGGTCGCCACCGATACCGACAGCGGTCGACTGGCCCAGACCCAGAGCGGTCAGTTGACCCACGGCTTCGTACGTCAGGGTACCCGAGCGCGACACCACGCCGATGCGACCCTTCTTGTGGATGTGACCCGGCATGATGCCGATCTTCAGTTCGTCCGGCGTGATCACGCCCGGGCAGTTCGGGCCGAGCAGCAGGGTCTTGCGACCTTCGCGACGCATACGGTCCTTCACTTCGATCATGTCACGAACGGGAATGCCTTCCGTGATACAGATCGCCAGATCCAGGTCGGCTTCAACGGCTTCCCAGATCGCGGCGGCAGCGCCTGCGGGAGGCACGTAGATCACCGACACGGTCGCGCCGGTCTGTTGCTTGGCGTCCTTGACCGAACCGAAAATGGGAATGCCCTCGAAGTCTTCACCAGCCTTCTTCGGGTTCACGCCAGCGACGAACGCGTTCTTGCCGTTCGCGTATTCGCGGCACATGCGGGTATGGAACTGGCCGGTTTTGCCAGTAATACCCTGGGTGATGACCTTTGTATCTTTGTTGATCAGAATCGACATTGCTTGATTTCCTTCATCCGGTTGCCGGGCAGCGTTCGCACAACCCCACGGGGTGACGCGCCGCTGCGGCTTCGACTGTTCTGGTTACTTGCCTGCGGCAGCCGCGACAACCTTCTGGGCAGCTTCTTCCATGCTGTCCGCAGAAATGATCGGCAGGCCGGATTCGGCGAGCATCTTCTTGCCCAGGTCCTCGTTCGTGCCCTTCATGCGCACGACCAGCGGCACCTTCAGCGAGACGGCCTTCGACGCTGCGATCACGCCTTCGGCGATCACATCGCAACGCATGATGCCGCCGAAGATGTTGACCAGAATTGCGGTCAGGTTCGGGTTCTTCAGCATGATCTTGAACGCTTCGGTGACCTTCTCGGTCGTGGCGCCACCGCCCACGTCCAGGAAGTTCGCCGGCTCGCCGCCGAACAGCTTGATGGTGTCCATCGTGGCCATGGCCAGACCGGCACCGTTCACCAGACAGCCGATGTTGCCGTCGAGCGAGATGTAGGCCAGATCGAACTTCGAGGCTTCGACTTCAGCCGGATCTTCTTCGTCCAGGTCGCGGTACGCAACGATTTCCGGGTGACGGAACAGGGCGTTCGAATCGAAGTTGAACTTGGCGTCCAGGGCGGTGACCGTGCCGTTGCTGCTCACGTTCAGCGGGTTGATTTCGGCCAGCGATGCGTCGGTTTCCCAGAAAGCCTTGTACAGACCTTGCAGGATCGTGCGGGCTTGCGGGACCGAAGCGTCGGGGACGCTGATCTTCTTGGCCAGATCGTCGGCTTGCGCATCGGTCAGACCGATCGACGGATCGATGACGACGTGATGGATCAGTTCCGGGTGCTTTTCGGCGACTTCTTCGATGTCCATGCCGCCTTCGCTCGAACCCATCATCACGATCTTCTGCGTGACGCGGTCAACCACGAGGCTGACGTACAGTTCGTTCTTGATGTCGGCGCCTTCTTCGATCAGCAGGCGATTGACCTTCTGACCTTCCGGACCGGTCTGGTGCGTGATCAGTTGCATGCCGAGGATCTGGCTGGCGTATTCGCGCACTTGCTCGATCGACTTGGCAACCTTCACGCCGCCGCCCTTACCGCGACCGCCTGCGTGAATCTGGGCCTTGACCACCCAAACCGGACCGCCGAGTTCTTCGGCTGCCTTCACGGCCTCGTCCACGGAAAACGCCGGAATGCCGCGGGGCACCGCGACTCCGAATTTCCGGAGGATTTCCTTGCCTTGATACTCATGAATCTTCATGCGTGATTCCCTTCTTGCTGAGTTGGAAGTTTGGGTTCGAGCTTGCGAGTCGAGGCACCATCGCGCACCGCTTCTGTTGTGACGGGCGTCGTGGGCTCGTTCGCTCGATCGTTTGCGCGGCCGTTGAACCAGCGCGGGTAAAACCGGCGCACCGCCTCGCCATCAAACCGCAGGGCGTGACAATGTCCGAGTTGGAAAGGAGGTGCCGAATTTTCGGCATCATTGGCGGCCTTGAGCGCCGTATCGGGTGTGTGAATGACCACCCCGGCAAAGGCCTGAATCGCTGCCGTCGGCAGGACACTGCAAAGTTCGGTCAGATGCGTACAGCCTGCCGCGCCGCCAAGGCGCTCGCGAACCGCATGGCGGAAGCCGCGTCGCAGGTTAAGTCCGATCAATTGACGATATTCGGGACCGATCTGATCGCAAATGCCGGGATACGGCACCCAGTCAGAAACAGCCTCAGCGTCATGCACCTCGAAATCCTCATCGATCGTCAGACGCAGCCATAGCTCGTGAATCGGCGTGCCTTCCTTGCGAAGGCCCGTTGCCAATGCAAAATCCCGATCCTTGTGATCGGTTAAACAGGCTTCGATGTCCCATAGGCCATCGTCGCGCGAATACGCTTCGACAGCGATCGTGCGGCGGTGACGCAGGGTACGAGAGGCAGGCTCAGAGAGCGGCATGCGAGAGTGTGCAATGCATGAACGCAGAAAGACCTTGATTCTAGCATAGGCCACGGCACCCTCTGCCGCAGCGCAGCAGAAGCCCTCTGCATAAGGCTCAATTACCCGACCCATTGGTCGGGTTATCAAAATCGGGGGATAGGTAGACGCATGGTGCGGCGCCATATCGCGATAACTGTGAGATGACGCGTTACGCGAGAGTCGTCGTCATGTCACGCCAGCATTCATGCGGGTTAGCCGCCCACGGATGTCGGCGTCGCAGCGTCGATGAATGACGGTGCATTCATCAGGAAAGCGATGCAAAGCGCGTCAAATGTCGTCCGAAAATTCATCGGCGCCACGCACGATTTTGCTGATAACGGTACTTGAGAACCCACGCGAGGCGAGAAAACGCATTTGCTTGGCTCGCGCTTCGGGGGTGGTGGCAACCTCGCCGAACTTCTTTTGCCATACAACACGGGCTCGTGCCAGTTCCGTACCGCGCAACTGCGCCGAGAGCGCAGCAACCGTCTCGGCGTCGACCTGATGTTGCTTGAGTTCACTGACGATCCGTGTCGTGCCCATGCGCGACGCGCGCCGGTTCACCACGCTTTCTGCAAACCGCTCGTTGGACAGCCAGCGCTCCTGCTCTAGGTTGTCGAGCAAGCGGTCGAGGGCTTCGGGGTCCTCGGCATCGGCGTAGGGCACAAGCTTGCGACGCAGTTCCGTCCGGCTGTATTCACGACGCGCCAGATAGGACAGGGCTCGCCCCTTGAGACTAAGCACGGGTTTGCGTGATCGCTTGACCGACACCGCCTCGTCACCCGGTGGGGGAGGGGGGGCGTTCGAGTCTCGGGGAGGACGGCGATTGATCATGGCCTCATCGTGGCGCCGGCAAAGCAAGCGCCAGCACTGGATTCAGAAAGCAAAACGGCAACGCGACGCCGTGTGGCCTCGCGTTGCCGTTCCGAAACGGGGCTATCAGGCCTCGTCTTGTTCTTCGATCTCGCCGGTCTCGTTGATCGCCGTCACGCCGAGCGATGCACGCACCTTATTTTCGATCTCGTGGGCGATTTCCGGATTTTCGCGCAGGAACTCACGCGCGTTGTCCTTGCCTTGACCAATCTTCTCGCCGTTGTAGCTGTACCAGGCGCCAGCCTTCTCGACAACCTTGGCGTTCACGCCCAGATCGATGATTTCGCCTTCGCGCGAGATCCCCTGACCGTAAAGAATGTCGAAGATGGCTTCGCGGAACGGCGGCGACACCTTGTTCTTGACAACCTTGACGCGGGTTTCGTTGCCGACAACCTCGTCGCCCTTCTTGATCGAGCCGATACGGCGAATGTCCAGACGCACCGACGCGTAGAACTTCAGCGCGTTGCCGCCCGTCGTCGTTTCCGGATTGCCGAACATCACACCGATCTTCATACGAATCTGGTTGATGAAGATCACCGAGAAGTTCGTACGCTTGATGGTACCGGTCAGCTTACGCAGTGCCTGAGACATCAAACGTGCCTGCAAACCCGGCAGCGAATCGCCCATCTCGCCTTCGATTTCAGCCTTCGGCACCAGAGCCGCGACCGAGTCGATGACGATAAGGTCGATCGAGCCCGAACGCACCAGCGCGTCGGCGATTTCCAGCGCCTGTTCGCCCGTGTCCGGCTGCGAGATCAGCAGTTCCGGCACCGAGACGCCCAGCTTGTTGGCGTAGCCGACATCGAGGGCATGCTCTGCGTCGATGAACGCGCAGGTGCCGCCGATCTTCTGCATTTCCGCCACGACTTGCAGCGTAAGCGTGGTCTTGCCCGATGATTCCGGGCCGTAGATTTCGATCACACGACCGCGCGGCAGGCCACCGACGCCGAGCGCGATGTCCAGGCCAAGCGAGCCCGTCGAGACGACCTGGATGTCTGCTTCGACCTCGCTATCGCCCAGACGCATGATCGAGCCCTTGCCGAATTGCTTCTCGATCTGCGCGAGGGCGGCGGCAAGCGCCTTGCCTTTCTCGGCCGACAGATTGGCAGACCCTTTCTTGCTTTCTTCCATGAATCGTCCTTTGATATGATGAGCGAGACGGCTCGAGTGAGGCTTGAATGCCAGTACTGTATAAAAAACCAGTGCCGTTTGCAAGTGCCTGTTGTCCGAAAGCGCCGAAACGACAAAAAAGCCGCGAACCACGCGCCGCAACATCACAGGAGACACACCGCTGCCGTCAGGCGCCGGTGCCTACACAAGCCTATCACGCCCATGCGAATTCTCATCGCAGAGGATGACAGCATTCTGGCTGACGCCCTGACCCGCTCGCTGCGTCAGGGGGGCTACGCCGTCGATCACGTCAAGACGGGGCTTGAAGCCGACTCCGCGCTCTCCGCCCAGACGTTCGACCTGCTGATTCTCGACCTCGGTCTGCCTCGCCTGCCCGGTCACGAAGTCTTGCGCCGGCTGCGCGCTCGTAACTCCCATCTGCCTGTTTTGATCCTGACGGCGTCCGACAGCGTCGATGCTCGCGTAAAGGGCCTCGATCTCGGCGCGGACGACTATATGGCCAAGCCGTTCGCGCTGGCCGAACTCGAAGCCCGCGTACGGGCGTTGACCCGGCGTGGCGCGGGCGGTGGCTCCACGGTCATCCGGCACGGCCCGCTCAGTTTCGATCAGGTTGGCCGCACCGCCTATATCCATGAGCAGATGCTCGACCTGTCCGCCCGCGAACTCGAACTGCTCGAAGTCCTGCTGCTGCGCACGGGCCGTCTCGTCTCCAAGGAGCAACTCGTCGACCATCTGTGCGGCTGGGGCGAAGAAGTGAGCAATAACGCCATCGAGGTGTACATGCACCGGCTGCGCAAAAAGATCGAGCCGAGCGGCGTACGCATCGCCACGATCCGCGGGTTGGGGTATTGTCTGGAGAAGCCGGCCGCCACGCCTGCGAACGCGGCCTAGTACGTCCAATACATCCAGTACGCCCAGTGCGCCGAATTCCGCGCCAGCCGTTCCAGCCTCTTTAGTCTTCCCGTCCGATGCGTCTGAGCTTTCGCCACCATCATCGCGCTACCCCCGCGGACCCGGACGCCTCGTCTTCCTCGTCGCCTCCGGCTGATGGCATGTCCGCAAGACGCGGCGCCAACACGCCGGCCTCGCCCTCCGACGCCACCGACCCATTCGATCCCTACGCCGATCCTTTCGTGCGCCCCGGCTTTGGTGCGCCACTAGAGCGCGAGGCCGAGCCGCCCCCGCGCTCGCTCTTCGGCGAGATCCTCGACTGGATGCTCGCGCCATTGCTGCTGCTCTGGCCGATGAGTATTGCCGTGACGTATCTCGTCGCGAAATCGATTGCGAATGGCCCGTTCGATAGGGCACTTGAGACCAACACCTACGTGCTCGCCCAGCAGGTTCACTCGGATCGTGGGCAAGTCACGCTGACGCTACCGATGCCTGCACGCGATCTGCTGCGCGCGGATGCCACCGACAACGTCTACTTTCAGGTACTCGGCGCGAAGGGAGAACTTGTGGCCGGCACGGCGGAACTGCCCTTGCCGCATGAGGACGAGCGCCCTCAGCCGGGCGTCGTGCAGTTTCGCGACGAGAACATCGGTGGCAATGACATCCGCGTCGCATTCACGTACGTCGACTTACCGCGTATTGAGCCTCCGGGCAGTATGGCGCTCGTGCAAGTCGCCGAGACGCTCGACAAGCGCAGCCAGCTGGCCAACGAAATCATCAAGGGCGTGATCCTGCCGCAGTTCGTGATCCTGCCACTGGCCATCGTGCTCGTGTGGTTCGGTCTGTCGCGCGGCCTTGCGCCATTGCATGCGTTGCAGGAACACATTCGCGCACGGCGTCCTGACGATCTGTCACCGCTTGAAGCACGTCAGGCGCCGCCGGAGATCGCGCCGCTCGTGGGTTCGTTGAACGATCTGCTCGCGCGACTCGAGCAGAACATGAAACTCCAGCAGCGCTTCATCGCGGATGCCGCGCACCAGCTCAAGACGCCGCTGGCCGGACTACGCATGCAGGCCGAACTCGCGTTGCGTCAGACGTCCCCTGACGAGTTGCGCCGCTCGCTCTCGCAGATCGCGGTGAGTTCCGAACAGGCGGCACGCCTCGTCAATCAGTTGCTTGCACTGGCGCGCGCGGAGAACAGCGCGAACGACGCCGCGGCCTTCACCCCGGTCAATCTCAGCGTGCTCGCCCGCAGCGCCATGCAGGACTGGTTCCAGGCCGCCTTTGCCAAACGAATCGACCTCGGCTTCGAGGAGCCGCCGTTCCCGGTGCATCTGTCGGGTCAACCGGTGATGCTGCGCGAGTTGCTCAACAACCTGATCGACAACGCGATCCGTTACACACCGCAGGGCGGCAAGGTAACGGTCCGTCTGCGACATGAGGCATCCGATGGTTTCGTTCATCTTGAAGTCGAAGATACGGGGCCGGGCATTCCGGCATCGGAGCGTCCACGTGTGTTCGAGCGCTTCTACCGAATTCTCGGCAGCGACAGCGACGGCAGCGGCCTCGGTCTGGCCATCGTGCGAGAGATCGTGCAGATCCATCGCGGCGACGTGAGTGTGCTCGACCATGTCGACGCGCAGCATCCCGAAGCAACCGGCACCCTCATTCGGGTGACATTACCCCTCGCAGACACGCCTATCGAAAACCCGCATGCGTGACGAAAACACGCTAAATACGGTCGATTTCACGCCAAAGTCGAGGGTAAGTCCCTAGGAACGTAAGCTTCGAGTCAGTTTGGCGTCAGACGTCGGTAAGGTTGTCCTCCAATAATCAGTTGCAGCGGCCCGGGCACGACCCAGGGGCGTGCTTACATTACAGGAGACAACCGCATGGCTACTGCAACGACAGCCACCACGCATGCGCCGATGACCAAAGAAGAACGCAAGGTCATCTTCGCGTCGTCGCTGGGCACAGTGTTCGAGTGGTACGACTTTTATCTGGCCGGTTCGTTGGCCGCGTTCATCAGCCGGCATTTCTTCTCGGGCATCAACCCGACGGCAGCTTTCATCTTCACGTTGTTGTCGTTCGCGGCGGGCTTCGCGGTACGTCCATTCGGCGCTATCGTGTTCGGCCGCATCGGTGACATGGTCGGTCGCAAGTACACGTTCCTGGTGACCATCACATTGATGGGTCTTTCCACGTTGGTCGTCGGCTTGTTGCCGGGCTATGCGTCGTGGGGGATTGCCGCACCGGTGATCTTCATCGCCATGCGCTTGCTGCAGGGTCTCGCACTCGGCGGCGAATACGGTGGTGCTGCCACGTACGTGGCCGAGCACGCGCCGCAAGGCCGTCGCGGCTTCTACACGTCGTGGATTCAAACGACCGCCACGCTGGGTCTGTTCCTCTCGCTGCTCGTGATTCTCGGCACCCGCATGGTGATGGGTGAAGAGGCGTTCGGTGAATGGGGCTGGCGCATTCCGTTCGTGCTGTCGATCGTTCTGCTGCTGATCTCGCTGTGGATTCGTATGCAACTGAGCGAATCGCCGGCGTTCCAGCGCATGAAGGCCGAGGGCAAGGGCTCGAAGGCTCCGCTCAAGGAATCGTTTGGCGAATGGAAGAACCTGAAGATCGTGATTCTGGCGCTGGTCGGTCTGACGGCGGGTCAGGCGGTCGTGTGGTACACGGGCCAGTTCTACTCGCTGTTCTTCATGACGCAGGTGCTCAAGGTCGACGGCAACACCGCGAACATCATGGTGGCGCTGGGCCTGTTGATCGGTAGCCCGTTCTTCGTGTTCTTCGGCGCGCTGTCGGACAAGATCGGTCGCAAGCCGATCATCATGGCCGGTTGCCTGCTCGCTGCGCTGCTGTACTTCCCGATCTTCAAGGCGCTCACGCACTACGCCAACCCGGCACTTGAAGCGGCCACCGCACGCTCGCCGATCACGGTCATCGCCGATCCGAACGAGTGCTCGTTCCAGTTCAACCCGGTGGGCACGTCGAAGTTCACCAGTTCGTGCGATATCGCGAAGAGCTACCTGTCGCGCGCGGGTCTGAACTATCACAACGAAGCGGCTCCGGCAGGCACGATGGCGACCGTGAAGATCGGCGACAAGGTGCTCCAGTCGGTGGACGGCAAGGCAGCAGACGCGAAGGACAAGACCAAGGCGTTCGAGACGGATATGTCGGCCACGCTCAAGGCTGACGGTTATCCGCCCAAGGCCGATCCGGCGCAGATGAACAAGCCGATGGTCGTGATCCTGCTGGCCATTCTCGTGATCTTCGTGACGATGGTGTACGGTCCGATTGCCGCCATGCTGGTGGAGATGTTCCCGACGCGCATTCGCTACACGTCGATGTCGCTGCCGTATCACATTGGTAACGGCTGGTTCGGCGGCTTCCTGCCAGCCACAGCTTTCGCCATCGTGGCAGCCAAGGGCGACATCTACTCCGGCCTCTGGTACCCGATCATCATCGCCCTGGTGACATTCGTCATCGGCATGCTCTTCATCAAGGAGACCAAGGACGTCGACATCTACGCCAACGACTGATGGGGTGACCTACCAGACAGGTTGAAATGGATCGTCAACGCCGGGACCTTCGGGTTCCGGCGTTGTCTTTTCCGGCGCCTGATCAGGAAGGCGCACTGGATGACGGCCCATATATTTTCGTTGCCGCGAAAAAAGGTGTTGACAGCATATAGGGGCCTACCTATAATCTTTTTCTACGGCGAATTAGCTCAGTTGGTTAGAGCGACGGAATCATAATCCGCAGGTCCGGGGTTCGAGTCCCTGATTCGCCACCAAATTTAAGAACGGCTCCCAGCGATGGGGGCCGTTTTTATTTGTGCCGCAAAAACGGTTCTGTTCCGCAAACCGATCACTTGGTTGGCATGACCCGCTTTCGCCTCAGGTCACAGGCACGTAGTGTGGCGTCTCGTCGAGGTAGACGATGAGGCGCACGTAACACCCCGTCGCCCTTTACTGTCACATTGTTAGAGTGCAATGTCTTCAGGCCACAGATAATAGGCGCCATGCCGGGACTTCGCGACAAACTCGATGCCCGCACTGGCCCCTCGAGGTAAGAGGACATGCTCACCGTGTTGCGACTCGAGATAACCGGCAGCTACAGCACGTTCCAGAAGTTCGTTCGTGCGCACGCCAAGACGTCTGCCAAGCTTTGAAGACGTTAGTTTTTCAATTGTCAGGTTGGCAGCGCAGTCCTGCGTCGCGGCTTCTTCCGTGCAAACTGCGGCAGGACGTTCCAGCGAAAGGCGGACTTCTTCACTGATCCGAATAATGCGTTGGGCTTCCTCGTAGACATCTCGATACAACTCCGCATCCTCAGACCTTCGGACCAGCACCCCCATCTCGTTGTTATTAATCTGACTAAACTCATAGAGATTCAGGCTCGTAACCACGCACAACTCCTCGCTCATATAACACTTGGCATGCAAGTTCTTGCAGAAGCTAGTACGAACGTAGGTCAGACTTCGAAGCCATTCGATTTCCTGCGGTTGCAACTCACTCTTTCCGTAGATGAGCCTGACGTCAATTTTCAGACGATTCTTGTCTGATAGAAGCTCCTTTATGCGGTCGTTCAGCTTCAGGAATGGACTAATCAAAATGAGGCGGTCAACCGCCCCTTTGATCAACTCTTCGAGAAAGTAGTTTGTCGCGCTGGTGTTCAAGAATTTCGCCACGCTGTGCCCTCGCTGGTATAGGCAATCGGGGGGCCCTCAGGTGACGAGAATACGCGTTAATGAGGCCGCGAATTCCTTGATAGAAGCGGTTTAATGCCGTGATGGTCGATGCCAACGCTAACTACGGCCGAGCGCAACGACAAGGCACTCGTGACGAATGCCATCGGCATGCGTCTCGTCCGGTTCGAGGTCGAGGTCGAGGTCGAGGTCGAGGTCGAACGCCACCAATCAGCGTTAAAAATTCGGAAAACGATGACTCGGTGAGAACGAGCGCGGGGAGATTCGGTCGATAGCGGCTGAGTAGAATTCGAAGGTGAATCCGAAATTTTTCAATAGTGGCCCACCGCAATGGATGAGCCACTACCCAAATCACCTTACCAATCGCGGTTTCTCGCCGCGCTTCAGCGCGCGAAGAATGACGCGAGCACCCGTCAACATTTCCGTCGCCACCATCGCTTCCGCGAACGTCTCAAAGTAAATCGCATGCTCAGGATCGGACACATGCGCTCGCCTGATTTCTCCCACGGCCTCGTCCCATGCGTAACCAAGGTACTTCCCATATTCATGGAACCAGACAACATGCCCTTCCCGTGCCAACGACTTTGGGAGGTCGAGGCCGCCCGCGTCCTGACCACCGTTTCCTCCGTCCTTTGCATCGCTGTTGGTTGAATCACTCATCCAAGTCTCCTGAGATGTAGGTGGATTTAGCCGCCCTAACGGCTGAATCCATCATCGCAGGAGTGTCGTGCCCTGCGTTTCAGTAACTTCCGAATATCCCCGCCTATGTGTCGACACTCGAAAAGCTTCGACACACAGCGAAAACGCTCACAACGTACCGCTCGCGGAAAAAGCAGCGACTGACGCACATGCTTGATCGACAAACGGCAGCGTCTGAAGCGATAGCGTAACTTGCCGGGCTGCACTTCAGATCAGCCCTCGCCCCTCTCCCCCCGTCGCTTCGACTTGCAGGCCTTCCACGCCCGACGTCATCTCGCCGTTGATTGCATAATGGCTATCCTCCCATCCCCCTGATCGTGAACCTCATGCGTCACCTGTCAGCTGCTGCTCCAAATGAATTCAAGGATGTCCGGTTCGTACTCACCGACATGGATGAGACCCTGACCTATCAGGGCAGGCTCGCAGCCGACACGTATTGCGCACTGGAGAAATTGCAGAAGGCCGGGATACGCGTCATCCCCGTCACGGCCGCACCTGCCGGCTGGTGCGATCAAATGGCCCGCATGTGGCCGGTCGATGGTGTGATTGGCGAAAACGGCGGGATCTTCCTCCAACGCACGCGCGATGGTCACGGAATCGTACGGAAGTACTGGCATCCCGAGTCAGAAATCAAGTCCGTCTCCGAACGTCTCGACGCCGCCGCTCACGCCATCAGGCACGCATTCCCCAACCTTCAACTGGCCGACGATCAGGTTTTCCGGCTCACGAGCATCGCTTTCTCGCGCCCCGCAGATCCAGCGCTGGGCGAACAGATCGTCCGCGAATTGCAACGTGCGGGCGCCGACGCCACGATCAATAACCTCTGGGTCCTCGGCTGGTTCGGCGGATACAACAAGCTGTCGATGACGCGTCGTGTCATGGCCGAGGCCTACGGTGTCGACATCGATAAGGATCGGGACACCGTGCTCTATACCGGCGACTCAACCAACGACGCCCCCATGTTCGCGTTTTTCAAACATACGGTCGGCATGAGTACCGTGACGGAATATCTGCCGGATATTCCCGTGCCGCCGAACTGGATCACCACCGGACCGGGCGGCCAAGGTTTTGTTGAAGCGGCGCAAGCCGTGATCGCTTCACAACCAACCTAAGGAAGCGCCCCAAAAGAAAAAGCCAGTCACTCGACTGGCTTTTCTCGTTCCACACCTCACTCCCCGCAGGCAAATTCAATCGAAGTCGAACATCTCAAACAACGACTTCTTCTTGCGCGGCTGATCATAGTGCCGTCGGCGATCGTCGTGTCCATGATGGGTATTGCGATGCGGATGATCATTTCGATCTCCGTCCCGATGCTCGCGGACATCCTGATGCACCGCTCTGACATTGCTGCCGCGCATTGCCTGTGCCGGCCTGCCGCCCACGCCATCCGTGCGCTCGATCAACTTGTCCAGCTCTCCACGATCCAGCCATATGCCGCGGCAACTCGGGCAGTAGTCGATCTCGACTCCCTGACGCTCCGTCATCAGCAGATCCGGGGTACCGCATACAGGGCATTTCATCGTTTCGCTCCAATACGTAAAAGATAACGTCCTCAATGTATCGGGCACCACGCCACGGAAAAACCTGCTTTCCCATTCACTCAGGTTCGTAAAAACCGAACGTCACGGATGCAAAACAAAAGCGGCGCCGATGTTCACCGGCGCCGCTTCGCTCACTCCGTCAAATCTTCACATCCGCGCCACTTAGTGCAGCACGCGAGTCTTCTCCGCTTTGCGACGCGCCGAAGCACGACGCGTCAGCATGTTCAGCCCTTCGACGAACGCCGAGAATGCCATCGCCGCGTAGATGTAACCCTTCGGGATATGCGACCCGAAGCCTTCTGCGATCAGTGTCATACCGATCACGAGCAGGAAGCCCAGCGCCAGCATCACCACCGTCGGGTTCGCTTCGATGAATCGCGAGAGCGGACCTGCCATGAACAACATCGCCGTCACGGCCGCGATCACCGCAATGAACATGATCGGGATGTGCTCGGTCATGCCCACAGCCGTCACGATACTGTCGATCGAGAACACGAGGTCAAGCATCAGGATCTGAATCACGGCCGCACGAGCGGTGATCGTCGCCACCGTGCCCGCGGTCGTTGCGCCTTCACCATGTGCAGGCTCGTCTGTTGCCGATGCCACATGGTGATGCATCTCCTTCGTCGCCTTCCACACCAGGAACAGACCGCCCGAGATCAGAATCAGGTCACGCCACGAAAACCCGTGACCGAACATCTCGAAGAGCGGTGTCGTCAGCTTCGCGATCCAGGCGACCGTGCCGAGCAACGCCAGACGCATGACCAACGCCAGCCCGATCCCCATGCGCTGCGCGCGCGCACGCATCGATAACGGCAGTTTGTTGGTCAGGATGGAGATGAAGATCAGGTTATCGATGCCAAGCACGACTTCCATGACCACCAGCGTGACAAGCGCCGCCCACACCGCCGGGTCAGCCGCCAAAGCAAGTAGATAGTCCATATGTGCGCCAGAGATTCCGTATGGTTATCGGGGCGTCCGCCCCCGTAGGCGGCGGCCATTCCCCTTTGTTATTCCGCACACAACGTACGGTGCGGGTTCAGGACAGCATCATCTCCGAACTCATGCTTCGTAAAAACCAGTTATATACTTAAAAACAGTTCGGTTTTTCCGAAGTCCAATGAATATGTTGAACTACCGTCATCTTTACTATTTCTGGGTTGTCGTCAAGGAAGGGGGATTCGCCCGTGCGGCGGAGCGTCTCGACATGGCCGTGCAGACGATCAGCGCTCAGGTCCGCGAACTTGAGAAGTCACTGGGCCATCAGTTGCTCAAGCCCGCCGGGCGCGGCGTTACGATGACAGAGCCCGGGCAGGCCGCGTTTCGACGCGCAGAAGAGATCTTCCGGCTCGGCCAGTCGATCCCGGACGAAGTTCGCGAAGCCGCAAGCGGCCGGGTCGCGCGGCTGGCCGTCGGGCTGGCCGATGGCCTCTCCAAACTCGCCGCACACGCCATCCTCGCCCCCGTACTCGCAACCCCCTCGCTTCGGCTAGTCTGCCACGAGGGCGAGCATGAGCAATTGCTCGCCGAACTCGCGCTGCACAAGCTGGATCTGGTATTGGCCAGCCAGCCTGCACCTTATAACCCGACCTTGCGGCTGGTCAGCGAACGTCTGGTCGAGTCGCCGGTCGACTGGTACGGACCGGCGT
Source organism: Pandoraea sp. (assembly GCA_031291335.1). Classification (GTDB taxonomy): domain Bacteria; phylum Pseudomonadota; class Gammaproteobacteria; order Burkholderiales; family Burkholderiaceae; genus Pandoraea. The sequence continues at coordinate 40,813 of JARLJF010000025.1, read as the reverse complement.
CGCTCGTGCGCAATGCCTCGCGCGACGCCTTCCCCCAATGCCTCACCGACCTGCCCGTGTTGCTGCCGACGGGCCACTCCGCGTTGCGCGCCCGGCTGGATCAGTGGTTTGAGGCACAGGGCATTCGCCCGAATATCATCGGTGAATTCGAAGACAGCGCGCTCATGGCCGTGTTCGCCACGCGTGGCATGGGTGTCTTTCCGCTAAGCGAAGCCGGTGCAGGCGACGTCTCCCTGCTGCGCGGCCTGCGCTGGCTGGGCCGCCCCGACGACGTGCACGAAGACATCCATGCCATTCGCTCGCGACGCGGCGAAGGTCATCCACTGGTCGCCCAGATCCTTCGGGAAATCGGCGCGACAACCGATTCTGATATAAGAACCACTGGCGAGCCGTCTGTGCCGCCACCACCTGCGAGGAAACCTCATGTCGAGTCGTAGCGACCAGCGCAAGTTCTTCCACCTCATGCTGTTCGTCGTGACGATCGTGTTCGGGTGGATTCTGTTTCCGCTGTTCGGCGCCGTCTTCTGGGGAACGATTCTCGCCGTGCTGTTCCAGCCGGTGCAGCGCCGAATCCTGCTCCGCATGCGTGGCCGCCCGAATCTGGCCGCGCTTACCACCCTCGCGCTGATTCTACTGATCGTGATCCTGCCGCTCACGCTGGTCGTGGGCATGCTGACGCAGGAAATCAGCACGGCACTCGTTCGCTTCCGCACCGACCTGCCGCAACTCACGATCGCCTTCCAGCAATTACTCGACCGGCTGCCTGCGAGTGTGCATCGCGTGATGGATCTGGCCGGTGTGCAGGATGTCGACGCAATCCAGCAAAAGCTCGGCGACGGCGCTGCGCAGATCGGTCGTCTGGTCGCCGTCTATCTCGTGAGCATTGGCCAGAACACGGCACAGTTGTTCGTGAGTTTCGGGGTGATGCTCTATTTGCTGTTCTTTCTGCTGCGCGACGGCACCGCGCTCGGCGCGATGGTGCGCCGCTGCCTGCCGCTCGACGAGCGTCACAAGAGCCAGTTGATCCGGCAATTCACCACGGTCGTGCGCGCGACGGTCAAGGGCAACATCGCCGTGGCCGTGGCGCAGGGCGTGCTCGGCGGCTTCATCTTCGCCGTGCTCGGCATTCAGGGCTACGTGCTCGCCGCTGTGGTGATGGCGTTCCTCTCGCTGTTGCCCGCAGTGGGCGCGGCGGTCGTGTGGGTGCCCGTCGGCGTCTGGTTGCTGTTCTCGGGCGCAATCTGGAAAGGCGTGGTGCTGTTTGCGTTCTGCGGCACCATCGTGAGTCTGGTGGACAACGTGCTGCGTCCGATTCTGGTCGGCAAGGACACCAAGCTGCCCGACTGGGTCGTGCTGATCTCCACCCTCGGTGGCATGTCGCTCTTCGGTCTGACCGGCTTCGTGATCGGGCCGCTGATCGCCGCGCTGTTCATCGCAAGCTGGAGCATCTACACGCGCTTGCGTGACGACGATGACACGCAGGCCGACGCCGGTTGATGCAGGCTGATTGGGCGTGAGGTTTCACGTCGGGCGACGCTTGAACGACGCCGTTCCGGACGAACGGCGTCGTTACCCGCTGACCTGACCTGACCAAGACCGGGACTGCTCCCCGGACGAAAGCCCTTACTGCGCCGTCGCGGCTGCCGCCGACTCGCCCTGCGCGGCAGCGGCAAGATTGGCCGCAACCTCTGCCATCACCCCATCCCAATCACCGCGTTGCGATTGACGGAAGAGCGTGAGCGACGGATACCAATCGCTGTCCCGACGCGCCAGTTGCCAGCGCCAGTCGGGTGTGAAGCCGACCAGCGCCCAGGCCGGTTTACCCAGCGCGCCGGCCACGTGAAGCACCGCCGTGTCGGCCGCGATCACGAGGTCCATCTGCGCAATAACGGCAGCGGTCTCGGCAAAGTCGCTGAGCTTCCCCCCGATGTCGCGCACATTGGGATACCGCGCGAGTTCCGCGCGCTCTTCGTCGGTCGCGTCGACCTGTAACGAAAAGAACTGCGCGTGGGTGCCGAAAACCGGCGCCCAATGCTCGAGCGCCACATCGCGATGCGGCGGAAACGGACGCGTACGCCACACAAACCCCACCCGCAACGTCCCTTCCGGCTTGGCACCCAGCGCCGAGCGCCAGATCATCTCGCGACCTGCGCTGGAGCGCAGATACGGTGAATGCACCGCGACGTTGCCGGCCACCTTCAGCAGATGCGGCAGGCTCAACAGCGGCATCTGCCAGTCGAACGACGGTACCGGCATGTGCTCGCCAAGCACCGTCACGCCGCGCGCAAAGCCGCCGAGCAGCGTGACGAGCGGCGCCTGCACCGACAGCACCACATTGGCCCCCATCTCGACCAGACGCGGCACGAACCGCACGAACTGCAGCGTGTCGCCGAAGCCTTGTTCGCTATAGACGAACACCGTCTTGCCCGCGAGCGGCGCGCGGCCGTCCCACAGCCGGTCGCTGAAGCGACGTCGCTGACCGCCGTCCTGCCAGCGCCATTCGTAGTCATGCCAGCCATGCTCAAAGTCGCCCAGCAACAGATTGGTCTGCGCCCGGTTGGTGCGCGCGCCCGCATGTTCGGGCGAGAGTTTCACGGCCTCGCGCAGGCATTGCAACGCGTCGGTGAACGCATGCTGCTCACGCAGCGCCACGCCCAGATTCACCAGCGGATCGGGCTGCTGCGGAGCGATCGCATTGGCGAGACGGTAAGCGTCGATCTCTTCGTCATAGCGACCCAACGCCCCCAGAGCACGCCCACGGTTGAAATGGGCTTGCCACAGCGCCGGGGCCTTGGCCGCCGTGCGTTCAAACCAGACGAGCGCACGAGCGTTGTCACCCGCCTGCGCCCAGGTCATGCCAATGGTGTGCATGGTGCCGATGACATCCGGCGACTGCTGCACGGTCGCTTCGAACAACGCTTCGGCACGCATCTGACGACCGGCCTGGAGGCTGGCCATCGCGGCGTCGAAGGTCGCTTGCGCACCGGGCTGCGGCACGAGCGCAATCAGACGATCGAAGGCGTCGGCCGCCGATTCAAAGGCACTCGTGCGCAGCGAGACGTAGGCGAGTCCTTCAAGGGCGGGGAGAAATTCGGGGGATTGCTTAAGTACTTGGCGCAACTCGGCGATCGCCTCGTCGAGCCGGCCGGCGGCACTCAGTTGTCGTGCACGCTCGCAACGCGCGTCTAATGGCGTCGTCATGCGGCGCATCCTTGCTTGTCTGGGAATTGGAGGGAGACGGGCCGGCAAGCAACACGAAAGCCGAGGCAGCTTGCTGCTTCGGCGACAGGCGCCGTGGCCCGATCAAGCGGTGCACACTACACGACCGCACGGCGCGAAGCAAGCCGCGGGAATTGGTCTGCGCAACGCCAATAAAGTTCACATCTTCAAAACGTCATTTTCGCAGCGGCCGCGTGGCTGACCTCCCCGCCGGAGGCCCGCCGCAAAAGCCCCTCAGCGACCGCCGCGGGTTCGCGTATCATCTGTCGAAACACGCTTTCCCGCAGTGCAGCAGAAAAACCACAGTCGTTCATGGAAGCTCGGATTTGCCAGTCCGTGGCACGCGCTTTAACATCTTTTTACGGGTCAATCTGGTAGCATCCGCTGCCGTCCATGCACACGCGCACCGTCGCTGCCGTGCCGCATACCGACGCAGAGTCCTGTTGTCCCGTCCGACCCCTCATCCACACGAGGTCTTGATGACGCGCGTAGCCCGTCCGTTCATCCCCGCCACTGCGCGACGCCTGCTGCCCAATCGCTGGGATTTCATTGCCTTCCCGCTCATCATCGGTTTTCTGATGGTCAGTTCGTCGGGCATTCGCCAGACCTGGGCCCCGCTAGCCGACCTGCAGACCGAAATCATCTCGCTGGACCCGGCCAACCTGCCTGAATATGCACTGCGCACCACGCTACGCATGCTCGCGGCGATGGTGGCTTCGCTCCTCTTCACGCTCATTTACGGCACGCTCGCAGCCAAAAGCCGCCGCGCAGAGAAGCTGCTCGTCCCGATGCTCGACATTCTTCAGTCGGTGCCGGTGTTGGGTTACATCTCGTTTACCGTCACCTTCTTCCTCGCCCTGTTCCCGGGACGCGTGCTGGGCGCCGAGTGCGCCGCCATCTTCGCGATCTTCACGAGCCAGGCGTGGAACATGACGTTCTCCTTCTATCAGTCGATGCGCACCCAGCCGCGCGATCTGGCGGAAGTGGCCGTGAATCTGCGCCTCTCGCCGTGGCAGCGCTTCTGGAAGCTCGACGTGCCCTACTCGATGCCCGGCCTCATCTGGAACATGATGATGAGCATGTCGGGCGGCTGGTTCTTCGTGGTGGCGTCAGAAGCGATCACCGTGGGCGACAAGACCGTCACCCTGCCGGGCATCGGTGCGTATCTCGCCACGGCCATCGTGCAGCGCGATCTGCACGCGGTGGGCTGGGTGATTCTGGCGATGGTCGTCGTCATCGTCATTTACGACCAGTTCCTGTTCCGCCCGATGGTCGCCTGGTCCGACAAATTCCGTCTCGAAGATACGGTTGCGCAGGCCGCGCCCGAGTCGTGGGTGCTCAACCTCATTCAGCGCACTCGCGCCATTCAGTATCTGCTGCGCCCGTTCGGCAAGCTGCTGCGCACGATTGCACGCATGCGCATGCCGTTCTCGCTGCCCGCCGCCATCCATTCCGAATCGAGAAGCCCGCTGTCGCGCGTGATCGACTGGTTGTGGGCCGCGTTGCTGGTAGTGATGGGGGTGACGGCCGCCTGGAAGATCTGCGCCTTCGTGCTGGCGGAAGTCGGCCTGTCCGAAATCCTGCACGTTTTCGGCCTCGGCCTCATTACGCTCGTGCGCGTGATCCTGCTCATCGCCATCGCCTCTGTGGTGTGGGTGCCCCTGGGCGTGCTGATCGGGTTGCGTCCGAAGCTTGCCGAGCGCATCCAGCCGCTGGCGCAGTTCCTGGCCGCGTTCCCGGCCAACCTGCTGTTCCCGATCTTCGTGGTGGCCATCGTCCATTTCCACGCCAATCCGGACATCTGGCTCTCGCCGCTGATCGTGCTGGGCACGCAGTGGTACATCCTGTTCAACGTCATCGCCGGCGCGACGACCTTCCCGAACGACTTCAAGGAAGCCGCCACCAACTTCCGCATTCGCGGCTGGCAGTGGTGGCGTCAGATCATGCTGCCGGGCATCTTCCCCTATTACGTGACGGGTGCGATCACGGCGTCGGGCGGCGCGTGGAACGCCTCCATCGTCTCTGAATACGTGCAGTGGGGCGACGACAAGCTCGCCGCGCACGGCCTCGGGGCCTACATCGCGCAAACGACGGCCGCCGGCGACTATCCGCGTATTTTGCTGGGCATCGCCGTGATGGCGCTGTTCGTCGTATTGTTCAACCGCTTGCTGTGGCGCCCCATGTACGCCATCGCTGAAAACAAGCTTCGCCTGAATTGAAGGGACCGTGATGCCGAACGATACCCACCATCCGATTGCCGGAAAAGAGATCTTCTCGCTCGCCAACGTCAGCCGCGGCTTCCGCAAGGGCGGCGACGAGCGCCAGGTGCTCGACGGCGTGAACCTGCAACTGCACGAAGGCGAAATCGTCGGCATGCTCGGCCGCTCCGGCTCGGGCAAGTCGACGCTGTTGCGCATCATCGCCGGTCTGATTCAGCCCAGCTCGGGCGATATCCGCTACCTCGGCCAGCCGCTCGAAGGCCCGCCCGAGGGCGTGGCGATGGTGTTCCAGACCTTCGCGCTGTTCCCGTGGCTGACCGTGATGCAGAACGTGGAAGCCGGTCTCGAAGCACTCGGCGTCGAGCCGAAGGAGCGTCGCAAGCGCGCGCTCGCGGCCATCGACCTGATCGGTCTGGACGGCTTCGAGAACGCCTATCCCCGCGAACTCTCGGGCGGCATGCGCCAGCGGGTGGGCTTCGCTCGCGCGCTTGTGGTCAACCCCACGCTGCTGCTCATGGACGAGCCGTTCTCCGCACTCGACGTCCTGACTGCCGAGACGCTGCGTACCGACCTGCTCGATCTGTGGAGCCAGCGTCAGTTGCCGATCAAGTCGATCCTGATCGTCACGCACAACATTGAAGAAGCCGTGTTCATGTGCGACCGCATTCTGGTGCTCTCGTCGAATCCGGGCCGGGTGGTCGCCGAGATCAAGGTGCCGTTCCCGCACCGTCGCAACCGACTCGACCCCGCCTTCCGCAAAATGGTCGACGACATCTATGCGCTGATGACCTCGCGCCGCAACGCGCACACCACGCAGAAGATGCCGCTGGAGCTGTCGAGCCCGCTGCACGAAGTGTCGACCAACCTGATGGCCGGTCTGCTCGAAGCGCTCGCCGGCCCGCCGTACAACGGCCGTGCCGACTTGCCGGAAATTGCGCAGACACTGTTGCTCGAGGTCGACGACCTCTTCCCGGTGGCCGAAATTCTCGACCAGTTGGGCTTCGCGGAACTCAAGGAAGGCGACATTCTGCTGACCGCCGCGGGCAAACGTTTCGTGGACGTGAGCACGCAAGAACGCAAGGTGCTGTTCGCGGAGCATCTGCTGCGTCACGTGCCGCTCGCCGCGAAGATTCGCTCGGTGTTGCAGGAACGTCGTGGGCAACGTGCGCCACGCGTGCGTTTCGAGCAGGAACTGGAAGATTCGATGTCGGACGATCTCGCGCAGGAAACGCTGGAGACCGCCATCAACTGGGGCCGCTACGCCGAGATCTTCTCGTACAACGACCACACGGAGACGTTCAGTCTCGAGGACGTGGAAGGCGCGACCTGATCGTCGTCCACCGGGTTTGGGGCGGGAAATCAACGCCGCGCGGGTCGTCCGACTGCGCGGCGTTGTCTTTTGTCAGAACGCGTAGCCCGCGCCGATCATCCATGTCTGGTTGATCGTCTTCGAATCGGGTTCGTAGGCATTCACCCCGGGCGTCACCTGCGTGGCACTGGAGCGCCCGTACTGGAAGCGAGACCACTCGTACGTCGCGTTCACGTGGAAGTTCCGCGCAACCGCGTAGTCAAGTCCGAAGCCCGCCACAACGACCGGCTTGTTGCCGAGGGTGAACGTATTCTGCGAGCCCGCGAGCGTCATCGACGCCCCGACCATCGCGCCCGCACGGACGTCGGCGGTCGCCACCAGTTTCGGCGTCAATTCGAGCTGCCCCATGAGGCCGCCCCCGATCACGTGATGGCGATAGCGCTCGTAGAAACCGTACGGATCGCGGCGGCTGTCGCGAATCCAGTCCCGGTAGCTGTAGCTCACGTACGGGATCACCTGTGCGTTCCAGGTGCCGAGGTGGAATGGCAACGCCTTGCCGGCCTTGAGCGTGACGTCTGTGGCCGTCGAGCGCGTATTCATCTCGTAATTCGGCTGGACGACGCGGCCCGCGAAGTCGGCAAGATAGCCGCCGTAATCGACGTTGCCGTGCGCCACGTGCACCGAGCCGCTGAAATAAAGATTGGACACGCCGAACAACTCCCGCTGGGTCGATGCCCCAAGCGCAAATGCCGCGGTCGTGCCCCGTTCGGAATCGCTCTTGCCAGGCCCGATGTTTTCCCAGTAGTGCAACTGCTGCGCACCGGCATCGACCCAGACCTGATTGTTGGCGCGCAGCATGGCTTCCTGCGCATGGACATTGGCCGCACACACTCCGGCGGCAATGAAGACGAATGCGGCGCGCGTGATGGCGGTTCCGCATTGGCCGCAAGCGATGGTGCGGCGCGTGTTCGGCGTCATGGCACGACCCTCCCCAGGCGTGATCTCAACGACGGCTCGGAAGTGGCCATCAACGTTGCCACCGTTTTCCGGATTGTTTCAGCGCGTGCCGCGCTGCGCAAGCGGGGAAATGTGAATTCTGCGCAAGCTTCGCAAGGCAAGACTCACGCGGATCGAGACACCTGCCGAACCAGGCCCAAGGGATGGGCCGCGGCGACCGGTACAGACACAGAAGTGGGGATATCGGGCGTTTTCGATGACGCCGTCGAAACGTGCAATGCCTCGCGTGACCGTGTCAAAAAGGCCACACCTATCGGTAAAGATACTGATTAGCAGTCGTTTTTGTGCAGTCGCATAATCGACGCAGAACCTGCCTGTCCTGCGCCCGGGGGGGCGCATTGACGGACGCTCGGGCAGGTTCTTTCCGCGGCGAAGACCGTGTATCAGACCCGAGAAGGCGCAATATGAGCTACTACCATTCCAAAGAAGAAGGCCGCGGGCGGGCCATCACCTTCACCTCCGCCCACCGCTGGCGCCGCCGCGCCTTCGCCGTGACCTGCGCGGTTGTCGCCGCGCTCGCCTACTACGCGGTGCATCACCCGAAGTAAGCGGCGCGGCAAGCCCCTCCCTCAGGCGGCTTCAAGCGACTTCATGTGGCTTCATGCAGCATGTCCCAAGGCCGGTGCGTGCCAGTCCAACGGCACGTTGGCCAGCATGTCGTCGACCATGGCGTCCAGACCGAAGGCCGGTTGCCAGCCCCAGTCATAGCGAGCGTGCGTATCGTCCAGCGTATGCGGCCACGTCTCGGCAATTGCCTGACGGAAGTCCGGCGCGTACTTGAGCGTGAAGCCCGGCACGCGACGCGCAATCGCTGCGGCCAGCGTGGCGGGGTCGAAGCTCACCCCGGCCACGTTGTACGACGAGCGCACGCGCAGCCGTGAGGCGTCCGCATTCATCAATTCGAGCGTGGCGCGCACGGCATCGGGCATGTGGATCATGGGCAGCGTCGCGTCTTCCTTCAGAAAGCAGGTGTAGGTCTCGCCGCGACGCGCCGCCTGAAATATCTCGATGGCGTAATCGGTCGTGCCGCCGCCGGGGGGCGTCTTGTAGCTGATAACGCCCGGATAGCGCAGGCTTCGCACGTCCACACCGAACTTCGTGAAGTAGTACTCGCACAGCCGCTCGCCTGCCTGCTTGCTGATGCCGTACATCGTGGTCGGATCCATGATGGCCAGTTGCGGCGTTTCGACGGCCGGCGTGTGCGGGCCGAACGCGGCAATCGACGACGGCCAGAACACTCGCAGTCCCTTGCGTTCGCGCGCCAGCTCGAGCACGTTGAGCAAGCCGTTCATGTTGAGCGTCCAGGCCTGGAGCGGGCGTGTCTCGCCGGTGGCCGAGAGCAGCGCCGCCAGATGGAAGATCTGCGTAATGCCGAAGCGCTCGACGAGCGCGGTCAGACGCGCGGCATCGAGCACGTCGAGCGTCTCGTAATGCACCGGGTGGCGCGACGGTCCCGGCGCGATGTCGGTGGCGACGACATTCTCGTTGCCGTACTGCGCAGCCAGCGCCTCGACGAGTTCGCTGCCGATCTGCCCGTTGGCGCCAATGATGAGGATGCGTTCCATGTTCAACCTTGCTTGAGAATGCCGAGTTCGTTGCCGGCCTGAGCGAATGCCGCCAATGCCCGGGTCAGGTGTTCGCGGGTGTGCGCCGCTGAAAGCTGCACGCGCACGCGCGCCTGGCCCTGCGGCACCACCGGATAGAAGAAGCCTGTGGCGATCACGCCCAGCTCATAGAGCCGCTGCGCGAAGCGCTGGGCAAGCGTGGCGTCGAAGAGCATGACGGGCACGATCGGGTGGGTGCCCGGCTTGATGGTGAAACCCAGCGCCGCCACTTCCTTGCGAAAGAACGCGGTGTTCTCGTGCAATTGCTCGCGTCGCGCCGACGAATGTTCGAGTTCGTCGAACACCGCGAGAGACGTGCCGACGATGGCCGGCGCGAGGCTGTTCGAAAAGAGGTACGGACGCGAGCGCTGACGCAGCGTCTCGATCACCTCGCGACGCCCCGCCGTAAAGCCACCCATCGCACCGCCGAGCGCCTTGCCCAGCGTGCCGGTAATGATGTCGATCTTGCCCAGCACACCGTGATGCTCATGCGTGCCGCGCCCCGTCGGCCCCATGAAGCCGGTCGCGTGACATTCGTCGATCATGATGAGCGCGCCGTATTGCTCGGCCAGTGCCACGATACGGTCGAGTTGCGCAATGGTGCCGTCCATCGAGAACACACCGTCGGTGACGATGATGCGATGGCGCGCCCCGGCCGCCGCTTGCAACTGGCGCTCGAGGTCGTCCATGTCGTTGTGGGCGTAGCGCAGACGCTGCGCCTTGCAAAGCCGCACGCCATCGATGATCGAGGCGTGGTTGAGGGCGTCGGAGATGATGGCGTCCTGCTCGTCGAACAGCGGCTCGAACACACCACCGTTGGCATCGAACGCGGCGGCGTAGAGGATCGCGTCTTCCGTGCCCAGATACGCGGCGATGCGGGCCTCAAGGTCTTTGTGCGGGCCTTGCGTGCCACAGATGAAGCGCACCGACGACAGGCCGAAACCGAAGTCTTCGAGCGCCTTTTGCCCCGCCTTGACGAGGGCCTCGCTGCCCGACAGTCCCAGATAGTTGTTGGCGCACAGGTTGATACGCGTCTGCCCGTCGTCGCACATGACCTCCGGCCCCTGCCGCGACATGAGCACGCGTTCCTGCTTGAAAAGGCCCTGGCGGCGCGTGTCTTCCAGTCGTTCGGTCAGTTGACGGTAGAAGCCCTCGCGGGCTTCCGGGGTGTGTGCGGTCATCGTGCGCATCTCCTGTGTGCGGTCGGCGCGCGCCGTGGTACGGCGCCGCCAGACGAATCCGAGGGTATCGGTGAATACCGCCGGCGTTCATAAGTCATGCCAAAAGCAACGCGTGAACGGCGCGGGGGCTCTGCTACCATGCAGCCATTCACCTTATCGGAAACTATACTTTATATTGAACAAGTTTCAATATATTGGAAAATTCTAATATCCCGGAATTCATATGGCAAGTACTCCCGCTGCATCGGCGGTGCCGGCGGTCACCCCGCCGCCTGTCGGCGACATGATTCAGCAACTGCGCAAAGAGCGCGGAATGACGCTCGAGACCCTCTCGCGCGCTTCCGGCGTCTCGAAGTCGATGCTCTCGCAGATCGAGCGCGACAAGGCCAACCCGACCATCGCCGTGGCGTGGCGGCTGGCCAACGCGCTGGGCGTGCGGCTCGACCAATTGCTCGGCGCCCCGTCGGGCGACCCCGAGCCGGTGCGCGTGATCGGCAAGCACGAGATTCCCACGCTGGCAGGGGCGGAGCACGCTTACCAGTTGAAAATCCTCGGGCCGATGGAGTTGGCCGGCAAATACGAGTGGTATGAGCTAACGCTGCAACCGGGTGCGGCACTCGTGTCCGAACCGCACGATCCGGGCACGCGCGAGCATTTCACGGTGTTCGACGGTCAGGTCGATGTCGAGGTCGAACACTTCGCGCGTCGCGCCAAACCGGGCGAGACCGCGCGTTATCCCGCCGACCGCGCCCATGCCATCCGCAATATCGGTAAATCCGTGGCGCGCGGCCTGCTGGTAGTGATTCACGGATAAGTCACCCGCAGCGGCGTCAGCCTTCCCCCACTTCACACTCAAGTCCTTTCCCGGACTGCCGTTAGCACACGTCTGGTCCGTGTTCTCATCAGGAGCACTGACAATCGATCGACAATCGGACCGCACGGACGTGGCGACACGTCACGCGCGGCCGCCGCGAAAGTGACACCAAAGCGGAACCCGTGGGGAAGACGAAGTGATGCAGCAGTTGAGTTTGAAAGCGAAGTTGTGGTCTGCGGTCGCGTTGATGTGGGTCAGCCTGCTGGCCATGGCGGTCTGGGGCGCGTGGGCACAGCGCGACACCATGCTCGCCGAGCGCCGTGCGGGCCTGACACACGTGGTCGATTCGGGCCTGAGTCTGGTCAAGCATTACGCCGCACGCGCCGAGCGCGGTGAGATCAGCGTTGCCGACGCGCAAAAGCTCGCGCGCGAGCAGATCGGTGCGATCCGCTACGACGGCGAGAATTATTTCGGTATCTTGAACTCGCAGCGCGTGATCGTGCTGAACTCGGTCAACCCCAAGCTCGAAGGCAAGGACATGAGCCAGTTCCGCGATCCCTCGGGCAAACTCATGTTTTCCGACATCGTCGCGGCTGCGCGTACCGATAACCCGTTCGTCACCTATCTCTGGCCGAAGCCCGGCTCGGAGAAACCTGTCGAGAAGATCAGTCGCGTGGGCGCGTATTCGCCGTGGGACTGGTACCTGACGACCGGCGTGTACGTCGACGACATCAATGCCGCCTTCATCGGCGCACTGCTCCGCTGGGGCGCGATGCTGGCCGTGATCGGCCTGGCGGTGTCAGGCGTCATGCTGCTCATCATTCGTAACGTCCAGCAAAGCCTCGGCGGTGAGCCCGAGTATGCGGCCGACATCGCCACCCGTATCGCCGACGGCGACCTGCTCACGCAAGTGCGCCTGCGTCAGGGAGACGGCGCCAGCCTGCTCTTCGCGATGCAGCGTATGCAAGGCAACCTCCAGCAGATGATCGGACGCATTCGCGGCGGCACGAGCGCCATCACGCTCGCGGCGCGCGAAATTGCCGAAGGGAATATCGACTTGTCGGCACGCACCGAGCAGCAGGCAGCGGCGCTGGAAGAAACCGCCTCGTCGATGGAACAGCTCACGTCGACCGTCCGCCAGAATGCCGACAACGCCCGTCAGGCTAGCCAACTGGCCGAGAATGCGTCGGCCATCGCTGTGCGCGGCGGGCAAGTCGTCGATCAGGTGGTCGAGACGATGGAAGGCATCTCGCACAGCTCAGGCAAGGTGGTCGACATCATCAGCGTGATCGATGGCATTGCGTTCCAGACAAACATCCTTGCGCTCAACGCCGCCGTGGAAGCCGCGCGCGCCGGTGAGCAGGGGCGCGGCTTCGCGGTCGTTGCCGGCGAAGTGCGCACGCTTGCCCAGCGCAGTGCGGCCGCGGCCAAGGAGATCAAGGAGTTGATCGAGTCTTCGAACGGCCGCGTGCAGGACGGCTCGATTCTCGTGGCGCAGGCAGGTCAGACGATGCACGACGTGGTGCAAGCCGTGCGACGCGTCACCGACATCATGGGGGAGATTTCGGCGGCGTCTGCCGAGCAGAGCCATGGCATCGAGCAGGTCGGTCGCGCCGTCACGCAAATGGATGAGGTCACGCAGCAGAACGCCGCGCTTGTGGAACAGGCGGCTGCGGCAGCCGCGTCGATGGAAGATCAGGCCCGAGCACTCGACCAGGCGGTCGCAGCGTTTCGCATGACCTCAGAGAGTCAGTTGAACGCCGCATCCGGCGCCCGCGGCACAGCAGCAGTGGCCCTTCAGCGGCTCGCCGCCTGATAGATCGACGCGCCTGACGCGTCTCAATGTGAGCTACGCGGCCTGAAGCTCAGGCCGCGTCCAGCTTGCCCGCCATCCCGGCGTCGATGATCTGACGCGCCACCGTCGGCAGGATGCGCAACGGCGGCGATCCCGGCCCAAAGGTCTGGCTCGCGGCATAGGCGCCTTCGAGAATCAGCGATAGCGCATCGACCAGCGGCGCCGGTTTCTGCAAACCAGCGGCCGTGGCGAGTGCCGTAAAGCGCTGTACCACTTCCGCCTTGTAATTCACCACCGACTTGCGCGCCGCATGCTCCGGATCGGGGAATTCGGCCGCCACGTTCACGAACGGGCACCCGCGATAGCCGGGCTTGCTCGCCCGCTCGGAAAGATCCACGAAGATTTGCAGCATCTGCGCGCGCGGCTCGCCCGCCCGTTTCGCTATGCTCTCGTCGATACGCGCCAGACTCGCCGTCTGCATGTGATCGAGGTACGCGAGAATCAGCTCGTCCTTCGACGCGAACTGGCGATACAGGCACATCTTGTTCACGCCGGCACGCTTGACGACCGCATCCACCCCTACCGAGCGCACCCCTTCCGCGTGGAACAGTTCCACTGCTGCGTTGAGCAAATACTGCTGGGCGACCGGCGCAGGCGTGACATGCCGCCCCGTCTTGCCTGCGCGCGACGCGGCGCTGCGGCGACCTGCCGGTGCCGGTGCTGCCGTGTTCTCGCCCTTGGCAGCCGCCTCCACGCCTGCTTTCGCCGGTTCTGGCAAATCAGGCCCTACGGGCGGTACCAGCGGTACGGGCGTTGTCGATTTGGCCATTGTCTGGCGCTCCCAAAGCAGTGAAGCCGTGATTTGCGACGCCGGACAAAGCCCTGCCGTCGCAAAGGAATACTTGACATGTTACCGATCGGTTCATAACATGGCAACCTCATGTTACCGATCTGTCACAAATCCGTTGATGAACGTAGACAGTCCGGTTCTCGCAAACGTTCCCGGTTTGGGCAACAAAACCGAACCGCAGCAAGGATTTCCGCCATGAAGGCTGCACTTGCAAAGCGCATTGACGGACGCTTCCACTATGGATGGATCGTCGTCGGCGTAATTTTCCTGGTCCTGCTCGCCTCGGCGGGCATTCGTGCGACGCCAAGCGTCATGATGGTGCCGCTCGAGCATGACTTCGGCTGGAGCCGCGCCACGATTTCTCTGGCGATTTCCGTCAATCTGGCGCTCTATGGCCTGACCGGCCCGTTTGCCGCCGCGGCCATGCAGCGTTTCGGCATTCGCCCGACGGTCATGGTGGCGTTGCTGTTACTCGCATCGGGCACGGCGCTCTCCTCGCTGATGACGGCCCCGTGGCAGATGGTGCTGATCTGGGGCGTGATGGTCGGTGGTGGTACGGGTGTGGCAGCCGTTACGCTGGCGGCCACGGTGTCGAACCGCTGGTTCCACACCCATCGCGGCTTGGCGATGGGTATCCTCACGGCCAGCTCGGCCACGGGCCAGATGGTGTTTCTGCCGATCATGGCCGCGATCACCGAAAACTACGGCTGGCGGCCAGTGGTGTTGATCGTGGCAGTGGTGGCTGCGCTGGTTCTGCCGCTGGTGGCGCTCCTTGTGCCGGAGCGTCCGGGTTCGGTCGGACTGCGTCCGGTCGGCGCACCGGAAGACGCTCCCGACGCCCCGCTCACTCAAGGCAATCCGCTCACGACCGCGCTGTCGGCATTGCGCATGGCGGCCGGCAAGCGTGACTTCTGGCTGCTGTTCTTCAGTTTCTTCATTTGCGGCGCGAGCACCAATGGTTACATCGGCACGCACTTCATCGCGATGTGCGGCGACTACGGCATCTCCGAAGTCAAGGGTGCGGGCATTCTCGCGGCGATGGGCGTGCTCGATCTCGTGGGCACCACGGCATCGGGCTGGCTCTCGGATCGCTACAACAGCCGTGTGCTGCTGTTCTGGTACTACGGGCTGCGCGGCCTGTCGCTGATCTATTTGCCGTACGCCTTCGGTTTCGACTTCTTCGGCATTCCGCTCTTCGCTCTGTTCTACGGTCTGGACTGGATCGCGACCGTACCGCCGACGGTGCGCCTGACGACCGATGTCTTCGGCAAGGCGATGGCCCCGATCGTGTTCGGCTGGATCGTGGCCGGCCACCAGCTCGGTGCGGCGACGGCGGCACTTGTGGCTGGTTCGCTGCGCGCCACGCTGGGCAACTACACGATGGCATCGATGCTCTCGGGCGGCGTGTGCATCATCGGCGCGTTCATGGTGTTGCGTATCGCACCGCATGCGCCGAAGCGCCCTGTGACAGCCGGCGCCTGAGGCCTTCCACGCCCCGTCGGACCTCCCCGTTTTGGTGCAGGGAATCCGGCGAGTCGCATGGTGCAAGGGCGTGGCCGTCCTGGCTGAGGGTCGTCAGCACGGCCAGAAGAATTGTCGTAACCTGTGCAAGTTTTGTGCAGCACAGCAACCCCCACTTTCACAGGACCTTCAGCAATGACGGACTCGCAACACACCCAACTCTCCGCGCTGGACACGGACCTTTTCTCCCCATACACGCTCGGCCCGCTCGAACTCAGCAACCGTGTCGTCATGGCACCGCTCACGCGCAGCCGCGCCGGTGCCGGTGACGTCCCGGGTCCGATCGTCGCCGAGTACTACGCCCAACGCGCCTCGGCCGGCCTCATCATCAGTGAAGCCACCAACATCTCGCAGCAAGGCAAGGGCTACGCCTTCACGCCGGGCATCTATACCGAAGCACAGATCGCTGGCTGGAAGCAGGTGACTGACGCCCTGCACGCCAAGGGCGGCAAGATTTTCTGCCAGCTCTGGCACGTCGGTCGTATCTCGCACCCGTCGCTGCAGCCTGACGGCGCACTGCCGGTCGCGCCGTCGGCGATTCAACCGGCCGGCAAGGCCTTCACCGAACATGGTTTCGAGCCGCATCCGACGCCGCGTGCGCTTGAGACGTCCGAGATTCCGGGCATCATCGAGCAATATCGTCATGCGGCCGAGTGCGCGAAGCGCGCCGGTTTCGACGGCGTGGAAATTCACGCGGCGAACGGCTATCTGCTCGATCAGTTCATGCGCGACAAGACGAACCATCGCACCGACCAGTACGGCGGCAGCATCGAGAATCGTGTGCGTCTGACGCTGGAAGTCACGCAAGCCGTCGTCGAGGTATGGGGTGCCGAGCGCGTGGGCATTCGTCTCTCGCCGATCAGCCCGGCGAACGATTGCGGCGACAGCAACCCGGAACCGGTGTTCACGTACGCCGTCGAGCAGCTCAACCGTTTCGGCCTCGTGTACCTGCACGTGGTCGAAGGTGCAACGGGTGGTCCGCGTGAAGTAGAAGGCGGCTTCGATCTGCAGACGCTGCGTCACCTCTTCAAGGGCACGTTCATGGCCAACAACGGTTATGACCTCGCACTCGCCATCAAGGCACGCAAGGAAAACCTGGCGGATCTGATCGCGTTCGGCAAGCCGTTCATCTCCAACCCGGATCTGGTGGAACGCCTCAAGCTCGGCGGCCCATTCAACGAACTGGATCGAGACACGCTGTACGGCGGCGACGCCCGAGGCTACGTCGACTATCCGACGCTCGACAAATCGGCAGCGTAACGCCGACGCGGCAACGCGTTTGCGCGTTGCGCCGAATCAGAGAGGGCTCCCACGGGAGCCCTTTTTGTTGTTGCCTTCGATGCGGCGCCCAGCATAACGTCAGTCGCAACGTTCGATGTGCGAGTCTTCCGATTCGTCCGAGAAAACATCCCGCAGTCCTCCCATCGTCGCTCTCAGCACCTCGCAGTCAAGCGCACCGACATGTCGAACCAAACGTCGCCGATCAATCGCTCTGACTTGATCAAGCGTCACCACCCCGCGCCGCCCGGCAAACATCGCCGGGATTCGATACCGAGACGCGTGTGGTGACGACGTCATCGGCGCGACGATCACTGTCCGCAGTGACTTGTGCATATCGGGCGGAGAGATCACGACACAAGGTCGCGTCTTCCTGATCTCACATCCAACTGCAGGGTCCAGGGAAACGACCCAGACTTCGCCTCGTTTCACCACGTCCACTCCTCGTCGTCGAAGTCATTGCCAAAACTCCATAACTGCAACGCCTCGTCGCTATCAACGTCGCCGAGTTCAACAGCGGACGTTTCGCTCACCGCACTCGTCATAAATCTCACTTCGTCTCTTTCACTCATATTCCCCTCCGATGCGATCCCCCCGTTCCCTCTTGCGTGGATTAAGAGGCATCGTCGCAGTCTGGAAGGTCGAAGTAAACGAAGTCGAAAGTATTCCGGAATATTCCTGAAGCGAAACGCCGAAAATCCGATGTGTGTTCAGGACGATTCGGCATCGGACGTTGTCATTGCGCGCTTACGCCGCCCGCTGCCCTTGCCATCGCACCAGATCCGCGCCTGCCGGGTTCTGGTACATGCGCAGGCCGAACTCGGGCAGGATGGCCAGCAGGTGATCGAAAACGTCACCCTGCACGCGTTCGTACTCGGCCCACGCGGTCGTGTTGGTGAAGCAGTACAGTTCGACCGGAATCCCCGTTGCCGACGGCTGAAGCGAGCGCACCATGCACGTCATGCCCTCGTGAATGTTCGGATGCGCCTTCAGATACGCCAACGCATACTCGCGGAACGTGCCGATGTTCGTCAGACGCCGCGTGTTCGCCGGCACCCCCGCCGCCACACCCAGTGCCGCATTCGCATCTGCCAGCAAGCGCTGCTTGTCCGTCAGATACGACCCCAGCAGATGCAACTTCGACAGACGCGCAATCTCCGCTTCGTCGAGAAATCCGACACTGCCCGCGTCGACGCACAGCGTGCGCTTGATCCGCCGACCACCCGACTGCTGCATGCCGCGCCAGTTGCGGAAGCTCTCGGAAATCAAGCGCCATGTCGGGATCGTAGTGATCGTCTTGTCCCAGTTCTGCACCTTCACCGTGTGCAGCGCGATATCCACCACGTCGCCATCGGCCCCGACCTGCGGCATCTCGATCCAGTCCCCCACACGCAGCATGTCGTTCGACGTGAGCTGCACGCTGGCAACGAACGACATGATCGTGTCCTTGAACACCAGCAGCAGTACCGCCGACATCGCCCCGAGCCCCGAGAGCAGCAGCCACGGCGAGCGGTCAATGATCGTGGCGACGATGGCAATCGCCGCCACCACATACAGCGCGATCTTGCCTAACTGCACATACCCTTTGATCGAACGCGTGCGTGCGTGCTCCGACTGCGCATAGACGGTCTGAGCGGCGTTGAGAATGCCCGCAATGGCCAGTGTGGCGTATAGCAGCGTCGTCGCGAGCGCGACGTTGCTGATCACCATCGCCGCCTTGGGCGGCAGATCCGGCACCCAGGCGATACCGAACTGAATCACGAGATACGGCAAAATGCGCGCCGCACGATGAAACACGCGATGCGCGAGTAACGCGTCGTCCCAGCGATTGGCGGTGCGCTGCACGACAATACGCACAACGCGAACGATCACAAACTGCGCCACTGCCTGCACCAGCAGCGCCACCACGATCAGCAGCGCCAACGCCACGACCATCCGCGCCCAGGGCGCGTTCTCGAGCCACGCCATCATCGCTTCCCACGTCATCCCGCAACTCCTTGCTACTGTTGATCCCTACCGCCCCGCAGGGCTTGTGAATGCAAAAATGACGGCCGCCTCGGGCCGTCATTCTCTGACTTGTCGGATGAACGTCACCGACGTCCGTCCGATCGACTACCTGATGCGCAATCGCCTCAAGACGTCAGTCAACTTACACCGTCGCCCCGAACGGAACGCTTGCCACCACGTTCGGCGCACCAGGCAACGACGGTGCCGTGATCGTGCCGCCGCCATTGCCTCGCGACTTACCCGAACTCAGATAGTCGGCGATGGAATCCTGCGTCACCTCGCCGAGATACTGATTGTCGTCACCCAATACCGGCAGCGATGCCAGATTGTGTTCGTACATGCGCGAGAGCAACACCCGCAAGTTGTCGCCCGCGGCAGCCGATGCCTTGAAGTCACGCACTCGCTCACCGCACGTCCCTTGCGCATGACGCGTATCGCGACGGGCAATGTAACCCAATGCACGCGCGTTCTCGTCAACCACGACCAGCGAGCGCGTGTCGAGTTCGTCCATCATGCCGTACGCCTCAGCCAGCGTGGTCTGCGGCTTGACGGTCGGCTGCGGCGTGGTCGCATCCTCTGCGCGCACCAGCAACAGACGCTTCAGAATTCGGTCATGTCCCACGAAGCTCGCCACGAACTCGTCGACCGGACGTGCCAGCAGTGCGTCGGGTTGCGCGTACTGCACGAGACGCCCCTGACGGAAGATCGCGATGCGGTCGGCCAGCTTGATCGCTTCGTCGATATCATGGCTGACCATGATGACGGTCTTGCCCAGTTGACGCTGCATCTGGAAGAACTCGTTCTGAATCGACTCTCGGTTAATCGGGTCGACAGCGCCGAACGGTTCATCCATCAGCAGCACTGGCGGGTCGGCGGCCAGCGCGCGAATCACGCCGATACGCTGCTGTTGTCCGCCCGACAGTTCGCGTGGATAGCGCGACAGGTAGCGCTTCGGATCGAGCGCCACCATGCCCATCAGTTCGATGGCGCGCTCACGGCAACGCTTCTTGTCCCACCCGAGCAGGCGGGGCACGACAGTGATGTTCTCCTCGATGGTCATGTTCGGGAACAGACCGATCTGCTGGATCACATAGCCGATGTGGCGGCGCAATTCGATTTCGTTGATGTTGCCGGTGTCTTCGCCGTTGAGCAGAATGCGCCCGGACGTCGGCTTGATCAGCCGGTTGATCATCTTGAGCGTAGTCGTCTTGCCGCAGCCCGACGGGCCGAGGAAGACGCAGATTTCGCCGGGCGGCACCTCCAGGCTGACCGAATTGACCGCGGTCACGGGCGTGCCGTCCTTCTGGACGAAGCTTTTAGTGAGATTGTCGAGTGTAATCATACGGTTCGGATTCCTTTGGGTGTCAGCACGCGCTGCAGGCGGTGCAACAGGGTGTCGGCAACGATGGCGAGCAAACTCACCATGACCGCACCCACGACAAGCTGCCGGGTGTCGCTCTGGCTGATCCCCTGGGTGATCAACACCCCGAGACCGCCGGCCCCGACGATGGCGCCAATGGCCATCACGCCAATATTCATCACGACGGCCGTGCGCACGCCGCCCAGTACCACCGGCACGGCCAGCGGCAATTCCACCAGGCGCAGACGCTGACAGAACGTCATGCCAATGCCGATACCCGCTTCGCGGATGCTCGGGTCGATCTGCCGCAGCGCAAGACTCGTGTTGCGCATGATCGGCAGCAGCGAATACAGAAAGACGGCGGCGACGGCCGGTGCCGGTCCGATCCCCATGCCGTAGACCGACAGTACCGGGATCATCAGACCGAACAGCGCGATCGACGGGATTGTGAGGACAACGGTCGCCAGGCCAAGCACGGCACCCGACAACCAGCGAAAACGCGTGACCAGCACGCCGAGCGGCACGCCGACCACGATGGCCGCCCCGACCGATGCGGCCACCAGCCACGCATGCTGCCCCGTCAGGGTCAGGATGCGGTGCCAGTTATGCGTCAGAAATTCAATCATGGGACTCCTCAGTCAGTAACCATCAGGGGCAACGACGGCAAACGCCATCACTGCACCAGTCCTTCCTGCTTGAGGAAGTCGCTCGCCACGCGCGCCACCCCGCGATGGTCGATGTCGACCTTCGCGTTCATGTCGCTCATGTTCTCGCTATTGATCTTCGCGGACAGCGCGTTGAGTTCGTCGGCGAGCTTGGGGTTGGCATCGAGCACTTCCTTGCGCACGACGGGCGTGGCCGCATATGCCGGGAAGAAACCCTTGTCGTCCGTCAGTACCTTCAGATCGAAACCCTTGTTGCGACCGTCGCTCGTGTAGACGAGACCGGCGTCGATCTGCTCATTCTTGAGCGCCGTGTACACGAGGCCGGGGTCCATCTGCTTGATGTTGGGTCGCTCGAGGTGGAAGTCGTACAGTTGCTCCATCGGCTCCAGACCATCCGAGCGGCCGACGAACTCCATGTCGAAGGCGAACTGCATCTTCGGATTCGCGCGGAAGCGGTCGATGAGCTGCGAGACCGTCTCAACGCCTTCTTCGCGGGCGATCTTGCCCGGCATGGCGAAGGCGTAGGTGTTGTTGAGCGCCGACGGATTGAGCCAGATGATGCCGATCTTGCCGTCGAGGTCTTTCACGCGCTCATAGGTCTGCTGCGGATCGAGCTTCTCGGTGACTTTGTTGTAGACGATCAACGACGTGCCGGTGTACTCCCAGACGATGTCGAGCTGATTGCTCTCCATGCCCTGGCGCATGACCACGCTGCCCAGACCGTTCTTGAGTTCGACGTCGTACCCTTTGCTGCGCAGGTACTGCGCCGTCATCTCCGAGAGGATCAGTTGCTCGGTGAAGTTCTTGCCGCCGATGGTAAGCGTCGCGGCCTGTGCGGTGGCGCTCGTGGCCATCACGCCAAGCGCGAGACAGGCCGCCCCGAGCAGCCGCATCCAGCGCGGCATGGCTTGGGCGAGCGTACGAGGAAATGAAACTTGCATACGTATAGGTCTCCGTGGTCTTAGCGCGCGGGGGCGCCGTGACGTGCGAACCAGAGCCCGCTCGTGAATGCGACGATGCCGTCGAGCACGAGCGCGAGCAGTGCAGTCCCGGCAGCGCCGAGAAGCAACTTCGTCTGGTCGTTCAGATAGATACCCGGGAAGATCAGTTGTCCCAGACTGTCCGCACCGATCAGGAACGCGAGCGGCGCAGTGCCGACATTGATCGCGAGCGAGGTGCGAATGCCGCCGATGATGACCGGCATGGCGTTGGGCAGATCCACGCGGAACAGCACTTGCGCGGGCGTCATGCCCATGCCTCGTGCCGATTCCCGCAATGCGGGCGGTACTTGTCGCAAGCCTTCGTAGGCGTTGCGCACGATGGGCAGCAGCGACGCGAGCCACAGCGCCAGAATGGCGGGCCGGTCACCGATACCGAGCACGGCCATCGACAACGCCAGTACGGCGAGCGACGGCAGCGTGTTGCCGATATTGAAGATCTGCACGGCGCGTTCGGCATGTTTCTCGAACTTGGGCCGTGAGATCAACACCCCTGCGGGCACGCCGACGGCAATGGCCATCGCCATCGATATCGCCACGAGCTTAAGGTGTTGTTGGGTGTAATACACCAGGTCGCCCCGGTATTTGGCGAGCGTATCCACGCCCAGCCAATACCCCAGGCCGGTGACTGCTGCGGCCACACCGAGCAGTCCGAAGCCGGCCAAATAGAGAATGCGATACTGCTTCGCCACGTTCATGCTCCCTTTGAATGGGTTGGCAGCGCTGGCGCGAGGCAATAGCAATCGCCCCGCGTGACAACGCGGTCAAACAAGCATGACAACTGTTAGCTGCCTTGCGAATTGTGAAGTGTTCGCTCCGAAGGTCTGTGGAAGACAACGGTGACGAACCAGGCGTCGCGAAATGCGACATGAGAGACGAGCTTTCGACGCCGTGGGCGCCTGGGCCTCTCGATGCACGCTCATTGAAAGCGCGCGAATGTTTTACCGCACAAACTCATTGCATGATGGAACTGCTCACCGGCGCAACGAGGAACACCGGCAACGCTTTTGCTTCTGTTTCTATGGACCAATCGAAGCGATTGGCTTTTTTTATTTTAGTACAGATAGTGCGTCGATGCCAACCCGTAGCCCGTTTATCGCGATAAATCCCATGGATTTACACGATATTACATCGCATATTTCTCATATGAATCGGACAACGAATTAATTGCACGCGCGGCAATCCCCCGTCATCACTGGCGTTGCGAGAAGTGCGCTAACGGCGTCCCGAATTTCATCATTTCGATGTTTCGCAGAGCGGATCATTGTGTCGCAGCGAATTATTTTCTCCGGGCGACGCGGCGCTTTCGCACGCCCGAAAACGGTGCAAAAATCGTCTGAAATCCGCGTGCTTCCGAGAGGCGGAAGGGAAATTAGAGTGCCGTCTTCGAAACGGATGCCAACCCGGAGAAACTCGTGTATTCTCCGATGTTTATCTTAGTTTTCAACTATTTAGCGTGAAATCGGGGAAACGTGACGGTAACGCGAGGCTACGACCTTGCGGCCAGTGACGGGCGCAATAGTTGGACGGTAAAAGGCGATCGTGCGCGAGGCACGAGGTCGTTGATTGGCGAATAACAACTATGAAAAGTACCATCAGCCGTACCGAACAGGGCAATCGCGTTGCCGCGACTACGATCTTGGTTGCGTGTGCCGCGCTCACCCTCGCTGGATTTCTCGCTCGCGCCCTCGAAGGCGCCGTGAATCCATTGCTGACGTTCTTCCTCGTCTCTGCCGGCGGCATTCTCAATCTGTCGACGGCCTGCCTGCTCGGCGTGCAGTATCTCTACAACGGCAAACGCTACTTCGCACAGTTCGGATGCGCGTTTCTGCTGCGCGGACTCTTCATGTTCACCGAAGGCGTGTTGCTCGCGAATCAGCTCGCGGGGATCTCTACGCATGTCACGCGCGCGCCCTTCTGGCTCTGGCTCGTAGCGGAAGCCAGCTTCGCCATTTACGTGATGCTCAGCGTGCGCAGTTACTCACTCACCCGCAGCGATCCGCATACGCGTCCCGGCTATTCGGAAGCCGCGCGCTACGGCGCTGTCGTGCTCATCATCTGGGTGGCGGTATCGCTGTCGCTGGTCGGCGCCGGCCACAAGCTCGTAACGCCGCATCTGGCCGGCGGCGTGGACATCGAAACCCTCGCACTGAGCGCGCTTTTCATCGCCTATGTCGCATTATGGTGGCGCATCGCCGCCGTCACGCGGCTCACGCACAAGCTGTTTCTGCTCGTGTGGGTGGTCGTCACCATCTCGCTCTGCCAGCTGCTGCTTTCTCTGACCGCGCCCAGCGAAGCCTCTTATCAGTGGTATGCCGCTCGCCTTCTTGCGTTGGCTTCCCCGGGTGTCGCCACGCTCGCCCTCGTCTGGGAAATCACGCGCCAGTATCAGTCGCTCGCGCTTACGAACACCGATCTGGTCGAGAAGGTCTTCATCGATCCGCTCACGCATATCTACAACCGGCGCTACTTCGACAATCGCATTCGCCTCGTCGCCGAACGCGTGCAACAGCGCGCGATACCGCTGTCGGTCCTGTTGATCGATATCGATTTCTTCAAGCAGGTGAACGACCGCTACGGGCATCCGTTTGGCGACGCCGTGCTTCAGCGCATTGCCAACACGATTCAGCACTGCATTCGTTTGCCGAGCGATTTCGCGGTACGTCTGGGCGGAGAGGAGTTTGCCGTGGTGCTGCCGGAGATCGATCAGCACGCGGCGCTGCGTGTGGCAGACCGGATTCGCGAATCGGTCAAGCGCGCGAGTACAGAGTTGCTTCCGCAGACTGCGCGCGACGATGGCGAGGCCATCACGATCAGCGTCGGCATTGCGTCATGGCAGCCGGGCGAGCCGCTCATCATCAGTGCGATGCTCGAGCGCGCAGACAAGGCGCTCTATCAGGCCAAGCACAAGGGGCGGGATCAAAGCGTGCTGGGGCAGATGGCGGCGTGAGCCGCGCAAGCCATCGCTAGTCATGCGCTCAGCGTTGAGGCCGCGACGGCGGCCCTTTGAGTTCGACGGTATTGCCGTCCGGATCATTGAGATAGCACGACGGCCCCTCGCCATGCGCGCCGTAGCGCTGTACCACTTCCCCCAGCGTCACGCCATGCGAGGCTAGCCCCTGACGGATCGCCTCGTCGTCAAACGGTTCGACGCGCAGACAGAAGTGATCGAGATTGTGCCCTTCCGGGCCGGGCGCTTCGCCGCCCTGTCGGCCGATCTCGCCGGCGACGTCGACCAGATCGATCAACGCGTCGCCCGCGCGCAACTGCACCAGGCCAATATCGGCCTGCACCTTCTCAAGCGTGCAGCCGAGAATATCCATGTAGAAATGCTTGAGTCGAGCGATGTCGTTAGTGCGCAGCACAACGTGATCGAGCGCGACGAACGGAATCTTCATTACGCGCTCAATGCATAGCGCCGCCGCTTCTCGACCTTGGTCTCGTGCGTCATTTCGCTACGGCCGTCCTCGAACACCGTCTCCAGCCGCACCGTGAAGCCCCACAGCCGCGCCACGTGTTTGAGCACTTCATCAAAGCCCTCGTCGAGCGGCTTGCGATCGCTTTGCACATGACGCAGCGTCAACGAGCGATCGCCGTGCAGGTCCACATGCGAGACCTGAATGTTCGGCTCGATCTGGCTGAGGTTGTACTGCTGCGCGAGCATCTCGCGGATCTCGCGATAGCCGGTGTCGTTGTGGATAGCGGTGACACGCAGACGGCTGTCGCGGTCGTCGTCGAGCACAGAGAACAGCTTGAGATCGCGAATGACCTTTGGCGAGAGGAACTGCTGGATGAAGCTCTCGTCCTTGAAGTTGCGCATGGCAAAGTCGAGCGTCGTCAGCCAGTCGGTACCCGCGATGTCGGGCGCCCACTGACGATCCTCATCGGTCGGCGCCTCACACATGCGGCGAATGTCCTGGAACATCGCAAAGCCCAGCGCATACGGATTCAGGCCGCTGTAGTAAGGACTGTCGAACGACGGCTGATACACCACGTTCGTGTGCGCGTGCAGGAACTCCATCATGAACGCGTCGTTGACGAGTTTCTCTTTGTAAAGCTGCTGAAGGATGGTGTAGTGCCAGAACGTCGCCCAGCCCTCGTTCATCACCTTGGTCTGACGCTGCGGATAGAAGTACTGTGCGAGCTTGCGCACGATGCGCACGATCTCTCGTTGCCACGGCGCCAGCTTGGGGGCGTTCTTCTCGAAGAAATACAGCAGGTTCTCCTGCGGCTCGCCGGGGAACCGCGGATCGTCAGACTCGGTCGGATCGAGCCCGTCGTCCTCGTCATCATCATGCAAGGCATGATGCGGCAACGTGCGCCACAGATCGTTGATCTGCAATTGCAGGTAGTCCTCACGCTCCTTCTGACGCGCCTGCTCCTGCGCGAGCGACAGCCGCTTCGGCCGCTTGTAACGATCCACGCCGTAGTTCATGAGCGCGTGGCAGGAGTCGAGCAGCAACTCGACCGACTGCTCACCGTAGCGTTGCTCGCACTCGGTGATGTAATTGCGCGCGAACAGCAAGTAGTCGACGATGGCGTCGGCGCTGGTCCACGTGCGAAAAAGGTAATTGCCCTTGAAGAACGAGTTATGACCGTAACTGGCGTGCGCGATCGTCAGCGCCTGCATGGTCATGCTGTTCTCCTCCATCAGATACGCGATGCAGGGGTTCGAATTGATGACGATCTCATAGGCGAGCCCCATCTGACCGCGCTTGTAGCCGCGCTCGGAAGACAGGAAGTGCTTGCCGTACGACCAGTGGTGATAGCCGATGGGCAGCCCCACGGTCGCGTAGGCGTCGAGCATCTGCTCGGCGGTGATGATCTCGATCTGATTCGGATAGGTGTCGAGCTTGAAGCCCGCCGCGATACGCGCGATCTCGTGCTCGTAGCGCTGAATCAGTTCAAACGTCCATTCCGATCCGGTGGATATATACGCCATGATGCGCCCTCGTTGCCCTCGTTGGGGTATCGACGCGTGACCCTAGTCAGGCCGCCTTCTTCTTGAACAGGTCGTGCAGCACCGGGTAGATCTCGGCCGCTTCCATGATGCGTTGCATCGCGAAATTCGGGTGCTGCTGCTTGACCGACAGGTATTCGTTCCACAGGTTCTGCGGTTCGGCGCTGGCGACCTCCACATATGCGAAGTACTGCACGGCAGGCATGATCGTCTGGTTCAGGATGTCGCGGCAGATGGGCGAATCCCCGTCCCAGTTATCGCCATCGGAGACCTGTGCCCCGTAGATATTCCAGTCGCTTGGCGAGTAACGGTCCGCGATGATTTCCGTCATCAGCTTTAGCGCACTCGAGACCACCGTGCCGCCCGACTCGCGTGCGTAGAAGAAATCGTCTTCGTTGACCTCCTTCGCCGTGGTGTGGTGCCGGATGAGCACAAGATCGATTCGCTCGTAGTTATGCCGCAGGAACAGATAGAGCAGCATGAAGAAGCGTTTCGCGAGATCCTTGCGGCTCTGATCCATGGAACCGGAAACGTCCATCAGGCAGAACATGACCGCCTGCGCCTGCGGACGCGGCTGCATGACCCGATTCGAATACCGCAGATCGAGCTTCTCGATGTACGGAATCCCTTCGACGCGCGTGCGAAGGTGCGTGATCTCGTGGGCCAGCGCGAGCGCGCGCGGCGACGTGTCGCCTTCGCGCGAAACGATGTCCGCGTACTCGGCCTCCAACTCGCGCAACTGCTTGCGATAGGGGGCAGTGAGCGCGATGCGGCGGCCCAGCGAACTGCGCATCGTGCGAATGACGTTGAGATTCGACGGCGTGCCGTCGATCGAGTAGCCCGCGCGAACCTTGCGGAATTCCGGAATCTGCGCGAGACGTCGTTTCGCGAGGTCCGGCAGGGCCATGTCTTCGAAGAAAAATTTCAGGAACTCCTCGCGTGAGAGATTGAAGACAAAATCGTCCTCCCCCTCGCCCGAGTCACTGGCGCGGCTGCCGCCGCCCCCAGATCCCGATGGTGGACGCTCGAAGTTGTCGCCCACCACGAACTCGCGATTGCCAGGATGCACCATCTCCCGCCGCCCGCCGGGCCCGTGGTGGAACAACGGTTCCGAAATGTCCTTGACCGGGATCGAGACCTGTCCGCTGCCATCGATATCGGTAATCTTGCGCCCGCCCACCGCCTTCGCTACCGCGCGTCGAATCTGATCGCGGTAGCGTTTGATGAAACGCTGCTGGTTGATGGCGCTTTTGTTCTTGCCGTTTTGCCGTCTGTCGATGATTGCTGACATAGTGGCCCCGGTTGGTTACGAGGATTTGCGCACGCGCAGGTACCATTCCACGAGCAGGCGAACCTGCTTCGGGGTATAGCCTTTTTCCACCATTCGGTTGACAAAGTTGGCGTGCTTTTCCTGATCCTCTTTGGACGACTTCGCATTGAACGAGATCACCGGCAGCAAATCCTCGGTGGTCGAGAACATGCGCTTTTCGATAACCGCTCGCAGCTTCTCGTAACTTGTCCAGAGCGGATTCTTGCCCGCGTTGTTGGCGCGTGCGCGCAGGACGAAGTTGACGATCTCGTTGCGGAAGTCTTTCGGGTTGGTGATCCCGGCCGGCTTCTCGACCTTCTCCAGTTCATCGTTGAGCGCGGTGCGATCGAGGATCTCGCCGGTGTTCGGATCGCGATATTCCTGATCCTGAATCCAGAGATCCGCAAAATTCACATAGCGGTCGAAGATGTTCTGGCCGTACTCCGAGTACGACTCGAGATACGCGGTCTGAATTTCCTTGCCGATGAATTCGACAAACGGGGCGGTCAGATACTCCTTGATGTAGGCGAGATAGCGCTTCTCGACTTCGCCAGCGTACTGTTCGCGCTCGATCTGTTGCTCGAGCACATACAGCATATGCACCGGGTTGGCCGCCACTTCGGTGTTATCGAAGTTGAAGACTTTCGACAGCACCTTGAAGGCGAAACGCGTGGACATGCCCGTCATCCCTTCGTCCACACCGGCGTAGTCGCGATACTCCTGATACGACTTGGCCTTCGGGTCGATGTCCTTGAGGTTTTCACCGTCGTAGACACGAACCTTGGAGAAGATGTTGGAATTTTCGGGTTCCTTCAGACGCGTGAGCACCGCGAACTGGGCGAGCATCTTGAGCACGTTCGGCGCGCGCGGCGCATTGGCGAGCGAGCTGTTCTTCACGAGCTTCTCGTAAATCTTCACCTCGTCGGTCACGCGCAGGCAATACGGCACCTTCACGATATAGATACGATCGAGGAAAGCCTCGTTGTTACGATTGCCCTTGAAGCTCTGCCATTCGGCCTCGTTCGAGTGGGCGAGCACGATACCGTCGAACGGAATCGCACCGAACCCTTCCGTACCCTTGTAGTTGCCCTCCTGCGTGGCGGTCAGCAGCGGGTGGAGCACCTTGATCGGCGCCTTGAACATTTCGACGAATTCGAGCAAGCCGCGGTTGGCCAGGCACAGACCGCCGGAATACGAGTAGGCGTCCGGGTCGTCCTGCGGAAATTCCTCAAGCTTGCGAATGTCGACCTTGCCCACCAGCGACGAGATGTCCTGGTTGTTTTCGTCACCCGGCTCGGTCTTCGCAATCGCGATCTGTTGCAGCACCGACGGACGCACCTTCACCACGCGGAACTTGGTGATGTCGCCGTTGAACTCGTTCAAACGCTTGGTGGCCCACGGCGACGGAATCGTATTCAGATACCGGAGCGGGATGCCGAAGTCCTCTTCCAGAATCTTGCCGTCTTCCTCGGACGAGAACAGGCCCAGAGGAGACTCGTGCACTGGCGATCCCTTCAGGCAGTAGATGGGAACATCTTCCATCAACACCTTGAGCTTCTCGGCCAGCGACGACTTGCCGCCTCCCGGAGGTCCAAGCAGGTACAGGATCTGTTTGCGTTCTTCGAGCCCTTGCGCGGCGTGTTTGAAGAACGAGACGATTTGCTCGATCGTGTCTTCCATGCCGTAGAACTCACGGAAGGCAGGATAGATCTTGATGATCTTGTTCGAGAACAACCGCGAGAGCCGCGGGTCGTGGTGCGTGTCGATAAGCTCAGGCTCACCGATGGCGCGCAGCATACGTTCCGCTGCACTCGCGTACGCCGTCGAGTCCTTCTTACAGATCTCCAGATACTCCTGGATGCTGTATTCCTCTTCCCTGCGTGCTTCGAAACGTGTCGTGTAGTGGCTGAAAATATCCATATGCCTCACCCCCGCTTCATCGGAAAACATCGCAAAACGATGTCCGCTCTGTTGCCTAAGACCCGGATGACTGCGCAATGGTTTCGACCTGGCTCACTGCATGCCGGAGCGACGATCGCGAAACCTTTCGCACTGTCCCCTCCCTTACATGAACGACTCAAAATCGGTTTAGGTTGACTTTAAACTTGTCGCTGAAAATTGCAACCGTTAACTCATCATATGCACAAACAAAAAAACTGTCGCTAGATATTTTCCGCAGCGCTAAGGATTGCCGATAACCCGCATTCCACAAGGGTTTCCGCATCATCTACGCATTGCGCACGTCATGCGAGATACATCAAAAATCGAGCGACTTTTCGAGCACTCTCGCACGCATTGCGCACTCGGGTTTGCCTGCACTCTGAAACATTTCGATATCTCCATCATTCATTAAGGAATCCTATTTATTACATAGAATTTCTTTTGAAATTTCGATGCACGATGTGCAGTGTTTTGCGGAAAAAAAAGTGGGCTGCCCGACGACGTCGACGAATGCGAAGACGTGGGCGCGTGATGAGGTGCTTTCCTGTCGAGGCGACGCGACTGCGCGAAGTCGCGAAGGTCGTGCGATCGTCATGCGTCGGCGCAGGATGACGCGGGCGGAAAGTCGAAGACGGCCGGATATCTGAACGGGCTAACCTCCTCGGCAGTAACGGCCGCCGGTCGCGCGTCTCGAACCCCTCGCCGCAAGCTCTGGCTCAGGTCGTTGCGCCGCACCATGCCACCGTCTCATCGATGCCTTGCATATTGCCGATCTCTGGAA
This sequence comes from Pandoraea sp., assembly GCA_031291335.1. Classification (GTDB taxonomy): domain Bacteria; phylum Pseudomonadota; class Gammaproteobacteria; order Burkholderiales; family Burkholderiaceae; genus Pandoraea. The sequence goes on along the minus strand of JARLJF010000025.1, from coordinate 9,985 downwards.
TGAAGCGAACAGCGTGCCAGTCGATCAGACGTGAACCCATGTTACGCCGGTTCGCCAGAACGTGCTGCGCTCATGTGTAACGCGTTGTGTCCCAGCACGCTCCACAAGCGCTCTGCGCCCTCCCGAGCCCCCGATTGACGGCATCCGCATGAGGGGGCAATTCATGCCATAATGCAACCTTGTTGCATTTATTACACAGTTGCAATCTGTGTCCGGGCATCGCCCGCCTCACCCATGATCCGCTTTTCCGTTTGGTTCTACCGTCTCGCTGGTTGGGAACGCACGGCACTCACGCTGCTCGTGCTCGTACCGCTTTGGGCGCTCGTTTTCTGGGCGCTGCAAGGAGTCACTTCGTGATCGGCTGCCATGATCTCTCGGTCCACTTCGGGCCGAACACTGCCCTGGAGAGCGTGAGCGCCACGTTTGCACCGGGCGTGCTGTCGGCGGTCGTCGGCCCCAATGGCGGCGGCAAGACTACCCTGCTGCGTGCGCTCGCAGGCCTGCAGAAGGCCTCAAAGGGCAAGATCGTTTGCGATGGGCCGGTGGCCTATCTTTCGCAGCGGCCCGAGACGGATCACCGATTCCCCATGTGCGTCGAAGAATATGTGCTGACGGGCACGTGGCGGCGCACAGGCGACGCCCGCCGCCTCGGACGCCACGAATTCGACCGCGCTCACGACGCCCTGTCCCGCGTTGGCCTTGCGGACAAACGCGCTCAGCCGCTGGAAGTCTTGTCAGGCGGTCAATGGCAGCGCGCCCGCTTCGCACGGCTCATCGTGGAAGACGCCCCTATCGTTTTGCTGGACGAACCCCTCACCGGCATCGATGTGCCGTCGGCGGAACTGTTGCTCGCTTTGCTGGATCAATGGCGCAATGAAGGACGCACGGTGGTGACGGTACTTCATGACCTGCCGCTCGTGCTCGAGCGCTTCTCGCACGTCGCCGTGATGGCTGGCCGGCTGGTCGCGTCGGGCGCACCGACGGAGTGTCTGCACGGCGGACTGCCGTCTGCCGACAGCACCGGTAGTGGCACGCATGCCGGTCTGTCGGGTGCTGGCGGCTATACGGCCCGCGCCGCAGGTTCGCCCTCGGCATCGTCCGGTGAATTGGCCCCGAAGGGTGCGCCCCTGCCGGCTTCGGTCATGACGACACGCGCAGGCCCCCGATGAGCACGGTACTGGATCTGCTCGTCGGCCCGTTTTCGGAATTCGACTTCATGCGGCACGCGCTCGTCGGCAGCCTGGCGCTGTCGATCGGATGCACGCCGGTAGGCGTGTTCCTGCTGCTGCGACGCATGAGCCTGATGGGCGATTCGCTCTCGCATGCCGTGCTGCCGGGGGCTGCCATCGGTTATCTGATCGGCGGGCTGTCGCTGCCGTGGATGGCAGGTGGCGGCATGGTCGCCGGCCTGCTCGTGGCGTTGCTCGCCGGGCTGTCGAGCCGCCGCACGCGACTGGATGAAGGCGCCTCGTTCGCCGGCTTCTACTTACTGGCGCTGGCTGGCGGCGTGGTGATCGTCTCCAAATGGGGCAACAGCGTCGATCTGATGCACCTGCTCTTTGGTTCCGTGCTGGCGGTGGACGATCCGTCGCTCATTCTCGTGGCCGCAATCGCTACCGTGACGCTGCTCTGGTTCGGGTGGCATTATCGCGGTCTCGTGCTGGATAGCGCCGACCCCACGTTCCTCGGCCACGGTCATGGCAAGAGCGTGATGCGTTACCACCTCGGCTTCACCGTGCTCACGGTGATGAACCTCGTGGCGGGATTTCAGGCGATGGGCACGCTCATGGCCGTAGGACTGATGATGCTGCCGGCGGCGACCGCGCGGCTCGTCGCCCGCACGCTGCCGGGCATGCTCCTCGTGGCCTGGCTGGTCGCGAGTGCGTCGAGCGTGATCGGGTTGCTGATTTCGTATTACCTGGCCTGCCCTTCGGGACCGGCCATCGTTTTGACGGCAGGTATCGCCTATCTGGGCGCACTGCTTGCCACGCCGGGCCAGGCCAACACGGCGAAGGCCCCGGCGCTTTAAGAGAGGAAAAAATGTTCGGATTGGGTAAATCGGGCGGAAACACGTCGGGCGGAAACGCGTCCGGCGGCAAATCGTGGCTGGGTGCAGGGCTATTCGCCACAATGTTCGCCCTGGCACTGGCGTTCGCCAGCCCGGCGCGCGCACAGGACACGCGCTTGCCCGTCGGCGTGAGCTTCAGCATCCTGTCCGACATCGTGAAGGTGGTCGGGGGGGACCGGATCGACGTCACAACCCTCGTCGGCCCCGATCAGGACACGCACGTCTACGAGCCGACCCCGGCCGACGTCGCCAAGATTTCGGGCACCAAGCTCTTCTTCGTGAACGGTCTGGGCTTTGAAGGCTGGCTGCCCCGCCTAATGAAGTCGAGCCACTATCCCGGCACGCTGGTCACGGTCACCAAGGGCCTCAAGCCCCGTACCATGGTCGACGACGGCAAGACGGTGACCGATCCGCACATGTTCCAGGACCCGGAGCGAGTGAAGGCGATGGTCGAGAACATCGCGGCCGCGCTGTCGCAGGCCGACCCGGCCGGCAGCGCCTACTACGCGGAGCGCGCCAAGAACTATCAAGGCGCGCTCGACGACCTGATCACCTGGGCGAACAAGCAGCTCGCCCCGATTCCGTCCGCACGCCGCGTGGTGCTGACCTCGCATGACGCTTTCGGCTATCTCGGCCAGCGCTTCGGCATCAAGTTCCTCGCCCCGGAAGGCGTGTCGACGGAGAGCGAAGCCAGCGCCAAGGATGTCGCGAACCTGATCCGCGTGATCCGTCGCACCGGCATCAAGGCGGTCTTCATGGAGAACATCTCGAATCCGCGTCTGGTCGAGCGCATCGCCAAGGACGCCAAGGTCACGGTCGACGGCAAGCTCTACTCCGACGCCCTGTCGCAGAATCCGGAAGCCACGACCTACCTCCAGTTGTTCCAGCACAACATCCGCGCCATTGCTGCCGCGATGAAGGACAACCGCTAGTCTCGCTGCGCTCCCCCACGGTGCACGCGGTATAATGCGTGCACCACTCACCGGCCCCGCTACGGAGGTCCGGACAGGCCGGCCACGCCGGCTTTTGCGTTTGGGCCGCCGCTTTTCTCCTGCAGCCCGGCAAGTTTGAACCCCTGAAACATCCAATACGGACGCCCCCAGGTTAATCACTGCGAACGGCGCACACTCAATGGCAAAGAAGATTTACATCAAGACGTTCGGCTGTCAGATGAACGAGTACGACTCCGACAAGATGGCGGACGTGCTCGGCGCAGCCGAAGGTCTCGAAAAGACCGATTCCCCCGAAGACGCCGACGTCATCCTGTTCAACACCTGCTCCGTGCGCGAAAAGGCGCAGGAAAAGGTGTTCTCGGATCTGGGCCGCATGCGCGCGCTCAAGGAAATCAAGCCGGATCTGGTGATCGGCGTGGGCGGCTGCGTTGCCAGCCAGGAAGGCGCCGCCATCGTGCAGCGCGCGCCGTACGTGGACGTGGTGTTCGGCCCGCAAACGCTGCACCGTCTGCCGCAGATGCTCGAAGCGCGCCGCGCCACCGGCCGCTCGCAGGTCGATATCTCGTTCCCTGAAATCGAGAAGTTCGACCATCTGCCGCCGGCCAAGGTCGAGGGCGCGACCGCCTTCGTCTCGATCATGGAAGGCTGCTCCAAATACTGCACCTACTGCGTAGTGCCGTACACGCGTGGCGACGAAGTCTCGCGCCCGTTCGAAGACGTGCTCACCGAGATCGCCGGCTTGGCCGAGCAGGGCGTGCGCGAAATCACGCTGCTCGGTCAGAACGTGAATGCCTATCGCGGCCTGATGGCCGACGGCGAAATCGCCGACTTCGCGCTGCTCATCGAATACGTGGCGGAAGTGCCGGGCATCGAGCGAATCCGTTACACGACCAGCCACCCGAAGGAATTCACGCAGCGTCTGATCGACACCTATGCCAAGGTGCCCAAGCTCGTGAGCCATTTGCACCTGCCCGTGCAGCACGGCGCCGACCGTGTGCTCTCGGCAATGAAGCGCGGCTACACCGTGCTGGAATACAAGTCGATCATTCGCCGCCTGCGTCAGGTGCGCCCGGACATGTCGATGTCGTCGGACTTCATCGTCGGCTTCCCCGGCGAGACGGAAGAGGATTTCGACAAGCTCATGGCAATGATCAACGAAATCGGTTACGACACGAGCTTCTCGTTCATCTACAGCCCGCGTCCCGGCACGCCGGCCGCGAATCTGCCGGACGACACCCCGCGTGAAGTCAAGCTGCGCCGTCTGCAACACTTGCAGGCCGTGGTCGAGGAAAACGCCGCGCGCATCAGCCAGAGCATGGTCGGTTCGCGTCAGCGCATTCTCGTCGAGGGCGTGTCGCGCAAGGACTCGAACGAGCTGCAAGGCCGTACGGAGAACAACCGCGTGGTGAACTTCCCCGCCTCCGAAGCGCAACGCGCCAGCCTGATCGGCCAGATGACCGACGTTGTGATCACGTTCGCCTACCCGCACTCGTTGCGTGGCGAACTCGTTACCACGCACTAAGCGAAATTTGCGAATATGAACGGACCCGGCAGGCCCTGGCGAGCACACCGCATTCCCGAGCCTGCCCCCGGCGACTCCATCGAACGACCTGAACAGGCACCCGACCGGATCATCTTGAAAGCACCCGTCCAAGAATTCACTGCCCCGCGCAACGACAATCGCCGTCTGGCCAACCTTTGTGGCCCGCTCGACGAAAACCTGCGTCAGATCGAACAGGCGCTCGACGTCTCGATTTCGCGCCGCGGCCATCGCTTCTCCGTTCGCGGCAAGAGTGCCGTGATCGCCACCCAGGCACTCGAGAGTTTCTACAACCGCGCCACCGAGCCGTTGTCCGTCGATGACATTCAGCTAGGTCTTGTGGAGTCGCGTCAGGGCCTCGTGCCGACGGTGCGACATGGCGACGACAACCCGTTTGCCGCCGGCGAGACCGAAGACGGCTCGCCCGTGCTGCACACACGCCGCAGCGACCTGCACGGCCGCACCCCGGCGCAGCGCGATTACCTCAAGCAGATCCTCTCGCACGATGTGACGTTCGGCATCGGCCCGGCCGGTACCGGCAAGACCTATCTGGCTGTGGCATGCGCCGTCGACGCGCTCGAGCGCGACGCCGTCAAGCGCATCGTGCTCACGCGTCCGGCCGTGGAAGCGGGGGAACGTCTGGGCTTCCTGCCCGGCGATCTGGCTCAGAAGGTCGACCCGTACCTGCGCCCGCTGTACGACGCGCTCTACGATCTGCTCGGCTTCGACAAGACCCAGAAATACTTCGAAAAGCAGATGATCGAGATCGCGCCGCTCGCGTATATGCGCGGGCGCACGCTCAATCACGCGTTCATCATCCTGGACGAGGCGCAAAACACCACGCCCGAGCAGATGAAGATGTTCCTCACGCGTATCGGCTTCGGCAGCAAGGCCGTCGTGACCGGCGACACCACGCAGGTCGACCTGCCGCGCGGTTCGAAGAGCGGCCTGATGGAAGCGCAACTGATCCTGAAGAACGTTCGCGGTATCGCCATGACCCGCTTCACCAGCGTGGACGTGGTGCGTCACCCGCTGGTCGCCCGTATCGTCGAGGCGTACGACGCACACACACAACACGCCGAAGCCGGACTGGATCTGCCGGAACCGACGGATCGCGAGCGACGCGAGGCCCGCGCATCGCGAGGCAAGGCATGAGTCAGGGCATCAGCGAGCGAGCACCACGGTCGCCGCGCCATGCGCTAACGCTGACCAGCCAGTTCGTCGCCGGCCCGGCGTTCGCCGCGCACAAGGCGCTGCTCTCGCGCACCGCCGTGCGCCGCTGGGTGCAGGCTGCGCTGCTGGCCGACGCCGAACTGACGCTGCGCTTCGTCGACACCGAGGAAGGCCAGACGCTCAATCGCGGCTATCGCGGCAAGGACTACGCCACCAATGTGCTCACGTTTGCCTACGCGCAGGACGAAAGCGATCCGGTGACGGGCGACATCGTGCTGTGCTGCCCGGTAGTCGAGCGCGAGGCGAACGAGCAAGGCATCGCGCTCGAAGCGCATTACGCGCACCTGATCGTGCACGGCGTGCTCCATGCGCAAGGCTACGACCACGAAGCGGACGACGAGGCACAGGAAATGGAAAGTCTGGAGACGGAGATTCTCGCCGGTCTCGGCTATGCCGATCCTTATGCGTCGGAAAAATCTGCCACTGCCGCGGATCGCGTGAATCCTGTCAAAACCAAAACCAAAGCCAAGACGCCGGCCAAACCGCGCCGCGCCTGAACCGATATCGCATGGACCGCCACCCTGATCGCCCGACTGCCTCCGAGACACCACCGGCCAGCGTGTCGAGCGGTCCGGGATGCACCCAATATCCGCCCGACATCGGGCTGGGCCGCCACCTGACGCAGGAAGAACTCTCGTCCTCGCTCGACGCGGCGCTCACCGGCTGGGATGGTCGTCAGGACCTGTGGATCTTCGCGTACGGCTCGCTCATCTGGAACCCCGGTCTGCCGGTCGAGGAAAGCCAGCGCGCCCGCGTCTATGGCTATCACCGCGGGTTGTATCTCTGGTCGCGCGTCAATCGCGGCACGCCTGAGCAACCCGGACTCGTGCTCGCACTCGACCGGGGCGGTTCGTGTGCGGGCGTGGCGCTGCGACTCTCGGCTGCCAAAGCCCGCACCGAACTCGAAACGCTCTGGTATCGCGAGATGGCGATGGGCTCGTATCGGCCGGCGTGGCTCAATTGCGTACTCGCCGATGGCCGCACTGCGCCCGCGCTGGCATTCGTCATGCGACGCGACGTGAAAAGCTACGCGGGACGTCTGCCCGACGAGATCATCCGCAAGGTCTTCGATCAGGCGCAGGGGCGTTACGGCACGACACAGGATTACGTCGCCCGGACGGTCAAGGCGCTGCGTGAAGCCGGCATGCCCGACCCCGCGCTGGAAGCCGTGTTGCACCGCTGCGGTGCACACTGAAACACGCGCAAACACGTTGAAGGTTCCGAAATCCGCGGCATCGCACTGTCGCCAATACGGCGTAATAAAACCATTCGGAAACGATGCGAAAACCGTACGGAAACACCGCCGATACGCTGCGGTGCTGTCGCAGTGATGCCGCACATCTGGTGTATCCTTGAGCTTCCTGTAACAGCTCGGCGTCCGCCCAACTTGGACGCGCCGTCATGAACGACCCTTATCCCAGTCGACCCGGTCGAAAAAACCCTGAAAAACCTCGCTCTCTGCTCGAACGCCTCACCGATCTGATTTCCCCGGAGCCGGAGTCGCGCGCAGAGTTGCTCGAAATTCTGCAAGACGCCCACGCCCGTAACCTGATGGACGCCGATTCTCTGGCGATGATCGAGGGCGTATTCCAGGTGGCTGATCTGTGTGCCCGCGACATCATGGTGCCGCGCGCGCAAATGGACGCCATCAACATCGAACAGACGCCCGAAGAATTTGTCCCGTTCGTGCTGGAACAGGCGCACTCGCGCTATCCGGTCTACGAAGGCAATCGCGACAACATCATCGGCATTCTGCTCGCGAAGGATCTGGTGCGTTATTACGCGAACCACGATTTCGACGTGCGCGACATGCTGCGCCCGGCCGTGTTCATTCCGGAGTCGAAGCGTCTGAACGTGCTGCTGCACGACTTCCGCGTGAATCGCAATCACATCGCCATCGTCGTGGACGAATACGGCGGCGTGGCAGGCCTGATCACCATTGAAGACGTGCTCGAGCAGATCGTCGGCGACATCGAAGACGAGTACGACTTCGATGAGGAAGAAGACAACATCATCGCCGCGCCCGACGGCACGTATCGCATTCGTGCGCTGACCGAGATCGAGCAGTTCAACGAAGCGTTCGGCACGCAGTTCCACGATGACGAAAACGACACGATCGGCGGTATGATCACGCACCAGTTCGGCCGTGTGCCGCGCCGTGGTGAGCGTATGCGCGTCGGCAATCTCGTGTTCGAAGTGCTGCGCGCCGACGGCCGTCAGGTCCACATGCTGCTGTTGCGGCGCGTGGAGCCGGCACCCGCTGTTCAGCCCGAGTAACCACTCCATCGATCCATGCAGGAAATGACCGTCCACGCGCCCGAGCGGCGCTCGTGGCCGGCCTGGCGTGCCCGTGTGCTCGCCGGTCTGGCCGGTATTGCGCAAACGCTGGCGTTCGCACCACGCGACGTCTGGTGGCTGCAACTGCTCGCCATGGCGAGCCTCTTCGCGCTCGTCGAGCGCAGCGCCTCTCGTCGCGACGCCCTCTGGCTCGGCGGCTGCTTCGGACTCGCATCGTTCGTGTCCGGCATCTGGTGGCTCTACATCAGCATGCACACGTACGGCGGCATGCCGAGCGTCATGGCCGGTGCAGCGGTCGTCCTGTTCTCGATCTATCTCGCGCTTTACCCAGCGCTCGCGACCTTCGCTACCCGTTGGGTGACGGGGGCCGGCCCGTGGCGAGCGCTCGCCTTCGCGGGCGCCTGGACACTCGCGGAATGGCTGCGCGGCACCGTCTTCACCGGCTTCCCGTGGCTCTCGCCCGGCTACGCCCATGTCGACGGTCCGCTCGCTGGCTTCGCGCCGCTCATCGGTGTCTACGGCATTGGCGGACTCGCCGCGCTCGCGGCCGCATGGCTTGCCCGCGCGGTGCTGCCCGTGGTCGTGACGACACGCCCCATGCGCCGTCTGGCCGTCGTCGTTGGCACACTGGTGTTTCTGGGCGTGGGCGCCGGGCTCACCCGGCACGAATGGACGACGCCCTCGGGCAAGCCGCTCACGGTTCGGCTGCTGCAAGGCAATATCGCGCAGGACATGAAATTCGAGCGCGCCGGGATCGACCACGCCATGGCGTTGTATCGCGACATGATCGTGGCCGCGCCCGCCGATCTCATCATCACGCCGGAGACGGCGTTCCCGGTGCTGCTGCAAGGCATTCCGCCCGAAGTGGCCGGCCCGATCCGGGAGTTTGCCGATCGTACCGGTTCGCATGTGGTGCTCGGCGCCGTGGGCGCGACCCTGACCGATCGCGGCCCGACGGATCTGACCAACAGCCTGTTCGGCGTGACACCGCGCGACCAGACGCTGAACCGCTACGACAAGCATCACCTCGTGCCTTTCGGCGAATTCGTCCCGTGGGGCTTTCGCTGGTTCGTCGACATGATGCACATCCCGCTGGGCGACTTCCTGCGCGGTTCGGCCACGCCGAGTGGCTTCCCGGTTCGCGATCAGCGTGTCGCCCTCGACATCTGCTACGAGGACTTGTTCGGCGAGGAAATCGCTCAGGCGCTGCGCAACATGCCCGAACCCGCGACCGTGCTCGCCAACTCGACCAATCTCGCGTGGTTCGGCGACACCATCGCCCTCGACCAGCATCTGCAGATCGCGCGCATGCGCACACTGGAGACGGGGCGTCCGATGTTACGGGCGACGAACACCGGCACGACAGCAATCATCGACGCACACGGTCACGTGCAGGGGCGTCTGCCCGCGATGACGACGGGCGCGCTCACGGGGAACGTTCAGCCGTACAGTGGCCTCACCCCGTATGTTCGCTTCGGCAATGTCCCCGCACTGGTGCTTGCACTGGTCGCGCTGGGCCTCGGTCTCGCGATGACGCGCCGGGCACGCTGAGACACACGAGCGCCATCGGAATGACGCAGGGGGACGTAAAAATCCCCCTGTCGCACCACCCGATGGGCACTGACGCCCCGTTCGGGTCGAATTCCCGCTAAAATTCAATGTTTTAGTTTGTCGGCCGCGCTCGCGGCCGGGTCGGCAAGCTGCGCAAAATCCGCATTTTTTCCTGTTCGTCCGCGCGAATTCATCATGCTTACCTTTCAACAAGTCATCCTGACGTTGCAGGATTACTGGGACAAGCAAGGCTGTGCGTTGCTCCAGCCTTACGACATGGAGGTCGGCGCCGGTACCTCGCACACTGCCACGTTCCTGCGCGCGATCGGCCCAGAGCCGTGG
>JARLJF010000170.1 GCA_031291335.1 Pandoraea sp. | reverse complement strand
CACGGTGACGCCTTCGCCCTCGTTGCCGAAGACGACCATCTGGTGCGTCTTGGCCGCTGCGGCGTCGGCACCGAAATGTCCTTCGCCGTCGATTACGTAGGCAAACACGTTGAAGTCTGCAGGCACCGAATGCTCGAGCAACGCCTGCGGTTGCAGCGTGAAGTGCTGGTACAGGATCGGCGTGCGTGTCTCGATCGCCGCGCGCGTGCCAAGCGCCTCGCCCGCGATCACGCGCACCGAGATTTTGCCGTCGTCGCTCGTCGCACTCGGGATGCCTGCGGCCGGCAGTTCCTGATAGCGCGGCGTCATCATCTTGTCCGTGCGCGGCAGGTTCACCCAGAGCTGGAAGCCATGCATTTCGCCGCCACGCTGCTGAAAGGCCTGCGAGGGCATTTCGGAGTGGATGACACCGGCACCCGCCGTCATCCACTGCACGTCGCCCGGCGTGAGCTTGCCTGCGTGGCCTTGCGAGTCCCGGTGCTCCATCTCGCCGGCGAGCAGGTACGTCACGGTCTCGAAGCCGCGATGCGGATGATCGGGGGCGCCTTTGGCGTCACCGGGGGCGACTTGCATCGGGCCCATTTCGTCGAGCAGCAGGAACGGATCGAAGTCCGCGAGCATGCGCGTCGGGAACGGGCGATTGACGTAGAAACCGGCGCCTTCCTGCGTTTGCGCTGCCGTGAAGACACGGGCGACCGGGCGGGCGTGGCGAGTGAAGGGGGTGCTCATGGGGAATCTCCTGTGAGGACGGGCGCCGAGATGGCGTCCTGCGTCCAATGTCATGCCGAAACTATATCGGGGCAGAGGGCACCGGGAGTAGCCCGTAACACAGGAAGGATTGTTACCCGATTGGAACAATATCGGGAAAACGCGGCAGAGTCGTGACGTTCGAGGATCTTACGGACGAAAAAAAGCGCGGTGATGAACACTGCGCTTTTTCCCGTCTGCGATTCGTGGATTGACCGGACTTACTTCGTCTCCGGCTCGGTCACGAAACCGAGTTTGGTCACGCCGGCCGTCTGCGCTTCCGAGAGCACCTTTGCGACGCTCTCGTAACGCACATTCTTGTCGGCGAACAGGTGCAGTTCCGGCTGCGGCTGCGCTTCGGCGGCCTGCGCCAGACGCGCCTTGAGCGTAGCTTCGTCGACTGCCTGCTTGTCCCAGAAGACGGTGCCGTCGGCCTGAATCGACAGATCGACCTTGGCCGGCTTGGTGTCTTCCGGCTGGCTGCTCGCCTGCGGCAGGTCGAGCTTGACCGAGTGATTGAGCACCGGCAGCGTCACGATGAAGATGATCAGCAGCACCAGCATGACGTCGACGAGCGGCGTCATGTTGATCTCGCTCATCATGGCGTCATCGGCACCATCGTCGCTGCTGTATGAACCCATAGCCATAGCGAACTCCTTCTCTTGCGCGGCCGCTTAGCTGGCGCTGGCCGGGGTGGACTTGCGCACCGGCGTAACGTTGGTCGCGAATTGCGTCGAGTGCAGGCTGGCGCCGGTCAGGAAGTAACCGTGCAGGCTGTGGGCAAAGCGGTTGAGCTTCGAGACGATCCCCTTGTTGGCGCGCGTCAGGGCGTTGAAGCCGAGCACGGCCGGAATGGCGACGAACAGGCCGAAGGCGGTCATGATGAGCGCCTCGCCCACGGGGCCGGCCACTTTGTCGATGGTCGTCTGACCCGATGCACCGATGGCCAGCAGGGCGTGATAGATGCCCCACACCGTGCCGAACAGGCCGACGAACGGCGAGGTCGAGCCGATCGATGCGAGCATGGCCAGACCGCTTTGCAGACGCGAAACCGTGTCGTCCACCGAGTTCTTCAGCGCACGCGTGATCCAGTCGCTCACGTCCATCTTGTCGTGCAGATGCGGCTGGCTTTGGCGGTGATGTTCGGCGGCGTCCTGACCGGCGAGGGCCAGTGCGAGGAACGGATTGTTCTGCCCCGATTCGCCGAGCTTCTGCAGGCCGGCGGAGAAGTTCTCCGAGTGCCAGAAGTCCGGCTCGGCGGTGCGCGTCAGGCGGCTCAGGCGGAAGACTTGCGTGCCCTTGATGATGATGACCGTCCAGGACAGCACCGACATCACCAACAACACGATCGCGATAGCGCGGGTGACGAAATCGCCCTGCGCCCAGACGTGGCTCAAACCATACTCTTGCATTTTGCGTTCCTCGGGAGATCCAGTTCGTAAAACGTTACGTTAATCGTTCAGATTGAAGTTAAACGGTTTGGTCGCGGCGGCTTCTACCGCACGGCCGTTTTGCATCGGGGGCGCACAGCGCATCGCCAGTGCGGCGGTGCGGGCGGCCTGATCGAGACGGGGGAAGCCGCTCGATTTGACGACATTGGCGGTCGAGACCACACCCCGGGTGTCGATCACGAGACGCAACGTGACGGTGCCTTCCTCGCCAACGCGACGTGATTGCGTAGGATAGACCACGCGCGGTTCTTCGCATTTGACGGCGAGACCTTCGATCGGACCCGACGGTGCTGGTGCGGGAGCCGGTGCGGGCGGGGCCGGTGGCGTCGGTGCGGCGTTCTGCACCGGTTCGACTTGCTGCTGTGGCGGCGCGACCGGTTCGGCCTTTTGCGTGATGGCGTTCTTCGGCTGTTCGCGGGGCTTGGGCGGCGGCGGAGTGACCTTCGGCTTGGGCGGTTCCGGCTGCGGTTTAGGCGGCGCGGGTTGCGGCGGCGTCGGTGCGGGCGTGAGCGGAATGATCGTGGCGGTAAACGTCGTCGGTTCGATCGTTGCCTTCTCGGGGTCGTTGCGCAGGTGCGACAGACCGACCAGAGCGGCAATGTGAAGAACGACGATCGCGGCCGCGATCGCGATGGCACGCGGCGACGTCAGCGGATCTTGGATCTGCGTGAGCGCAAGGCCAGATGGGGGCACGGCGGTCGACATGATAACGGCTAGGGTACGCTAAATTGCGGCGGTGAACGGTGAGTGAAGCGCAGTATGCGAAGCCTCGGGGTTCGGGATAGGCCGGACGTACGATCAAAGGAAAACCGCGCCAAGGGGCGCGGTCGGCGAACGCAGTGAGTCAAAAACCGTGCTTGGACTCACCTTCGAAACAGGAAAAACGACAAACATAACGTCGAAACAAAGCCAATCAGGAGTTCCATCTGACACCTCCAGGGTGACGAATCGCTGGCTGGCGCATGACGCCGCGAGACGCCTGGCTGGCTCCGTAACCATCGCGACCAGAATACGCGCTGATCGTGACGGCGAAATCGAAACAAGTGATACGTGGCGAGCACCGTCTTCGCCGGAAGCGCTGACGGCGATTACGCCGCCAGTGCGAGTTCTCGCGTCATGACCACGACTTCGGTCGAGGTCTCGACCTGAGTGTGGGTGGACTGGCAGCAGCCACCGCACGAGCGGCCGCAGCACGGCGTGGAACCCGACACCATTTCCTGAACGTAAGGCCCGCACTTGCCGCAGCACAGCGCAACGCCGAGGTCGATCTGGAGATCTTCCATCGTGGAGGCGCCGGCGTCGAGACAGGCCTTGATCTGGCGCTCGGAGACGGATTTGCAGACACAGACGATCATGGTGAAAACGTCAAAATGTAACACTAATGAGAATAATTATTATTTAAGTTGTGGCGTTTTGCAAGCATCATCGACCTATTCCATAGCACGCGCATGGATATACGCGGACCGTTTTACGCGGGAATGATAGGAAGGTTGGGAGGCAGATCCAGACGGGCCGGGGCGTGCGGGGCGATGTCCGCAATGTCGACGGTCTGTACGCGCGGCGCGTTGGGCAGCAGCCGATCGGCCATCGTCTGCAGGGCCGCTGCGTTGGCGGTGGTCATCAACTGCAGGTCGCCGTGCGATTCGCCGTGCCGGGAGGCGTTGAGCCCATCGGTTTCAAGACGTCGTTGAAGCTGTCGGGCGATAGCCGCGCCGGTGTCGACAAGGGTGAGGGCCGTACCGAAGCGCTGCCGAATGGCCGGGATGAGGAACGGGTAGTGGGTACAGCCGAGCACGAGCGTGTCGGCGCCTTGCCCCACCATCGGCTCGACGAACTGGTCGAGCAGCGCCATGACCTCGGAGGAATCGACGTCGCCGGCTTCAATGCGCTCCACGAGCCCATGACCCGGTTGGCAGAGAAAGCGTTGGCCCTGCGCGGTGTGACGCGCGAGCAGATCGGCGAACCGTGCGCTGCGCAGTGTCGCAGCGGTAGCGAGCACACCGATCACGCCGCTGCGAGACACCGCTGCGGCGGGCTTGATGCCCGGCTCGACACCGATCACCGGCCACGACGCATCGGCGCGCAGCGCGGCCACGCCATGCGCCGTCGCCGTGTTGCAGGCGACGACGAGCGCCTTGGCGCCGCGCTCGCGCAGCCATCGACCGATGGCAAGGCTGCGCTGTTCGATGAACGTGTCGGGACGCTCCCCGTACGGGGCGAAGCCGGAGTCGGCCACGTAGAGCAGCGACTCATGGGGGAGCAGGGCGCGTACGGCCTGAAGGACCGATAGGCCACCGAGGCCGGAATCGAAGACGCCAATCGGCGCGTTGGAGGGCATGGCGAATAAAAAAGGGCCGGCAAATGCCGGCCCTGAAATTTTAGCGCAAACCTGGCCGGTCGATACTGACCCGGCGGTGCGCTTCTTATGTGTCTTGTGGGGTGTGACGGGCTTATTCTTCGAACGACGCCATGCCCGACTGCTGGTAGTTTTGCAGGCCAACCTTGCTGATCAGTTCGATCTGCGTTTCGAGCCAGTCAATGTGTTCTTCGGTGTCGTGCAGGATTTCGTTGAAGATTTCGCGCGAGACGAAGTCCTTCACGCTTTCGCAATGCGCAACCCCTTCCTTGCAGGTCTTCTGCGAGAGGTATTCGAGCTTCAGATCGCACTTAAGAATTTCTTCGGTGTTCTCACCGATGAGCAGCTTGTGCAGATCTTGCAGGTTGGGCAGGCCGTCGAGCATGAAGATGCGTTCGATCAGCTTGTCGGCGTGCTTCATCTCGCCGATGGACTCGTCGTACTCGTGCTTGCCGAGTTTGGTGAGGCCCCAATGGTTGTACATCCGGGCGTGCAGAAAGTACTGGTTGATCGCCGTCAGCTCGTTCGTGAGCTGTGCGTTGAGGAGTTCGAGGACTTTCTTGTCGCCTTTCATTTCGGATCCCTGTTTTTTATGCAATTTGCAAGCGGTTGAAGAGTAGCCTGAAAAGGCCGGAAAGCCAAGTCCCACAAGGCTTTTCGTGAACCGAGGTGCGAATGGAAATACGATCCATTCTCGCTGCGCCACGTCACATTGATGTCATCGGAAGCGACGACCGAGGTACGAAAAAAAGCCCGGACGATGCCGGGCTTGGCTTTGCGGGCTGACGAGACCGTTTGCGGGTCTCGTCAGCCTGTCCTGCGGGTGCCGAGAATTACTCGGCAGCGACCGGAATCTTGCCGATCTTGGCTTGCCATTCTTTCGGACCGGTCTGGTGCACCGACACGCCGGTCGAGTCGACCGCCACGGTCACGGGCATGTCCTTGACGTCGAACTCGTAGATCGCTTCCATGCCGAGGTCGTCAAAGGCCAGCACGCGGGCGGCACGAATCGCCTTCGACACGAGGTAAGCGGCGCCACCGACAGCCATCAGGTACGCAGCCTTGTGCTGCTTGATGGCTTCGATGGCCGCCGGGCCACGTTCCGACTTGCCGATCATGACGGCGAGGCCCGTCTTCGACAGCATCATGTCGGTGAACTTGTCCATCCGCGTGGACGTGGTCGGACCGGCCGGGCCGACGACTTCGTCACGCACCGGATCGACCGGGCCGACGTAGTAAATGGCGCGGCCCTTGAAATCGACCGGCAGCGGCTCGCCCTTGGCGATCATGTCGGCGATGCGCTTGTGAGCGGCGTCGCGGCCGGTGAGCATCTTGCCTGAGAGCAGCAGGGTCTGACCCGGCTTCCAGCTCGTGACTTCTTCCGGCGTGAGCGTGTCCAGATCGACGCGCTTGCTCGTCTCGGTGTTCGGTTCCCAGTGCACGTTCGGCCAGGCGTCGAGCGACGGTGCGGCGAGGAACGACGGGCCCGAGCCATCGAGCGTGAAGTGCGCGTGACGCGTTGCCGCGCAGTTCGGGATCATCGCGACAGGCTTCGACGCAGCGTGCGTCGGATAGTCGAGGATCTTCACGTCGAGCACCGTGGCCAGACCACCCAGACCTTGTGCGCCGATACCGAGTGCATTGACCTTCTCGAACAGCTCGATACGCAGCTCTTCGTTCCAGTTCTGCGGGCCGCGCTTGATCACGTCATGAATGTCGATCGGGTCCATGAGCGATTCCTTGGCGAGCACCATGGCTTTTTCAGCCGTGCCGCCGATACCGATGCCGAGCATGCCGGGCGGGCACCAGCCGGCGCCCATCGTCGGCACCGTCTTCACGACCCAGTCGACGATCGAATCGGACGGGTTGAGCATCACGAATTTCGACTTGTTCTCCGAGCCGCCGCCCTTGGCCGCGACCGTGATGTCGACCTTGTCGCCTTCCACGATTTCGTAGTGGATGACGGCGGGCGTGTTGTCCTTCGTGTTCTTGCGGCCGGCTTCCGGCGGCGCCACGATCGAGGCGCGCAGCACGTTGTCCGGGTGCATGTAAGCCTGACGCACGCCTTCGTTGATCATGTCGGTGAGGCTGCGCTTGGCGTCCCAGCGCACATTCATGCCGACCTTCACGAACACGGTCACGATGCCAGTGTCCTGACACAGCGGACGGCGGCCTTCGGCGCACATGCGGCTGTTGGTCAGGATCTGGGCGATGGCGTCGCGGGCAGCGGGGCTTTGCTCGGCCTCGTAGGCACGGCCCAGCGCCTGGATGTAATCGTCCGGATGGTAGTAGCTGATGTACTGCAGGGCACCGGCGACGCTCTGAATGACGTCGTCTTCTTTAATGACGGTAGACATGAAACGGCTCTCGACTTAGTGGGGACGGGTATGGGTTATGACTTGCTGCGGGGTTGCGTACGCCGGGGCATGGCTGTCGTTGGTCATCTTGTTGACTACGGCCATGACAACGGCGGAAAGCAGGAAGGCGCAGTGAATGATCACTTGCCACATGATCGTGTGCGGCGTTTGCTGGGCCGCGTCGATGAACGTCTTGAGCAGGTGGATCGACGAGATGCTGATGAGCGCCATCGACAGCTTCACCTTGAGCACGCCAGCGTTCACGTGATCGAGCCACTCCGGTTCGTCCGGATGGCCTTCGACGCCGAGGCGGGAGACGAACGTCTCATAGCCGCCGATGATCACCATGATGAGCAGGTTCGAGATCATCACCACGTCGATCAGGCCGAGCACGACGAGCATGATCTGCGTTTCGTCGAACGTCGTTGCGTGCGAGATCAGGTGCCAGAGTTCGACCAGAAACTTGTAGACGTAGACGCCTTGCGCGGCGATCAGTCCCAGATACAGCGGCAGTTGGAGCCAGCGGCTGAGGAAAATGATGCGGGGCAGGGGACGCAAGGGGCGCAGCGGCGCGTCGGACGGGCGGCCGGGAGTCGACATGGCTATTTTGACGGAGTGGAGACATTGGCCCGCGGTTAAGACCGCAGGCTGTAGTTATCAAATACGCAAAGCAAATGCGAAAACACCGGGCAACACAGTCACCGCTGATACGTCACGGATCGGGCGTCGCCAATTCGGCATGGCGGGCATTTTACAACGTCTTGCCCGGGGTGCCGCGTCCGATTCAGTCGCGGGCCGGCAATAGCGTCTTGCGCCTACCGGCAGATGGCAACGCCGCGAGCACGATTCCGGCGACCGTCAGGGCCAGCGCGGCGCCTTGAGCGACTGTCAGCCGCTCGCCCAGGAAGATCACGCCGTACGCCGTGGCGGCCACGGGCACCATGGCGGTAAAAACCCCGGCCAGTTGTGCGCTGACGTGTCGAATGCCGCGCATCCACAGGAAGAACGAGAAGACGCTGGCGGCGAGGCCGTACCAGAGGATCAATGCCCAATGCCCGGGCGTAAGCGACGCGTAATCCACGGCCATCAGGCCCACCA
Organism: Pandoraea sp.; assembly: GCA_031291335.1. Lineage (GTDB taxonomy): Bacteria > Pseudomonadota > Gammaproteobacteria > Burkholderiales > Burkholderiaceae > Pandoraea. Next base: position 11,823 of record JARLJF010000170.1, on the reverse strand, counting down.
CGCCGAGCGGCAGCATCAGCACGCCACCGATCAGGTGCGTATAGGCACAGATATCGATGGCGGAGAGTTCTGCGGCGAGGCGTTTCGAGACGATCACGTAGATGGCTTCGCAAACGACGGCGCCGAGCACGAGCGCGTTGCCCAGCCAGGCGTTGTTGGCTGCTCCGGACGCGCCGGCGCCATGGGCGTCGCCGCGGGAGAGATTCAGCAAGGCGACGCCGGCAATCGCCAGACCGACGCTCACCAGCGTGCGGCGCGACGGGTGCTCGCGCACCACTGCCCACGACAGCAGTGCCACACAGGCGGGCAACGTGGCGGTGATGACACCGGCGGCGGACGCCGTTGTCATTCGCACGCCCGAGAGCATCAGTAAGGTGAAGAGGAACGTGCCGAAGAACGTCTGCACGAAGAGGTGTCCCCATTGGCTGCGCGTGACGCGTCGCATGGCCGACGGACGATAGCGGGGCGCGAGGGCAATGACGGCGATCACGAAACGCCACAGGGCGAAGGCGGCCACGGGCATGACCGCGACCATGGTCTTGCCGATGCCGACGTTGATGCCCACGAAGGTCATCGCCAGGGCCAGCGCGAAGCTCGGAAAGCGGGCGAACAGCCGGTCGGCGGCCGAGGGCGCCGGGGCGGAATCAACGGACGATTGAGGCGTAGATGTCGAATTCACGGGCGCTCCGGGCGAGTCCGGGGTGGCGAGATAGGGTTGATACGGGTAGGATTGTAGCGAATACGCCACAGTCTGCTGCAGTGCGGCGACGCGTCCGCGTGAGTCCCGCACGCGGGACACGGCGTTTGCGTGCACCAGTGTAAGGCGTTAGTAAGTCGCTCGTCTTAATGTGGCGTTAGCGATTTGTTTTGGCTTGATTGCAAGCGTATTTGCATATCCATAAGAGGGGACAACTCATGGCAGCAATTGAATCGGTATTGCAGGAGCAGCGCGTCTTCGCGCCGCCGCAGGCGCTGGTCGCCAAAGCGAACATCTCCGGCATGCCAGCCTATGAGGCGCTTTGCGCCGAGGCCGAGAAGGATTACGAGGGATTCTGGGCGCGTCAGGCGCGCGAGAATCTGGCCTGGCACAAGCCGTTCACCAAAGTTCTCGACGAGACCAACGCCCCGTTTTACACGTGGTTCGAAGACGGTCAGATCAACGCTTCCTACAACTGCCTGGATCGTCAGATCGAGGCGGGGCTGGGCGACAAGAACGCGATTCTTTTCGAAGCCGACGACGGCACAGTGACGCCCGTCACCTACCGTGACCTGCTGGCGCGCGTGAGCCGCTTCGCCAATGCGCTCAAGGCCAAGGGGGTGAAGAAGGGTGACCGCGTGGTCATCTACATGCCGATGTCGGTTGAAGGCGTGGTCGCCATGCAGGCGTGCGCGCGTATTGGCGCGACGCACTCGGTCGTATTCGGCGGCTTCTCCGCCAAGTCGCTCAACGAGCGTGTGATCGACGCCGGCGCGGTGGCCATCGTCACGGCCGACGAGCAGATGCGCGGCGGCAAGGCGTTGCCGTTGAAGGCCATCGTTGACGAAGCGCTCGCGATGGGCGGCTGTGACCATGTGAAGTCCGTGATCGTCTACCGTCGTACCGGCGGCAACGTGACGATGCAGGCTGGTCGCGACGAAGTGCTGCAGGATCTCGTCGCCAGCCAGTCGGACCAGTGCGAACCCGAGTGGGTTGGCGCGGAGCATCCGCTTTTCATCCTTTATACGTCGGGCTCGACGGGCAAGCCGAAGGGCGTGCAGCACAGCACCGGCGGCTATCTGCTGTGGGCGTCGCTCACCATGCAGTGGACGTTCGACATCAAGCCGGACGATGTCTTCTGGTGCACGGCCGACATTGGCTGGATCACGGGGCACACGTACATCGCTTATGGCCCGTTGGCCGTGGGCGCGACGCAAGTCGTGTTCGAAGGCGTGCCAACGTATCCGAACGCGGGCCGTTTCTGGGAGATGATCGGCCGCCACAAGGTGACGGTGTTCTACACCGCGCCGACGGCGATCCGTTCACTGATCAAGGCGGCGGAGCAGACGCCTGAAGTGCATCCGAAGAAGTACGACCTGTCGTCGTTGCGCATTCTCGGGTCGGTCGGTGAGCCGATCAATCCGGAAGCGTGGATGTGGTACTACGAGAACGTTGGCGGCACGCGATGCCCCATCGTCGACACGTGGTGGCAGACGGAGACGGGCGGTCACATCATTACACCGTTGCCGGGCGCCACGCCGTTGGTGCCGGGGTCATGCACGTTGGGTCTGCCGGGCATTGCGGTGGCGATCGTCGACGAAACCGGGCAGGACGTGCCGAATGGACAGGGCGGCATGCTCGTGATCAAGCGTCCGTGGCCTGCGATGATCCGCACGATCTGGGCGGATCCGGAGCGTTACAAGACGAGTTACTTCCCGTCGGAACTGGGTGGCAGGATCTATCTCGCTGGCGACGGTTCGATTCGCGATGCGAAGACCGGTTACTTCACGATCATGGGCCGTATCGATGACGTGCTGAACGTCTCGGGTCACCGCATGGGCACGATGGAAATCGAGTCGGCGTTGGTGGCGAATCCGATCGTGGCGGAAGCTGCGGTGGTGGGGCGTCCGGACGACACGACGGGCGAGGCGATTGTCGCGTTCGTGGTGCTCAAGCGTTCGCGCCCGACGGGTGACGAGGCCAAGCAACTCGCGCTCGAACTGCGTAACTGGGTGGGCAAGGAGATCGGGCCGATTGCCAAGCCGAAGGACATCCGGTTCGGTGACAACTTGCCGAAGACCCGCTCGGGCAAGATCATGCGCCGTTTGCTGCGTGTGATCGCGAAGGGCGAGGAAATCACGCAGGACACGTCTACGCTTGAAAATCCGGCCATCCTGGATCAACTCAAGCAGGCGCAGTAAGCGCGGGTTCGGTTTTCTTCCCGGGCTGCTATGGCAGATCGCTCGCAGACCGGCGCGGCCGGCGTGGCTGACAAGATGAGCGTCAGCGCGGACGTCAACGTGAACGTCAGCGGCGGGCCGCCGGACTTTGTTTCCGGCGGCTCGCTGCCCGATGTCGATTGGCATGGGGCGGTGGCGGCTGTAGCGTCGCGCCATTGGCGAAGCACGTTGCGGCTGGTGGCGGTGCTCATGGTGATTGGCTTCGTGGTGACGTTCGTGCCGCAGTTCTGGGCGCGCGAATGGGCGTCGCTGCGATTTGCCGGGTGGCCATTGCCTTTCTACATGGGCGCGCAGGGTTCGATCCTGATCGACATCGGTTTGATCGTCATCTATGCGTGGATGCAGCGACGCAACGACGCGCGCTATCACCGTGAGCTGCATGCGTTGCGCGACGCGCATCGCGACAGTCTGGGCTCTGAGGGCGCCGGGCTGAGTCGGGCGACGGCGCCTGCAACGTCAAGAAGTGCTTCCTCTCGCGCCGCTTCGGCGCCGACCTACCGATGAGTTTCACGCGCAGACTGCTGCGCTACTACCTGTATTACACGACGGGTTTCCTCGCGTTCGTGTTGATGATTGGTCTGCTCGAGCGGGTCAATGGTCCGGGCGTGTGGATCGGCTATGCCTTCCTGTTCGTGACGATTGCCGTGTATGCGGTGATCGGCCTGATCTCCCGGACCTCTGACGCTACCGAGTACTACGTCGCGGGGCGTCGCGTGCCGCCGATGTTCAATGGCATGGCGTGCGCGGCGGACTGGATGAGTGCGGCGTCGTTCATGGGGCTGGCGGGATCGCTGTACGTGTCGGGTTACGACGGCCTCGCGTACGTGATGGGATGGACGGGCGGCTATTGTCTGGTGGCGTTCCTGCTCGCGCCGTATCTGCGCAAGATGGGGCGCTACACGGTGCCGGACTTTCTTGGCACGAGATACGACAGCAATCTGGTGCGCGCGCTGGGCGTCTTCTCGACGATTCTGTGTTCGTTCGTTTATCTCGTGGCGCAGATTCAGGGCGTGGGGCTGATTGCGTCGCGCTTCATCGGTGTCGAGTTCACTATCGGCATCTTCTTCGGGTTGGCGGGCATTCTCGTGTGCTCGTTCCTCGGGGGGATGCGTGCGGTGACTTGGACGCAGGTCGCGCAGTACATCATCATGATTACGGCGTTCCTGGTGCCGACGGCCATGATTGGTCATCAGACGGGTAACGGCTGGTTTCCGCAGTTCAGCTATGGCGAGGCGCTGGCGAAGGTCGAAGCGCTGGAGCGGGCGATTCAGCAGTCGGTGCCGGAGCGCGAGGTGCGCGACTACTACCGAGAGCAGGCGGAGCAGATGCAGCGCCGTCTGGATGGCTTGCCGGACAGCTTCTATAGCGAGCGTGCGGAGCTGGAGCGGCAGTTGCTGGATACGAAGCGTCGGAATGGGCCGTTGCGTGACGTGAAGGTGTTGGAAACGAAACTGGATGCGTTCCCGCGCGATGTGGGTGAAGCGCAGAACCAGTGGCTGGAGATGCGGAATCAGTATGTGGAGCGCAGCGAGCCGCCACATGCGATGACGGAGCCGTTCCCGGCGCGAGACGACACTACGCGTAGCTCGCAGCGTCTGAACTTCCTGTTGTTGATGTTGTGTTTGATGATCGGTACGGCGAGCTTGCCGCACATCCTGACGCGGTATGGCACGACAGCGACGGTGCAGGGGGCACGCAGTTCCGTGGGGTGGACGCTATTCTTCGTGGCGTTGCTGTACGTGAGTGCACCGGCGTTGGCGGTGATGCTCAAGTACGACGTGCTGCTGCATCTGGTCGGTTCGCGTTATGAAAATCTGCCGGGGTGGGTGACGCAATGGCGTCATGCGACGCCGGTGCAGTTGGACATCTCGGATGTTTATCGGGACGGGGTGGTGCAGTGGGGCGAGATCTGGATGCAGCCGGACATGCTGGTGCTGGCCGGACCGGAAATCGCGGGGCTGCCGTATGTGATATCGGGATTGGTGGCGGCGGGCGCGTTGGCGGCGGTGTTGTCGACGGCGGACGGGTTGTTGCTGACGATTGCGAATGCGTTGTCGCACGACGTCTATTTCCACATGGTGGATAGAAATGCGTCGAGCCAGAAGCGGGTGACGACATCGAAGATTCTGCTGTTGTGCGTGGCGATGTTTGCGTCGTATGTCACGTCGCTGAAGCTGGGGAACATCTTGTTCCTGGTAGGGGCGGCATTTTCGTTGGCGGCGTCGTGCTTGTTCCCGGCGTTGGTGCTGGGGGTGTTCTGGAAGCGGACGACACGGCTGGGCGCGACGGCGGGGATGGTGAGTGGATTGTTGGTGTGCGTGTACTACATCACGACGACGTACCCGTTCTTCACGCGGCTGACAGGGTTCGCGGGATCACGTTGGTGGGGCGTGGATCCGATATCGGCGGGCGCGTTTGGGGTGCCGGTGGGGTTTGCGGTAGCGATTGTGTTCAGCCTGCTGGGCGGACGCCCGAGCGAGCGGGACCGGCATCTGGTGGACCACTTGCGGCGCCCGTGACTGGGGGATGGCAAAGAAATTTTGCGGGGTTCGCACGAAAGGGTATGGGATGTTGCCGGCGACCTGCTATAATGCGCGACTCTTCAGGAGAGATGGATGAGCGGTTTAAGTCGCACGCCTGGAAAGCGTGTATAGGTTAATAGCCTATCGGGGGTTCGAATCCCCCTCTCTCCGCCACGGATACATAAGGCTTTGCAGCGAAGTGCCCGCTCAGCTTGTGCAATAGATGCGCGAGTGTGCAATAGAGCGGGCTGCAAAGTTCACTTCAAAGGCATCACCTTCTCGGCTTTACGGCGATACACGCGACGCGTGGTCCGGCTATCCGTGTGCGATAGCAGCGCCTGAGCATGCTCCAACGTCTCTGCGTCACTTGCTGCTTTGGCACGCAAGTCGTGCTCTGAAAATCGCTCGGAGACGTCCGTTTCCTCAAGAACTCTGTCCATGAAATCGCGCCAAAGCGAATCCCATCCGCCTGCGCGTCCGGTCAGTTCGTTGATGTAAGGTTCTGCCCGGCGATTACAGAATAGATGAGTGGAGTTCTGCGCCGACCTGGCATCGATAGCCTCCCTCACGCAACGACGCAGTTCTTCGGTCCATTGATACAGCGTTCGTTTCCCTGTCTTCTTGGCTGTCTTGTTTCGCTCGATCAGAATCCCATCGTCGGTAAAGTGCCTCTCCGGTTGAAGGCGAAGCAAGTCGCCGCGCGCCATGCCGGTAATGCCCTTGAGTCGAATGTAGGCCTGGACCATTCGAATGCCACCACGAGGCCGCTTGGGCTTTATCGACATACACGCATCAACCTCCCAGTCCTCCACGTATCGGGTGCGTGCGTCCTCGCCCTTTAAACGAACCTCGAATTTGAACGGATGGCGATCAAGGTATCCCCATTCCACTGCTTTGGTAAAGGCATGTGACAGCACTTCGATTTCTCTATGGGCGGCGGTGACTGCCGGAATTTCCTTAATGCTCCCGTCGGGCTGCTTCACTTTCTTTCGACGGAGATTTACGTAGGCATAGATGTGTCGCGGTTTTATGCCACCCAAAGGCGCATCGTGAAATTTTTCGCGTAGCTGTTTCACTGCGAGTTGGTTTTGCGTCTGCGTAGTGGGAGCTTTGGTCGGGACAACTTCGAGTGCATAACGATCAAGCAGTTGGCCAACGGTCTTCGCCTTGTCCAGGGTCCCGAGACGTTCGGCCCAGACCCGATACGATTCCGGGAGTGTCTTGCCGAGACGAAACTTCTTTTTCCCATCCCAATGCAGCTCCATGCCGGGAGGGACTTCGTAGTAATAAGCCCCGTGATAGTGTCGCCATCGAGACGGAAGACCTCGATTTTCTGGTTTGCGCGGAACTGGCATCAGGCGACGCTCCAAACAGGGTTCCAGTCAGACGATGACTTTTCCGGCATGCGTCCCCCAAGAAGTGATTCCACATGCGCTCGCAACACAAGTACATGGCCGTCGGGCCTCACTCGATGTTCGATGCCCATAGAGCGAAGTGCGAAGACTTGGTTGTTTCGCCGCCGTCGCCCCGTCAATTCAGATAGTTCCTCGACGCTGAGAAAAAGCGATGCAGTCAATTCAGTTCTCCTTCGTTGCTAACCAGAAGCTTCCGAGACCCTGATTCCAAAATGCTTGGCAGTTGTCCAACTTCGCGCCAGCCTCTTGAGCCGCTTCAAACGCCGTCACAATGGCCTTCACCGGGTCGTCGCTCAAGATGTGGTCGATGGGATCTCGCTCGGGGATTGTGATGCCACGACTCGACCAATAGCGCTTCTCGTTCATCTTGTGCTCGGCAAAGTCCTTGGTCAGATATTTGCCGAGGTAGGCCGCCAGCTTGTGATGCTGACCTTTCTGACGAAATGGATTGCGTACATTGACGTTCCCGTTGTCCGCACCGACGATGGATATCCAGATCGCGCGGAGCACCCTGTAGTTCTGCCGTCCCTTTACGGCAATGTGCAGGTGCCATGCGCCCCGTTTCTGACGTTCGGGGACAGCGACGTACTGGAAATCCTGAATTTTGTTCAAGCGGCGGCGTAGAGCGTCGAAATGGCGCTTCAGGCGTTCCTTGTCCTGCATGTTCTCCCGGTAGGTCAACGTAATCATGCGGTCCGCGCCAATGGACTTACAACGCAATCTGACTTGTTGTTTGGCCCGCTTGGCCGCCGCCATTTGGTTATCGTCCGAGTTTTTCGATTCGCCTCGTTTCGCTTTTGGCAGGGTGTGAAGCCTCTGAGCGCCCATGTAGCGGTCGAATCGGGTGACCGTGACCTCCACCTGACCCTCTCCGAAATTTCGTCCCCTGATGATCCACTCTCGTCGGAAGGCGGAATCGTTCACTAAACTCGGTTCTTGCATGGCAGCTCCTTTGTCATGTGTCATCGCGGAGAAGGCGTTGGCCCCGGTGTTATGCATCGGGGCCTTTTTTCATCCGGATCGAAGTCGAAGTGTTTCTGTCTTGCCTGAATGCGCGTTGCTACCTCCTTTCTCGTTAAGTGTTACGGATATAAATTTAGGGCGCGCTTCGCGCGCCCCCGCCGTCCTCGACCCTGCGGGCGGCGGCGGTCGCGCGAAGCGTCGTCCCTTCTTCGATCCGCGCCACTTTGTCGGCGGGAGCGGAAAGGCGGTTTTCAATGAGAGGAGGTGTAGCCGACGGCGGCGCTTCGGCGGGCGTCTGAGGTGCTACCCGCTGCTCGGTCGCGCGAGCCGCGCTGAGTCGCGCGTCGACGGCCCGGACGTTGCAGGTACGTCTGCGGGCATCCCTGGCTCCGGCATCGGCGCCGACACTCCCGACGCTAGACGCCCTGACGCGCTCCACCTGGAGGACGAGAAGGATCTCCGTGTTCGAGGCCGTATCGGCGTGGCTATCGAGGAATCTGGGCAGGAATGAGAGCCCTGTGTTGTTGTCAGACGCCTTATTGGTCGTCAGACCGCCAATGAGGATGATGTCGCCATCCTGCGAACTGATTTCGGTGCTCACTTCGCGAGTGTTTAGCGTCGGTGATTGATTGACACCTGTCGTGGTCTTTACAAAGTCGCTGATTTGCTGCGAGACGTGCAGATCGATGACGCAATCCTTCACGGTCGGGCGCAGTTCGAAGATGACACCGGACGAGTGGTATTCGACCGACTGAACCGGTTCACCGCCACCGCGAGGGTAGGAGACGGACTTGAGCACCGGGACTTTCTGCCCGACGGTGAGTTTCCCCCGTGAGCCAGATCGAATACGCAGGTTCGGGCTATTGATGACCCGAAATCGTGTGTCTTTCGATAGCGCGGAGAAAACCGTATCGAGATCGCCGGCTGTGATGCGCACCGAGTTGCTTAGCTTCTCGCCCGTCACCTGTATGGATAGCCCTAAGCCTTTGGATAGCAGCTCCAGGGCGAGCTGAAACGCTGAACCATGTTCGCTGCTTTGGGTGACCTCGTAAGCCGTTGCTCGCACAGCGACTTCACCGACCGGCGTATCGACGCGCGGTAGTAAGTCCTGGAGCGTCAGAATTTCGGCTTGCGTTCCCCGGAAAACGAGCGTGTCGCCTTTCTGGTCGATGAGCATCGCCGCAGAACCGTCGGGGATGTTGCCGCCCGCTCGTCCCTCGGATGGCGCGGGGACTTCTCGGTTCACGGTGAACTGCCCTCGAAACACTGGTCTGACGAGATTGGCAAGATAGGCTGTATCTCGATACTGGGGGCGATAGACGTAGGTGGATTGCGGTTCTGCGTCTGTGCCAGTGCTTGATCGCTTGAATACGAAGTCGACACCCTGGCGTCTTTCGATACCGAACCCGAGCGAATCGAGAAACGCTATCAGGAACGCACGTAAGTCGCCGCGTCTCGTATCAAACCGCATTGAGACCATCCGCTGGTCATCGAGTACTTCCGGCGCGATGACGTAAGGCGTCTTGATAGCTTCGCCGTAGAGCAAGGAGACGAGCTGCGCGACATTGACGAACTGGAAGTCGAATTTCCCGGATGAAGTGCGTAGGCTAGATCGAGGCGGCGGGATACCTTCGTTGGTCCAATCGGGCGAGCGGGGGGGCTCGATGCTGTCCCGAATCGCTGGGCCGTCATCGTGAAGGGCTGGCCCCCGGTAATCGATGGGGGCGGGCACGATGCGAGACTCGTCCGCAAATGATTGGGTTGCAGCGATCAACATCGCGCCGGCGAATAGGGGCTTCATCGCGTTTCTCCGAAGATCCGAGAAACGGGCTTTTGCCCCGACCACGCGGTGACCTGTTGACCGTCGACCTCACCGATGATCGCGAGACCACGATTGCGAAATGCTGATGGCGACTCGATGCGTAAGCGACCCGTGTTGTCGCTCAACACGACATAGCGCTTTCCTTTGATCGAGTATTGCCCCACCACACGCCATCTATCGCTGAACGTCGGAATGCGGGGCGCGAGATCGGATCGTGCATTGGCGGGAGCAAGTGAATGCCTGTTCGATTCGACCGCGTTGGACGATGAGCCCGCAGCCGGTTCAGGATGAAAGAACCTCCAGAGAAATACCCCGACGCCGATCCAGCAGCCCACGAAAAACACGGCTGTCATCCACAGCTTGGGATTGCGCAGCATGTTCTGCCGGGAGTCGATGGCGCGCTCTTTCCCTTTGCCGCCCGCATACGATTGATATAGCTGGAAAATGGCTTTGTCGTATGTTGTGGTCGTGGTCCCCAGTCGCGCCGCTTTGGTAATCCTTCCGCCGCCGAACATCTCGACGCGATAGCGATTGCCCAGCCCCAATTCCTTGAGCTTCTTCGTGACGAACGTGACTTCGATCACCGAGCGCAACTGCCGGTGGAGATCCGTGATCGACTGGATCATCAGCGCGACGTCGCAAGACAGACCGGTTTCCGGATGTACGTAATGTCGATGCATCCGGAAGAAGCGCATGTGCTCGGGGCTGATCTTGTGCGAGACGGACCAGAACTCCCACGCCTCATCAATCGCCACAAGGTCGCCCGCCTTGACGAGCGAGTCAACGTCCGGCTTCGTTTCATCGGGGAAGAAGCCGCTTTTGATGACGTCCGCGTTGGAGATCGAAATCACCGCGCCGAGGTTCGTCGGGTCTGCTTTCTTCACGTCCGTGCAGTAGGCGTGAATGGCGTCTGCGTTGATGCCGTCGATATTGGTCACCACACGTCGACCGGCCAAAACCGCAGGCACGATGACGCTGCTAACGACCTCATAGCTCTTGCCCGATCCCATCAAGCCTGTGTATGCGTTGATTGCCATGACGCTCACCCAATGACCGGCAGACGCCGGATGAGAAAGCGCGCTGCCATGGCGCTGACGATCATGGGCGCACCTTGTGAGACGGCAAACAGGTCGAGCCAATACCAGACCCCGGTAGGGATGCCCGAGAATGCCTCGTTAAGCTTGGCTACTTGCGGGAAGAAGTTGCTCGATTTGATGGCGACGACGAATTCGGTGACGACGTACCAGAGTGCGAAGAACGTCGCCCACTTGACCACCGACGCGCGGAACATAAAACCCAGGGCGGCGTTAAGGACGCTCGCGATAATGGCGAACAGTGGCATAGGGACCTCAGGCAGAAAGAACGATCAGAAGCGCCATGACGGCGAAGGCGGCGATCATCACCTGGCGAAGCTGCGGCCCGATGCGCTCGGCAATTTCGCAGTGGGCGTCGATCGGAATGGCGTGATCGAAGACCTGTAGCGTGGTGCGCGGGCAGGAAGCGCCATGTGAGGGCATCGTCCAGGCGGTGAAGTCGGATGTCAGCCCCAAGATCGGATCGATGATCATCTTCGCGGTGGGCGTCTCTTCCAGTTCGGGCTTATCCACTTCGGGGACACCACCTAGATCCATGTCGACCTTGACCCGGTTGCCGATATCGACAGTCGGGCGGTTGACGACATTCACGTCCTGGACGCCCTCGGTGTTCTTGTTGCGATCGGAGCCGGGCTCGCCCTCTTCGTCGGGATCGCGCGCGGTGTTCGGATCTATTTCCGGATCGGGTTTTGGTGTGACGCGTGGATCTGTTTCGGGATCGACCTGCGGACTCGGGTCTTCGCGAGGGCGGATGCGAGGGGAGATCGGCACCGTCTTGATGTCCGGCGGATTGGCGGGCTCGAACACGTCACCGATGTGCGGTACCAGCTTGGGATTCTCTTTGACCCATATCACTACATCCTCCTCGGTGACGGGCTCCGAGTCGCGATAGGGGAGCCCCGCATAGTCGGGTGCTTCTGCCGCCTGCCGCCACGATTCATCGACAATGTCGGCGAGCGTCCTGGGGCTGATCGGCATCTTCATGAGTTCCCAGTTCATGCCGGCGCGCGCAGCATCCAGATCGGGGTAGATCGATTCCGTGGTCATCCGGTTGAGCCCGTAGAAGGCGT
>JARLJF010000169.1 GCA_031291335.1 Pandoraea sp. | reverse complement strand
GCGGGGATTCACCGTGCCGCCGGGATCGTAGTGACGTACGACAGCACCCCGGCCGCGCTGAAGGTGCTGGCACAGGTCCAGGCGCTGGAGCCGACGTTACCGGTGGTCGTGCGCACGGTCGACGACACCCATATCGACGACCTGATCGCCGCGGGCGCGACCGAAGTCGTGCCTGAAATCGTGGAGGGCAGTCTGATGCTGGCCTCGCACGCACTGGTGCTCATGGGGGTGCCGATGCGCCGCGTGCTGCGCCGCGTGGCGCAGGCGCGTAACGAACGCTACAGCATGCTGCGCGGCTATTTTCACGGTCTTGACGACGAAGATGAGGAGGGCGAGCGCGAGCAGGTCCGTCTCCAGTCGGTACCGCTACCGCTCAATGCCGACGCGGTCGGACGTACCCTCGGCGAACTCCGGCTCGACAAGCTCGGCGTGACGGTCACGGCCATCCGTCGGCATGGCATTCGCGGCGTAGAGCCAGTGTCGGAGACGCGTCTGATGGCCGAAGACATCGTGGTGCTGCGTGGCCTGCCCGAGAAGCTGGTGGCGGCCGAAGCGCGTTTGCTGGGGCACGAATAGGCAACGAACGAGCGACGAACAAGCGACGCAAAGCCGACGAACCGAAAGAGGGGGACAGGGTGCGAGGCGGCCGCTCGGGGGCGCTTTCCCCAAATGCCCAAGGGGCACCGGGCCTTTTTGGCATAATGTGGCGTGTTCCCTATCAGTACCGAAAGAAGGATCCCCGTGCAGATCGATGAGTCTCCTGCCGCCTATATCAAAAGCCAGATCCGTACCGTGTCGGATTGGCCCTCTCCCGGCGTGCAGTTCCGCGATATCACCCCGTTGCTCAAGAACCCGCGTACCTTGCGGGTGCTGATCGACGTGTTCGTGCATCGCTACATGGAGCACCGGCCCGATTACATTGCCGGACTCGATGCGCGCGGCTTCATCCTCGGTTCGATTCTGGCGTACGAACTTAATATCGGCTTCATCCCCATTCGCAAGAAGGGCAAGCTGCCGTATCAGACCGTCGCGGAGGAATACGAACTGGAATACGGCAGCGCGACGGTCGAGATTCATGCCGACGCCTGCGGTCCGGGCGATCGCGTGCTGCTGATCGACGATCTGGTTGCCACCGGCGGCACCATGCTGGCGGGCAAGAAATTGCTGGAGCGTCTGGGTGCCACCGTGATCGAAGGCGCTGCCATCGTCGACCTGCCGGAGCTGGGCGGTTCGCGTCTGATTCGCGATGCCGGCTTGTCGCTCTTTCTGCTGTGCTCGTTCGAAGGCCACTGATACTGACCCCGCGCCTGACGCGCCCCGATCCCGCCGCTATCCTCATTCCCTGACCCGGACGCCCCGATGCCCAATCTCTGGCTGTTTCTGCTGACCTCGGTCGCGATCACGCTCGCACCGGGCCCGGACAACATGCAGGTCATCGCGCGGGGCATTGCGCAGGGGCGCCGCGCCGGGCTGGCTGCGGCGGCGGGCTTCACGTTCGGTTGCCTGTTCCATACGACCATCGCGGCCGTCGGTCTGGCGGCCGTGCTGCGTTCGTCGCCGTGGGCGTTCGAGGGGATCAAGCTCGCGGGGGCGGCTTATCTCATCTGGATCGGCATCAAGGCGCTGCGTGCGCGTGGCGCCATGGCGTTGGCCAACGACGCCACACCGCAACCGCTCTCGGCCGTCTTCCGCCAGAGCGTGTTCGCGAACATGCTCAATCCGAAAGTCACCCTTTTCTTCCTCGTGTTCCTGCCGCAGTTCGTCAGCGCCGATGCTGCCCATCCGGGCTGGCAGATGCTGTTGCTCGGCCTCGTGTTCATGGGGCAGACCATCGTCGTGTTCAGCGCGTATGGCTGGTTCGCGGGCGTGCTGGGCACGTGGCTCAAGCGCCGTCCCGGGGCGGGGCGCTGGCTTGATCGCGTGGCCGGCGCGATCTTCATCGGCCTGGGGTTGCGGGTCGCGTTACAGGGGTAACGGCGCCGCAAGTGGCGAGCGGGAAAGCGGGAAGCGCGAAGCGGGAGATGGGTAACACAAGCAGGCAGCGCAAGCGCTTGCGCATGACCGGCATCGGCGTCGTCGATGCTGCCAAAGATTTCGTAGTCCAACTGACATTGTCCGATCATGCTTGCCGAACAACGCCAACAATACGTGCTCGAACAACTTGCCAAGGCCGGGGCACTCGCGATCAGCGATCTGGTGCGTGAGTTGGGTGTCTCGAGAGAGACGGTGCGTCGTGACCTGAATACGCTTGCCGCACGCGGCCTGTTGCTCATGACGCACGGCGGCGCGCTGGCTGCCGACCGCAGCGAGCCCGACTGGACGCTGCGTGAGAACGTCAACGCCGTGGGCAAGCGCGCCATCGGCGTGCGCGCGGCGGAACTCGTGCCCGATGGCGCTTCGGTCATCATCGACTACGGCACGACCACGCGCGCGGTGGCGCAGGCGTTGCTCTCCAAGCATCGGCTTCGCATTTACACGAACGATTGGCAGATCGCGCGTCTGCTGGGCCGTCACCACGATAATCGGGTGACGCTGCTCGGCGGCGAGTTGCAGGACAACGAAGACGCCGTGCAGGGCTGGGACGCCATCAACCAGATCTCGCAATACCATGCCGACTTCGCGTTCATCGGCGTGGGCGGCGTGACAGAAGACGGCGGCATCACCGACTTCAACCGCGCGGCGGCCGAGTTGCGTGCACGCATGTTGCTGTGCGCGAACGTATCGGCCGTGGTGGCTGATCACACCAAGTTTGGTCGCGTGACGCCCGTGCGCATTCGCCATTTCGAGGCTGCCCGCTACCTCATCAGCGACGCTGCGCCGCATAAGAGCATGCTGGCGCAATTGCGCGCGCGCGGCCCCGAACTCCTCATTGCCTAACCGTATCGCTGCATAGCCGGGTTCGACCGGGCGGTTTCGTCGCCCGTCGCCCGTCGCCCGTCTCTCGGCGAGCATCGGGCGTCGCCGTTCCGCTGCGCCATCTTCACATCCCCGCCAATTTACCCAAACGCGACCCTCGTTCGCCATAGGTCGCCACAGCACGCCACACGTCGCCACGGCGGGGTGGCCTGCTGACGCAAACCTTGTTTCCCCAACCTCTGCGGTGTTGCCTGTGGCGCGGCCTTGCGCCCCGTGTTGCGCTGCCGACGGCCTTCGGCGACCTTCCCCAAATGTGTAGACAAAATGGGTGCCCGAGCTTGCGGGCGGCTTTGTCCCGTATCAGCGGACCTGATGGTGACAGCCATGCGGCAGAGGCCATGCGGGTACCGAAAACGTTCCCAAATCATTGAGCAGATAAGGGTTTTCGCTGTCTTTGAAAAAGCTGATCGATTGTCACTGTGTTGTCATCGAGGCTTTTTAGACTTCGTTCACTTTTGGCACAAATTGCCACAAAACAGCTAGTCGAGCGATGCGGGCGACGCGGTCCCACTCTGGGGCGTCGTTGACTGCAATGCATCGGGTCCGACCGGCGATTTGACTCACAGGTGAACCGTGGACGAAGCGATTCGAATCGAGCGACTGACCAAGACTTTCGGGAGCGGCCGCCGTGCGCTCGACGAAGTGGCGCTCAAAGTCATGCCGGGCGAAATGGTTGCCCTCATCGGGGCGTCGGGCTCGGGCAAGTCGACGTTGATGCGACACATTGCGGGCTTTGTGCCTGCCGATCAGCAGCCGGGCAGCATCGAGATTCTCGGCCGTCCGATCCAGCGCGACGGCCGCATCGTGCGCGAAGTGCGCCAGATTCGCCGCGACATCGGTTTCGTCTTCCAGCAGTTCAATCTGGTGGGCCGTCTGCCGGTCATCACCAACGTGCTGACGGGCCTGTTGGCGCGCGTGCCGCTGTGGCGCAGCCTCATGTTCCGCTTCACCTCCGAAGAGCGTCATGCAGCGCTGGCGGCGCTTGCCGAAGTCGGCATTGCCGATCTGGCCTTCCAGCGCGCCAGCACGCTCTCGGGCGGCCAGCAACAGCGCGCGGCACTGGCTCGCACGCTGGTGCAGGGCGCGAAGATCATTCTCGCGGACGAGCCGATTGCCTCGCTCGACCCGGAGTCGGCGCGCAAGGTGATGGACATGCTGGCGCGCATGAACCGCGATCACAAACTGACCGTTGTCGTCTCGCTGCACCAGGTGGACGTGGCGATGCGCTACTGCGTGCGCACCGTCGCCCTGCATCAGGGCCGCGTGGTGTATGACGGCCCGTCCGCGGCACTCACGCCTGACCTGCTGCGCCGTCTCTATGGCGTGCAGGCGAGCGAGTTGCTCGATGAAGCATCCGATACCTCGGAGAGCGCGGCGGGCGAAAAGCCGGCCGACGCAGAAGCACCCTTCCTTACCTCGATGTCCCTAAGTCTGACCTGACCAGGAGCTTGCTCTCATGAAACTTTGGAAAACCCTGCTGGCCGGCGCGGCCATGATCGCCTCGGTGGCGGCAGCGCATGCGCAGGAAATCAACTTCGGCATTATCTCGACCGACTCGAGCGCAGCGTTGCGCCAACGTTGGCAGCCGCTGATCGACGACATGGAGAAGCAGACCGGCCTGAAGGTGACGCCGTTCTTCGCCACCGACTATGCGGGCGTGATCGAAGGTATGCGCTTCAACAAAGTGCAGCTCGCGTGGATGGGTAACAAGGGCGCGATGGAAGCTGTGGACCGCTCGCAAGGCGAAGTCTTCGCGAAGATCATGTACGCCGACGGCACCGAAGGTTACTACTCGCTGCTGATCTCGAACAAATCGAGCCCGTACAAGACGCTCGACGACGTGATCAAGAACGGCAAGAAGATCAACTTCGGTCTGGGCGATCCAACCTCGACGTCGGGCACGCTCGTGCCGGGTTACTACGTGTTCGCGAAGAACAACATCGATCCGCGTACGTACTTCAAGACCGCGCGCAGCTCGAACCACGGCGCCAACCTGATGGCCGTGTTGAACAACCAGATCGACGTGGCCACCAACAACACCGAAGAGCTGAACAAGCTTGAGGCAACGCAGCCTGAGAAGGCCAAGCAGGTACAGGTGATCTGGAAGTCGCCGTTGATCCCGTCGGACCCGCTGCTGTGGCGCAAGGATCTGCCGGACGCCACGAAGAAGAAGATCCGCGACTTCTTCCTCGCCTACGGCAAGGATGCACATGAGAAAGAAGTGCTGAAGAACATCTACAACTACGGCGGTTTCCGCGCGTCGTCGGATGCTCAGTTGCTGCCGATCCGTCAGCTTGAACTGTTCAAGCAGAAGGTTCAGCTCGAATCGGACGCGAACATCGATGCCGCCAAGAAGAAGTCGCAGCTGGCTGACCTCGACGGCAAGCTCGCCGCGCTCGATCAGGAACTGAACAAGACCAAGTAAGCGTCTTGCTTCAAGGAAGTCGGTAGTTGATTCAAACGACGTCGCAGGGCGACATCAAAGTGTTGTTCTGCGATGGATACCGGCGGGCTGAAGCATCTGGCCCGCCGCATCCTCTGCGGTCCGATTTTTCACCGGCCGAAGTTGTGCCGGTATGACTTGTGGTACTCGACATGAACACCAGCGTATCCCTCACTGCAAATGGTCGCCTGCCGGGCGAACCGCCCAAGCGTTCGTGGCTGTCCTTGATCAGCTGGGGTGTTTTCTTCCTGATCCTGGTGTGGTCGTGGGGCGGGGCTGACATGCGTCCGCTCGATCTGATTCGTGATTCCGGCAACATGAGCCAGTTCGCGCACGATTTCTTCCCGCCGGACTTCCACGACTGGCGCGTGTATGTGCACGAAATGCTGGTGACCATTCATATTGCGATATGGGGCACCGTCCTCGCGGTTGTCTGTTCGATTCCGATGGGATTGCTTTCGGCGTCGAACATGGTGCCGGCGTGGGTATATCAGCCGGTGCGTCGCGTGATGGACGCTTGCCGCGCGATCAACGAAATGGTTTTCGCGATGCTTTTCATCGTGGCGGTGGGTCTCGGCCCGTTTGCGGGTGTGCTTGCCTTGTGGATCCACACGACGGGCACGCTTTCGAAGTTGTTCGCGGAGGCGGTCGAGGCGATCGATCCGCGTCCGGTGGAGGGTGTGCGAGCCACGGGGGCGCGGGCGATTGACGAAATTCTGTACGGCGTACTGCCGCAGGTTATGCCGCTGTGGATTTCCTACACGCTGTATCGATTCGAGTCGAACGTGCGTTCGGCGTCGGTGGTTGGCATGGTTGGCGCGGGCGGAATTGGCGTGGTGTTGTACGAAGTGATTCGCAGTTTCCAGTATGCGCAGACGTGTGCGGTGATGCTGATCATGATTGTGGTGGTGACGTGCATCGACGTGTTCTCGGCCCGAGTGCGCAAGCTGGTAATTTGATTAAAAAAGAGCTAGCTCAGCCGAGTAGAAAGAAGAACGCCGGTCCTTGGAGACCGGCGTTTTGCATTGAGGCGGAAAAAAGCAGAGCGGGAATGAGAGAAGAGAAGGTGTGGGTGGAAGTACAGAAGACGTGGAGGGGGATGGACCGGGGCGCCTTTCTGCAGCGAGTTGGGTTTATGTCTGAGAGGCGGAAAGGGGCCCCGGTCCATCGGGGGGGAGGTGTAAAAAAGGGGGGTAGCTCAACTCCCGACGCGGAGCGAGTTGTTCAGGCGACGCGTTGTCCTTCCAGATAGGTTGCACGCGGCACTGGCGGCATACCGGGGCGCAGGGCGACACGTACGATATCTGCCCGCAGGCCTGGCACGATGCCGCCACGGTCGGTGAGTCCGACAGACTGCGCTGGCGTCCAGGACACGGTGCGCATTGCCTTCGAGAGAGACCAGCCGATGTCGTTATGCAGTTGGAACGCGGCTTGAAGCAGGCTCGACGGCACATAATCTGACGACAGGATATCGAGCATGTCTTCGCGCGCGAGGTCTGCGGCGGCTACGTTGCCCGAGTGCGATCCGCCGCGCACGATATTCGGCGCGCCCATAATCACGCCGATTGCCTTCTCGCGTGCGGCGCGAGCTGCGGTGAGTGTTGTCGGGAATTCCGAGAGTGCCACGCCGTCACGCACGGCTTCGTCCACGTGTTCGATCGATGTGTCGTCGTGGCTTGCGATGGGCAATCCGCGCTCGCGGCTCATGGCGACGATTGAGCGGCGGTGCGGAAAAGCAAACGCTTCCTGCTGTGCCTTCAGGTCGGTCAGCATGGCCTGCCAGGTCTCGTCCGACACCTTGCCATTACGTTCGTGATACTGGCGGTACTGGACGGGATCGTGCCACTGGCGCTGGCCTGGCGTGTGGTCCATGACCGACACCAGTCGCAGCAGCGGGTGATCGCTCATGTCGGCGAACGCATCGGCGGCGTCGTGCGTGGCGACCTCGCAGCGCAGATGCAGGAAGTGGTCCACGCGAAAAAGACCGGCGGCGATGGTGTCGAGCATTGCCTGCCCGCATTCGTTCTGCACTTTGCGGCTGCGCAGACCGAAGGCGTCGCGTTCGCCGATCACCAGCGAGTCGAAGACCGTGGTGATGCCTGCGGCCGCGACCTGGGCGTCGTGAATGGCGAACGCGGCGTGCGTGTTCCAGAACACACCGGGGCGTGGCGCGAGGTGCTTCTCCAGATTATCGGTGTGCAGCTCGACCAGACCGGGCAGCAGATGATCGCCCTGCCAGTCGATGGCCTCCGGCACCTGCGTCGTGCCTTCGTCCACGGAATGAATGCGGCCCTCGCGCACTTCGACGACCCCGGTGAAGGTGGTTTCGGGCGTGACGATGCGGGCGTTCTTGATGAGCATGAAAAACTCCGATGAATCAATGAGCGGGACGAAGTACGGGGCGCATGGTGAGCGTGCGGGAGGCGACTTCGTCGCGGGTCGCCTCGTCGTGAAAAATGCCGACGATCGCGCTGCCGGCGGTGCGCGCCTCGGCAATCAGTTGCGCGACCACGGCGCGGTTCTGGGCGTCGAGCGATGCGGTCGGTTCGTCGAGCAGCAAGACCGGTGCGGCGGCAATCAGCCCGCGCGCGATGTTGATGCGCTGCTGCTCGCCGCCCGAGAACGTCGCCGGGGCGAGCGACCACAGCCGCTCGGGAATATTCAGACGGTCGAGCAGATCGCGGGCGCGGCCTGCGGCGTCACCCTCGTCATACCCAAGACGACGCAGGGGCTCCGCCACGATATCGAGCGTGCTCACGCGCGGAATCACGCGCAGGAACTGGCTGACGTAACCGAGCGTGGTGCGGCGTACCGAGAGCACTTCGCGGGCGCTGGCGGTGGTCAGGTCGACCCAGCGCGCTGCGTGCCCGTCGTCGTGACGGATCTCGATGCGGCCTTCGCCCACCAGGTAGTTGCCGTAGAGGCAGCGCAGCAACGTGCTCTTGCCTGACCCCGATGGGCCGACGAGCGCCACGCATTCGCCGCGTCGCACCGTCAGGTCCACACCGTCGAGCGCCGGAATGGCCGCACCGCCCTGAGCGTGCAGACGGAAAGTCTTGTGCAGGCCCTGGGCGCGCAGCATGACGTCGTGCTCGCGCGTAGCGAGGGCGACGGATTCCTGCCGGCGCGTGGCCGTGTGCGCAGGCGTGGGAAGGTTCGTTCCGGAGTTCATACGGGCAGTACCGAGGAAACCAGCAATTGCGTATAGGGATGTTGCGGATCGTCGAGCGCCTGATCGGTGAGCCCGGCTTCGACCACGCGGCCCGCCTGCATCACGATCAGGCGATGCGCGATGAGTCGCGCCACCCCGATATCGTGCGTGACGATGATGGCGGCAAGATGAAGGCGCTCCACCAGCGAGCGCAGCAGATCGAGCAGACGCGCCTGCACCGATACGTCCAGACCGGCGGTCGGTTCGTCCATGAACACGAGACGCGGTTCCGTCACCAGATTCCGGGCAATTTGCAGACGCTGCTGCATACCGCCGGAAAACGCGCCGGGCATGTCATCGACGCGCGCCGGATCGAGTTCCACCTGCGCCATCCAGTGACGGGCCTTGCTGCGGATGTCGCCGAAGTGGCGCGCACCAACCGCCATCAGGCGGTCGCCGATGTTGCCCCCGGCCGAGACGTTCATGCGCAACCCGTCGCGCGGGTTCTGCTCCACGAAACCCCATTCGGTACGCAACAGACGACGCTTGTGCGCTTCGTCCAGCGTGCTGAGGTTGCGCAGCGTGCCGTCGGTGCCGCGATAGTGCAGCGTGCCGGCGTCGATCTCATGACGCAGCGCGAGCGCATTGAGCAGCGTGGACTTGCCCGACCCCGATTCGCCGACCACACACACCACTTCGCCGGGCCAGAGATCGAACGTCACGTCGGTGCAGCCGATGCGATCGCCGTAATGCTTGCTGAGGCCGGCCACACGCAGCAGCGGTTCATCCATCGGCTGCACGGCGCGCAGGGCGGCATTCGAGAGCGCGTTCATGCGACCTCCTTCGTTGCCGTGCGGCTGCCGCAATAGTCGCTGTCCGAGCATACGTACATGCGCGTGCCCGCGTCGTCGGTGATGACTTCATCGAGGAAGCTGTCGGTCGCGCCGCACAGCGCGCAATGCGCGTCCCACTTCTGGATCTCGAACGGGTGGTCGTCGAAGTCGAGACTCTCGACCGGCGTGTACGGCGGAATCGCGTACAGACGTCGCTCGCGTCCCGCGCCGAAGAGTTGCAGCGCCGGGTTCATATGCAGCTTGGGGTTATCGAATTTCGGAATCGGGGAGGGCGACGTGAGGTAGCGTCCGTTCACGATGACCGGATAGTCGTAGGTCGTCGCGATGGCGCCGTGTCGCACGATGTCCTCGTACAGACGCACGCGCATGAGACCGTACTCGCCGAGCGCATGCAGCTTGCGCGACTCGACGATGCGCGGTTCCAGACGGAAGAGCGGCTCGGGCATCGGCACCTGGTAGACCATGATCTGGCCTTCATGCAGCGCCGCTTCGGGAATGCGGTGACGGGTCTGGATGACGGTCGCGTCCGACGTTTTCGTCGTCGTGGCGACACCGGCCGTGCGGGCGAAGAAGCGGCGGATGTTGACCGCGTTGGTCGTGTCGTCCGCGCCCTGGTCAATGACCTTGAGCGTGTCGTTCGCACCGATCACGGCGGCGCTGACCTGAATGCCGCCCGTGCCCCAACCATAGGGCAGCGGCATTTCGCGGCTGCCGAACGGCACCTGATAACCCGGAATCGCCACCGCCTTGAGCAGGCTGCGACGAATCATGCGTTTGGTCTGTTCGTCGAGAAACGCGAAGTTGTAGCCTTCCACCGTGGCGGCGTTGGCCGCGGGCGAAGGCGTCTGCACAGTGTCGCGCGACGTGTTGAGCAAATCGGCGGCGTCGCTCATGCGGCCTCCTGAGTGTTTTGAACGGCAGGCGCGGCGAGGCCATCAGAGGCGCCGGCAGCCTGCGTTCCGTATTTCGCGGCGTGCTCGGCGCGCAGACGACGCACCAGCTCCAGCTCGGCCTGAAAGTCCACGTAATGCGGCAGCTTCAGGTGCTGAACGAAGCCGGACGCCTCGACGTTGTCGCTGTGATAGAGCACGAATTCCTGTTGTTGCGCGGGTGAGGTGACGGCGTCGCCGAGTTCCTGCGTGCGCAGCGCGCGGTCGACCAGCGACATCGCCAGCGCCTTGCGCTCGTTGTGCCCGAACGCTAGGCCGTAACCCTGCGTGAATTGCGGCGGCACGTCCTGATTGCCGCCGAACTGCGTGACCATCTGGCACTCCGTCACGGCGATCTCGCCGATGTCGATGGCGAAGCCGAGTTCCTCCGGCACGATCTCGACGGCCACGTGCCCGATACGGATTTCTCCGGCGAACGGGTGATCGTTGCCGTAGCCGCGTTGCGTGGAGTAGCCGAGGGCGAGCAGGAAGCCTTCGTCGCCGCGCGCCAGGTTCTGCAAGCGTGCCGTGCGCGAGGCAGGCGTGAAGAGCGGGGAGTGCACGAGGTCGTGCGGCTCGGGATCGGTGCCGTCAGCGCGCAGCGCTTCGAGCAGGCCGTCGCGCCCCAGAATGTCGGTCACGCGCGGTGTGGCGCTGATGGGCGGCACGGGCGGAATGGTGACTTCACCCGGTGCGGCGGCGCCGTTCGATTCGACGTGTGCCGAGTCTTGCGCGAGATCGGCACGGATCTCCCCGGGCAACGGCTCACGGCCGCCGTGCGCATGCGCGTCGTTCGTCTCGCCTTCCGCGAGCAGCGCGAAGTCGAGCAGCCGTTGCGTGTAGTCGTACGTGGCGCCGAGCACCTGACCGCCGGGCACGTCCTTGAATGTGGCGGAGATGCGGCGCGACAGACGCATCGTGGCGGTATCGATGGGCTTCGTCGTGCCCAGACGTGGCAGCGTCGTGCGATAGGCGCGCAGCAGGAAGATCGCTTCGACGAGATCGCCCGCCGCCTGTTTGATCGCCAACGCAGCGAGCGTTTCGTCATACAGCGCGCCTTCGCTCATCACGCGCGAGACGGCCAGACGCATCTGTTCGCGAATTTGCGTGACGCTCAGCGCGGGCACATCGGGATTGCCGCGTCGCGCTTTGGCGAGCAGATCCCACGATTGTTCGATGGCGCGCTCGCCACCTTTGACTGCGACATACATCAGCAAACCTCCACATGCGTGGTGCGCGGCAGGCCGAGCACCGTGTCGCCCGAGGCGATCAACAGGTCGAGGCCGGCGGGAAAGCGCAGGGCGAGCGCGGCGCGCGCTTGCCAGAAAGGGGTGTCGAGGCCGCCGACCGTCACGTCGGTATGCGTGGCGATGCCCGGGCCGCGCAGACGCAGATGCAAACCGCCGGTGCCGGTGTGACCGGCGGCGAGCACCGGCACATCGACGATCAGCGTGGCGCTGTGTTCGGGCGATTCCGCCGTGCCGAATGCGAAGCGCTCGAGTGCCGGACAGCGAGCGGGATCGGTGAGCAGCGCGAATTGCGCCGTCGCCAGTTCCGATTCGCCACTCAGTAAGGGCGCGCCGGTGTGAAAGCGCAGTGCGCTCGCGACTTCGGGCAGCGGGAATTGCAACCAGACGGAGGTCGTGGCGTCTGCCAGCGCGAGCAGCGTGGCGCGCGCGGCAATGCTCGCTTCCTCGTTCGGGGCGAGCCGGCTGCCGACGCTGCGCAGATGACCGGGACGCGCCAGGGCGTCGAGCACCGCGCGAAAGACCCCTTGTGCGTCGTGAACCGGATCGGCGAAGCCGGGTTGCAGTTGCGACCAGTCAGGCATCGATGCCATCAACATTCAGGCCTCCCGGACCATGGTGAAGAATTCGACGCGGCTCGCGGCCGTGTCGGCGTCGTTCTGCGCAGCGGTGGCCGCCAGACGTCCGGCAATCGTTGCAAGCGGGCCAGCGGCGAGCACGTTGTGGTGACGCGGTACCTGCATGAGGGCATCCAGACGCGCTACGCGGGCGGCACGCTCGGCGTCGCGGCCAAGCACGTAACCGGTGCCGACCACTCCGTCTTGCTGACGCAACGTGCAGCGCGTGACGGTCGTCTCGCCGAGGTTGAAGCGGTCGCCGCTTCCACCGACGCGGCCTTGCACCAGCACCAGCCCGGTCTGCGGTGCGCGCAGCCAGACAAAATCGGGGGCGTCCGGGCAGCGGGCGATGGCGTCGTCAAGCTCGTCGCGCGTGGCTCTGGCGAGAAGCGCGAGCCATTTGGCACGTGCTGGCGGCGCTGTCTTGCCGTCGTCTCGCGCAGTGTTGAAAGATGTGTTGGGCATGATTGTCTAGTCGTATAGACGTGTGTATGATCGCAGTGACTTCGAATGGGGTAGTGCTCGCGAACCCATTACAACTTTGGCGGGTGTCAACTTGATGACAGCACAACTCGAACGTGGCGGCGGCGTCGCGGTCTGGCGACAGATTGCGCAGATTCTCGCCACGGAAATCGGTCAGCGCCGCTATGGCGAAGGCCTGCCTGACGATCGTTTGCCAAGCGAGACCGAACTCGCATTGCGCTTCGGCGTGAACCGTCACACGGTGCGTCGCGCGATCCTCGGACTCTCGGAGCAGGGGCTCGTGAACGTCGAGCACGGTCGAGGCACTTTCGTGCAGGCGGGCGCTATCGGCTACGTGATCGGACGCCGCACCCGCTTCACCGAGAATCTCTCCCAGCACAATCTCAAGACGGCGCAGAAGATCCTGTCGGCGCAGAAGGTGAAGGCCGAGGCGAACGTTGCGCACGCGCTCGAGATTCGTGTGGGGGCGCCGGTGTATCGCGTGGAACTGACGCGTCGCAGTCTCGACGCGCAAGGCATCGAACTGCCGCTCGCGTATAGCGAGAACTGGTTTCCGGCGACCCGCTTTCCCGAATTCCCGGACGTCTTCGCGCAGCACGCGTCGATCAGTGCAACGCTGGCGAGCTTCGGCGTCACTGACTACACGCGTCGCGAGAGCCGTATCGGCGCGCGGCTTCCCGACGCCGACATCGCGCGGCATCTCGGCATCAATCGTCAGCAGCCGGTGCTGAGTGTGGAGAGCACTGATGTGGACGAAGCGGGCAAGCCGGTCAAGTACGGCATCGCTTATTTCCCGGCGGATCGCATGCAACTCGTCGTGCAGGGAGAGATGGCATGAATGGCATGAATGAGGCGCCGCAACTGCCGCTTGATCTGTCCGTGGCCCGCTTCGCGCTCTACTACGCGCCGCCCTCGGGGTCATGCTGGTGGAACGAAGGCAGCCGCTGGCTGGGACGTGATGCGATTACCGGGCGCAGCCTCAACGCGCCGCAAGTCCCGGGGCTGTCGCGCCCGTTGCCCGAGCTGACGGCCGATCCGCGCCGCTACGGACTGCACGCCACGCTCAAAGCGCCGATGAGGCTCGCGCCACAGGCCCGGCTTGGCGATCTTTCCGGCATTGCGGCCGCGGTGGCGGCACGTCATGCGCCGTTCGATCTGGCAGTGCACACCGATGTCGTCGATACCGATAACGGCAAACGGCCGGGCTTCGTCGCGCTGCGTCCGAGCGTTGGGGCGGCCGATGCGAAAGCGGTCGATGCCCTCGCGGCCGATTGCGTGCAAGCGTTCGACGCGCTGCGTGCGTCGCCGACGGAAGCTGAATTGGCGAAACGTCACGCGCAACCGCTATCGTCACGCCAACGCGAGTTGCTCGCACAGTGGGGCTATCCGTACGTGTTCGACGAATTCCGCTTTCATGTGACGCTGTCCGATCGTGTCGCCGTGACCGACGCCACTGCCATCACCGACTGGTGGCAGCCGCGCGTGCAGGCGCTCGGGCCGATGCGCGTCGACAGTCTCGCGCTCTTCGTGCAACCGTCGCCGGGTGAACCGTTCTTGCTGCATGAACGCTTTGTCTTCGGGGAGGCGGCATGAATCACGCGCGCCTTTTTTACGTAATGGGACCCTCGGGCGCAGGCAAGGACTCGTTGCTGGCATATGCGCGTGGGCAAATTGGCACGGCATCGGCGGGCGGCACGCCGGTGCTCTTCGCGCATCGCTACATCACTCGTGCGCCGTCCGAGGGGGAAAACCATATCGCGCTGTCGCACGCCGAATTTGCGGCGCGGCACTCGCTGGGTTGCTTCTCGCTCGACTGGGCGAGCCACGACTGCCGCTACGGCATCGGCATCGAGATCGACGCCTGGCTGGCGGCAGGGGCGAATGTCGTAATCAACGGATCGCGCGCCTTTCTGGAGCAGGCCGTGGGGCGTTACCGCGAGCGCTTGCATCTGGTGGAAATTCGCGTCGATCCGGTGGTGCGTGCGCAGCGTCTCGCCAGTCGCGGCCGAGAAACCGGCGATGCCCTCGACAAACGTGTGGCGCACGAGGTGGCATGGGCGCCGCCCGAGGGCGTTCCGCTTTCGGTCATTGCCAACGACGGCGAGCTTGCCGAGGCGGGCAGACGCCTTCTCAACTTACTGACGACGCGAGCTGCCGGCTGAGTTGCCGTGAGTCGCCGCAGGGCGCGGGCCGCCGAATAGCGGAGATGCCGGCCATGTGTCGATGATGTGAATGTGGCGATGTGTGTCGTTATTTTGCAAATTATTGCAAAGATGGCGCGCTTTGCGTAACCTCACGTCATCGCACACGGCATCGCTCGCGCCATGACTTCGTCATCGGCACGGGCCCATTCGGGAGCCCCCCATGACTTCAGCTTTGCCCACCCACGCCCGCGTCGTCATTGTCGGCGGCGGCATCGTCGGTTGTTCCGTCGCGTATCACCTCGCCAAGCTGGGCTGGACGGACGTTGTCCTGCTGGAGCAGGGGCAGTTGTCCTGCGGCACGACGTGGCACGCGGCCGGGCTTGTGGGCCAGTTGCGCTCGCAAGAGAGCATGACGAAACTGATCCGCTACTCGACGAAGCTCTACAGCGAGCTTGAGGCGGAAACCGGGCTCGGTACCGGATGGAAGCAATGTGGCTCGCTGTCGGTGGCGCGCTCGCATGAGCGCATGACGCAACTCAAGCGTACGGCCGCCGTGGCACGCGCCTACGGCGTGCAATGCGACGTGATCTCGCCGCGTGAGGCGGGCGAACTCTGGCCCGTGATGCGCACCGACGATCTCGTCGGCGCCGTGTGGCTGCCGGGGGATGGCAAGGCGAACCCGACCGATCTCACGCAGGCGCTGGCTAGAGGCGCCCGTAGCCGTGGGGTGCGCGTCGTCGAGAACACGCGGATCACGCAGATTCACACGGCGTCGCCCAATGGCATTCGCACCGCAACGGGCGTGTCCTGGCGCCACAAGAACGGCGAGAGCGGGCGCATCGATGCGGAGATCGTCGTCAACTGCGCCGGCCAATGGGCCAAGGCCGTGGGGCGGATGTGCGGCGTTACCGTGCCACTGCATTCGGCCGAGCACTACTACATCGTCACGGAACGGATCGCGGGTGTGCATCCCGATCTACCTGTCATGCGCGACCCGGACGGCTACATCTATTTCAAGGAAGAAGTCGGCGGCCTGGTGATGGGCGGCTTCGAGCCGAACGCGAAGCCATGGGGCATGAACGGCATTCCCGAGAATTTCGAATTCCAGTTGTTGCCCGACGACTGGGACCAGTTCGAGATCCTCATGGAGAACGCGCTGATCCGTGTGCCCGCGCTGGAGACGGCACAGGTCCGGCAGTTCTATAACGGTCCGGAGTCGTTCACCCCGGACAACAACTTCA
This sequence comes from Pandoraea sp., assembly GCA_031291335.1. Taxonomy (GTDB): domain Bacteria; phylum Pseudomonadota; class Gammaproteobacteria; order Burkholderiales; family Burkholderiaceae; genus Pandoraea. The sequence goes on along the minus strand of JARLJF010000169.1, from coordinate 14,567 downwards.
TTCTCGGCGAGGCCCCCGAGCTGCGGAATTTCTACGTCGGCGCGGGCTTCAACTCGATGGGCATTGCCTCGGCGGGGGGCGCTGGCATGGCGCTCGCGGAGTGGATCGTGGCCGGTGAGCCGACGATGGATCTCTGGCCCGTCGACATTCGCCGTTTTGCGGGCTTCAACGGCAACGACACATGGCTGCACGATCGCGTGAAGGAAACGCTCGGCCTTCATTACGCGATGCCGTGGCCGAATCGAGAGCTGGACACGGCGCGCCCGTTCCGTCGCTCGCCGCTGTACGCGACGTTGCTCGCCAAAGGCGCATGCTTCGGCAGCAAGATGGGTTGGGAGCGGCCGAACTTCTTCGCGCCGTCGCCTGAGCAGGCGCAGATCGAGTACAGCTTCGGTCAGCAGAACTGGCACGAATGGAGTGCGGCGGAGCATCGCGCGTGTCGCGATGCCGTGGCCTTGTTCGACATGAGTTCTTTCTCGAAGCTGCTCATCAAGGGACGCGATGCCGAGCGCGTGTTGCAGGCGTTGTGTACCAACGACGTTGCCGTACCGCCGGGACGCACCGTCTACACCGGCATGCTCAACGAGCGCGGTGGCTACGAGTCGGATTTCACGCTCACGCGTCTCGCGCCCGATCAGTATTTGATGGTCACCGGCTCGGCGCAGACGACGCGCGACATGGACTATCTGGAGCGCCGTATCGCCAGCATGTCCGACGATCCGCGCTGCACGGTCGTCGATGTCACGGGACAGTACTCGGTACTCGCGCTAATGGGGCCGAATTCCCGCGCGCTGCTGGAGCAGGTGTCCAAGGCTGACTTTTCCAACGAGGCGTTCCCCTTCGGCGCCAGCCGGGAGATCGATCTCGGCTACGCCACAGTCCGTGCAACGCGCCTGACTTATGTCGGTGAACTGGGCTGGGAATTGTATGTGCCGGTCGAATTCGCCGTGGGTGTCTACGAGACGCTGCATGCGGCGGGCGCGGCGTTCGGATTGAAGGACGCGGGCTACTACGCCATCGACTCGCTTCGCATCGAGAAAGGCTATCGCGCCTGGGGGCGAGAGCTGACCCCGGACACGAATCCGGTCGAGGCCGGACTCACCTTCGCCTGCAAGCTCGCGAGCGACATGCCATTCGTTGGCCGCACGGCCGTCGAGCAGGCCAAGGCGAAGGGCGTGCACCGCAGGCTTGTCAGTGTGGCGCTCGACGGTGCGCACGACAAGATGCTGTGGGGGGGCGAGGCCGTGCTGCGCGACGGCCATCCGGTCGGCTTCGTTTCGTCTGCCGCTTATGGGCACACGATCGACGCCCCCGTCGCCCTTGCGTTCCTGACGAATCCGGACGGTGCGGTGACTGCCGACTATGTGGATACCGGCCGCTATCAGGTCGACCTCGCCGGCGAATGGCTCGATGCCCGTGTGCAACTGCGGGCGCTGTACGACCCGAAGGGCGAGCGCGTGAAGGCGTGACCTCCATCGCCTGACGCGGCGCGCGACACAGCCGTCGGGCGGGCTCGGACAGCCGACTCGGGCGAACTCGCCGCCGCTTCTGTAAAATGCCGGTTTTGCCTCAATTTCGCGTGCTTCCGACGGGGGCGCGTCCGGTCTTTGACGTATGTCTTTTGCTTGTATTGCGGCGGCGCGCCGCTTCGACGACACAGCGCATCTGCCGCTCGTGATCGGTTCGCAGCGTTATGGATGGGTTCGCCGTCGCGACGTCGAATCGCTATGCCGTTGGCCCGACGTATTCGAAATCAGTTCGCTGGCGGTGCGTATTCACCCTCGCCACGACACGTGCGAGGCGCGCACGGAGGCGCTTGCGCCGGTGATCGAGACGCTGGCGGCGGAAGGGCGTATTACCGGCTGGCGCAACGAGCGTTACGCGATCCGGCAACGCCTCTACGACGCACCGCTCGCGTGGATTGAACGCGCAGCCTCGCGCTTCTTCGGCACGCGCACGTTCGCTGTGCATGTGAACGGTTACGTTCCGGCCCGCTTCGTCGGCGAAGCGCCGAAGATGTGGATCGCACGGCGCAGCGTGCTCAAGGCGACCGATCCCGGTTGTCTCGACAACGCGGCGGCCGGTGGCATCGGTAACGGGATCGGCGTGGGCGACACACTCGTCAAGGAATGCTGGGAAGAGGCGGGCATTCCCGCCTATCTGGCGAACGAAGCGCGACCCGGGCGCACGTTGCACATCCTCGCGGAGATTCCGGAGGGCGTGCAGTCCGAGCAGATTTTCGTCTACGATCTCGCGCTGCCGCGTGGCTTCGTGCCTGAGAATCAGGACGGCGAGGCGAGCGCGCACTGGCTGTGCTCTGCCGGTGACGTTCGCGACGTGATCGCACGCGGCAAGATGACCGTCGACGCCAGCCTCGCGAGTCTCGACTTCCTGCTGCGCGAAGGCGCCATCCGCGTGAAGGACTGCGCCGGTATCGAGGCGCTGTTCAAGCCGGCTGACGAGTAATCCCGGCAATCGGCCGCACGGCCACCGACAAGAATTTCAACACTGCAACGACATTGCAAGCCTTTGCCCAGGAGCAATCATGGCCCCGATCGAAAATAGCTACATTCTGAAGTTGTCCTGCCCGGACCGTCCCGGCATCGTCCACACGGTGGCCGGTTTCCTGGTCGAGCGCGGTGGCAACATTCTCGACTCGGCCCAGTTCAACGATCGCTTCACGGGCGGCTTTTTCATGCGCGTGCATTTCCAGCAACTGTCGGGCCAGACCGATCTGGCTACGTTGCAACGCGACTTCGCGCCGCTCGCCGAGCAATTCGAAATGCAGTGGGAACTGGTTGACGCCGCGATCAAGCCGCGCGTCATGCTCATGGTCTCGAAGATCGGTCACTGCCTGAACGATCTGCTGTTCCGCTACAAGACCGGCCAGCTCAACGTCGAAATCCCGGTGATCGTCTCGAACCACAAGGATTTCTACCAACTGGCGGCGAGCTACAACATTCCGTTCCATCACTTGCCGCTGCTAAATTCGACGCCGGAATCGAAGGCCGCGCAAGAGGCGAAGGTGTTTGATCTGGTGCAGGAGAACAACATCGATCTGGTGGTGCTCGCTCGCTATATGCAAGTGCTCTCCAGCGATCTGTGCAAGAAGCTCGCGGGCCGGGCGATCAACATTCACCACTCGTTCCTCCCGAGCTTCAAGGGCGCGAAGCCGTACTATCAGGCCTTCGACCGTGGCGTGAAGCTGATCGGCGCGACGGCGCACTATGTGACGTCAGATCTCGACGAAGGTCCGATCATCGAACAGGAAGTCGAGCGTGTGGATCACACGATGGACCCGGAGCAACTGACCGCCATCGGCCGCGACGTGGAATGCGTGGCGCTTGCGCGTGCCGTGCGTTATCACGCCGAGCACCGCATTCTGCTCAACGGCCACAAGACGGTGATCTTCCGCTAAGCACCGCTGTCGGCCGCAGAAAGAAAAACGCCCGGGACGTCATGTCCCGGGCGTTGTCGTTTCTGGCGGCGCGCTACCGCACCAGCGGAGGGCGGTGTTGCGGCGGTGCGGCATCAAGGCTTCACGGGGTAACAGCGTTTCAGCACCAATGCGTTGCCGGCGAAACGCCTCAGCTACGTTGCGCCAGTTCGCTACCGGCATCGCGCGCGAGACGTGCCACCGAAATCGTAGAACTCACGGCGATCAGACCCACCGTCAGGAAGGCCCACGGAAAGTCGACGTCGGTCACATGATCGCGTCCGTGCAGCCAAGACGACGTTTGCAACACGGCCGCCCCAATAGTGATGCCCAGTGTGAGCGACACCTGTTGCGCCACACTGGCCAGGCTCGTCGCCTGACTCATGCGATGTGCGGGCACGTCGGCGTAGGAGATCGCGTTCAGGCTGGTGAACTGCAACGAGCGGAAGCATCCGCCGAACAGCAGCGTGCCGAGGATCACCAGATGCGACGTCTGGTCGGTGAATAACCCGTAGCCACCGATGGTTGCCGATGCGATGAGCGCATTGGTCATCAGCACCCGGCGAAAGCCCCAGCGTTGCAGAATGCGCAGCGAAAGCGTCTTCATGAACATGGCGCCCGCAGCCGAGATGAACGTGAGCGCGCCGGATTCCATTGGCGTCATCCCGAAGCCGAGTTGCAGCATCAGCGGCAACAGAAACGGTGTTGCACCCACACCGATGCGGAACAGCGTGCCGCCTGCGACACCTGCGCGGAACGTGGGGATAGAGAAGAGATCGAGGCGCAGCAACGGGTGCGTGAGCCCCTTCGCGTGACGCAGATACGAGACCAGCAGCACGGCGCCGATGGCGACGAGTCCCAGGGCGAGCGGCGTAGGGATCAGATGGCGGCCGATGGTCGACAGGCCCAGCATGAGGATCGACAGCCCGAGGCCCGACAGGATGAAGCCCTTGACGTCGAGCGGCGGCACTTCGTCTTCATACAGATCGGGGATGAACTTCGTCGCGAGAATAAAGCCGAGTACCCCAATCGGAATGTTGATGAAAAAGATCCAGCGCCAGTGCCAGTAAGTGGTGATGAAGCCGCCGAGCGGCGGGCCGAGCACTGGGCCGACCAGCGCGGGAATGGTGAGGTAGTTGAGCGCGCGCACCATGTCGCGCTTCTCCACGGACTTGAGCAACGCGAGGCGTCCTACCGGCACCATCATTGCGCCCCCCATCCCTTGCACGAAGCGTGCGATCACCAGTTCCGGCAGATTGGTCGAGATGCCGCAGCAGATGGAGCCGAGCACGAACACGCCGATGGCGGTGCGAAAGACATTGCGTGTACCGAAGCGGTCGGCGATCCAGCCGCTGATCGGAATGAAGACCGCGAGGCTGATGAGGTAAGTGGTAAGCGCAAGCTTGAGCGTGATCGGGCTCTCGCCGAGATCTTTTGCGATCAAGGGCAAGGAGGTGGACAACACGGTGGAATCCATGTTCTCCATGAACAGCGCGCAGGCAACTATCAGTGGAACGAGCATGAGGCATGGCGTTGCCGTCGCGGCAACGGTGTGAGCATTGGAAATACGACACGACGCACGAGAGCCTGTGCGCCGTCAGGGACAACCGATGATACGGAGACCGCGCCGGACATGGCAGACATGATGGCGGCGCTGTCTGCGTTATAGCAAACTTCGCCGCCGCCCGTCCCGTTCGTGCGCAGCGCCAGACGTCATGCGGGTTTGCACGGCGCGGGTTCCGCACGACGTCGTTTTGAAGGGCGGAATGCCGTGTCGCGGCACGATACGCTGTTGTGCGTATTGAACCACGCATAGAACCACGCATAGAACCACGCATAGAACCGCGTACTGAGCGGCGTATTGAGCAGCATAGCGAACCGCGCGGCCGCCTAAGCCCGTCTGACGACGCTAGCGTTCGGGCCTTCGACAAGCCCTTGGAAGTATGGTCTGGTGGCCAGACGTTTCCGGCTGACGTGACGGTTTGGCGCAAGGGGCTAACGTGATTCGAGGAAGTCGCGCAGCACGTGAAGGTGCGTGTGTGCTTCATCGTCTTCGAGCCGATGGGCCGCCGTCAGCAACGTGACCGGGCCCTCGGTCAACCGTGTGCGCAGTTCCGTGAGCATGGCGTTGTGCTCGGCATCGAGCGCGGCGAGTTCGTCGAGAAAGCGTTGACGGAATTCGTCGAACTGCTCGGGGTGTTGGTGAAACCACTGTCGTAGCGGTGTGCTCGGTGTGACGTCCTTGGCCCAGAAGTCGATATGCGCCTTGACCTTGGCGAGACCGCGCGGCCAGAGGCGGTCGGCGAGTACGCGTTGCCCGTCGGCCGGATCTGGAGCGTCGTAGACACGCTTGAAATGAATGACGGGGTGTTTGACGCTGCGCTTGCGAGCAGGGCTGGCTTTGGCCGGTGGTGCTGCGTCAGGGGCTTTCGATGACGGCATGAGGGTAACGACCTCCGGGAGGGGGCGCGCACGCGCGCGACACCCGAAAGCTTACCGGAGGCGGCCGACGCAGGCGAGTCCTGCCTTCGGCCGGCGACGCCACCTCGCGTCGCCGACCCATGGCACCTCCTCCCCTTGCTCACTTCGACTTGCCTGACCGCTTGGTCCTTTTTTGTCTCCTTCCTCGCCTCCGGATCGTTTTCCGTTTTCATGGGCGGTGGGTCGGGCCGCGTATCAGAAGCGCCAGTTGAGATTCCCGTAGAGTGTGTTGTCGCTCACTTGCCCGCTGAACTGGCCGGAGTAGCTCACACCGAGCGTCATTGCCGTGCCGATGAAGGCGTCGACACCTGCGCTGACGACGGCCGCATCGCGCGCAATAGGAATGCCTCCGACGGTGAATGCCGCCGAACTGCCCGAGAACGCCAGCCGCATGTCGGGCGTGTTCGCGCCGTAAGCGTGACGCCAGCCTGCCGACAACCGCAGCCTTCCCAATGCCGCTGAGCCGGTGCCGAAGGCCATCTCGCCACGCAAGCCGGCCGTCGAGAACGTGATGCCCTGCGTCTGCTCGTCGGCGTGAAGCGCGGCAATGCTGCCCGTTTCATCGAACGCGTCGGTGCGCACGCGAGCGTACGCCACGTTGGCGAACGGCTCGATGCTGGCGGGGCCGGCGTCCAATCGCCATGCGGCCTCACCGAAGACTTGCCATACGGAAGCGTTGTAGCTCGCTCGCGCCGTCTGCGCGATCGGGCCGATGGCGACGCTGCGCTGCGAAGTGATTTGCTGCCATCCGTAGGCACCGCCGATCGTGGCGCCGAGGTGGCCGAAGCGACGGTTCACGTAGGCACCGATCTGTGCATCGTTGCTGTTCCCGGACGCACTCGGCCTGGTGTTGAACGTGCTATGTCCAAGGCCGCCGAACCCGCCTGCTCGCCATGCGTCGGCCAGCGGTGCATCGACACCGGCCAACACACCCATGCCGCGCCGATGCAGCGTCGAGGCACCCGAGCCACCGTCCGCGACCGGTTTGCCTCGCATCTGGCCGTCGTTGCCATAGACCGACGCCCATGCCTGCGTTGCACGCGGCTGCGTGCGGCAATCGCTACCGCGGTTGATGGGTGCCGGGGTGGTGGCGGACCGCATGTCCTCCCGCGACGAGACGTCGCAATCCTGCGCAAGCGAGAGGCTTTCTCGCAGTCGTTGCGAGACGGCGTCGCGTGCCATCTGACTTTGGTTCAGCAACATCGACGTCACCGAGGCATACAGACTGCCGTCGAGACTCTCGAACGCGGCCGGTGCCGTCGCGGCGGTCAGTCCGAGCGCGGCCTGATAGAGCGCACTGCCGCTGCCGAGTGCGGAGACCGCGCCCGCTGCGGCCCGTTGATTTGGCGTGACCGCGCCAGCGGAAAACGGCGTGCCGTTGGGTGCAAACGTCAATAGCACGGACGTCGGCGTATAGCTGACTTGTGGCGTGAGATAGAGCAGATTGGTCGACGCCGACGCAAATTGCCCGGAGACGCCGCCCGGTGCCGAAACGATCACGGCACCCGAGGCATCGGCGGGTTGCGTACCCGGTGCCGCATTGACAACGAGATTGCTGCCACCGACCGATGCGCTACCGCTGGCATCCACCTGACTAGGGGCCGTGCCGGGGGCGGCGCTCACTTGCAGCGTCGAGCCCGGTTGGAGCGTGAGATTGCCATTGACGCCTAACGTCGAGCCGGGTGAGGCGACAACGATCTGGCTGCCGCTCCCGCCGGTTAGCGACCCGGTCTGCGCACTTCCGCCGCTTCCGCCGCTTCCGCCCGACGATGCCGGGGTGGGGGTCGTTAGCGTGGCTCCCGTTTGTACTGTCACCGGCGAGTTCGGGAGACTGCCGATGCTCAGTGTGCCGCCCGCCACGGTCGTCGGGCCGGTGAGCGGGTTCTGCCCGCCGAGCGTGAGCGTTGCGCTACCGGTCTTCGTCAGCCCGCCGCTGCCCGAGACGCTGCCGGGGAACGCACCTGCCGAGACCGTGACCGATCCGCCGTTGATGGCGACACTACCTTGCGCCGTGCCATTCAGCGACGGCAGTGTGACGTCGACACCTTGCGTTGCCACCGTGCCTTGCGAGACCGTGAGACCGCCGGTGCCAAGGCCGGTCGGAGAGGTAACGCTGACGCTCCCGCCGGTGACGGTCGTGCCACCTGCGTAGCTGTTGTTGCCGCCCAGCGTGATCCCTTGTGGGTTGTTCAGGGAAAGGCCGCCGTCACCTGTGACGTTACCGCTGAGGGTCAGCGGCGACGTCCCTGAAACGCCGAGTGTGGCGCCGTTGTTCAGCGTCACACCGTTGCCCACAGTGACCGGTGCGTTGGCTGGGGCATTCGCGGCGAGCGAACCGTTGCCGTTCACCGTAAGCCCGCCTGAGCCGAGCGCTGCGCTGTTGCCAAGCGACAGCGTCCCGGCATTCAACGTTGCGCCGCCAGCGAACGTGTTCGATGCGCCGAGCGCAAGCGTCCCGCTACCATTCTTGACCAGTCCGCCCGCACCCGACAATGTGCCGCCGAACGCGTGATTCCCGTTGTCACCGGTGATCAACCCGCCGCTGCCGAGCACAAGCTGTGTGCCGGTGTCCGCTTCGAGTGAGGCGAACGCCAACGGTGCGGCAGACGCGGAAGCATCGAACGTCGAGCCCGTATTGCGCAATGCCAGACCCGTGCTGCTACCTACCTGTCCGGAAGCGCCGAGCGCTAACGTGCCTCCTGTCACGGTCGTCGTGCCTGAGAAGGTGTTGTTACCGCCGAGCGTTACGGTGGCGTTGCCTTGCTTGGTGATGTTGCCCGAGCCATTGATAACGCCATCGAACGTACTGTTCGTCGCGCCACCGAGCGTGAGCGATTGCGTGCCGAGCGACACTGTGGCGCCGGCCGCACCGTCAATGCCTGCGATAACGGCGGGGGCCGTGGCCTGCGTGATGTCCAGCGTCGTGCCGGCAGCGAGCGAGACGTTGTTGGCGCCGGACAGCGTGCCGCCCGAGCCGAGGGAGACGGTGCCGTTTGCTACGTTGATTGCACCGGTAAACGTGTTTTGTCCCGTCAGCGTTTGCGTGCCTGCACCCGTCTTGACGATGCCGCCCGCGCCGGCGATGGATGCCGCGAGAGATTGCTGGGTGGCATCGCCGAACGTTAGCGTATTGCCACCAAGATTCACGTTGCCACCCGTGCCCGATAGCGTCCCAAGCGTCTGATTCGTTGCTGCCGAAATGTCGAAGGTGGCATTGGGGCTCGCTACTACGACATTCGCGCCGCTCGCGAGTTGTCCGGTGGCGCCGAGTGCGAGCGTGCCATCGGCGATGGTGGTCGTGCCCGTGAACTGTTGTTGCCCGACGATCGTTTGCGTTCCACTGCCTTGCTTGACGATGCCACCCGCACCAGAGATCGTGCCGCTCACGGTGTGGCTCGACGCGTCACCAAACGTCAGCGTGTTGTTGCCCAGCGTGACGTCGGTGCCCGCCTGCGTCGTGAGTGCCCCGATAGCACGATTGCCGTTGGCACCGGAAATGTCGAGCGTCGCCCCCGGATTTTGCAACGTGACCGCGCCCGACGCCGACAACGCTCCTGCACCGCCCAACGCGAGCGTGCCGCCCTGTACGACCGTGCCGCCGGTGAACGTATTCGTGCCCGTCATCGTCTCGGTCCCCGTGCCGACCTTCACGAGGCTACCGCTGCCCATCACGCCGCCGCTGTAGGTTTCGTCGAGGCCGTTCGCGCCGACTTCGAGCGTGTTGCTTCCCATGTTGATGGCGCCGCCGCCCATGAGCGCACCGAACGTCTGTGTGCCATTACCTGCCGACAGGTCGAACATCGCACCCGTCTGGACGTTGACGACGCCAGCAGCGTCGAGGCTCGCACCGGCGCCGAGGGCCAGGGTGCCGGCATCGACGTTGGTCGCCCCCGCGTAGGTGTTCTGGCCGTTGAGCGTCAGCGTTGCGGCGCCATTTTTTGTAATACCGCCTGCGCCGCTGATCGCGCCGTTGAGCGTGAGATCGTTCGAGCCAGCGACGCTCAGATTCCCGTCGAGCGTGATCTGATTGCCCAACGTGCTCGTTTGCGCCGCGTCGAGAGACGTGCCGTCTGCGAAGCGCACGCCACCTGTCCCCAAAGCGGTGTTGCTGCTCACCGAGATGCCCCCGGCCTGAACATCGACCCCGCCGCTGAAGTCGCTATTGCCTGCCAGCGTTTGCACACCGCTACCCAGTTTGACGAGACTGCCGCCTGCGCCATGAATGTCGGATGCCAGTGCGTCGCCTGCGGCGTCGGCAAGCGTGAGTGCCGTATTGCCAAGGTTGATGGTGCTACCTGCGACGCCTGCGATTGAGGCGACCGTTTGATTCGGCCCCGTGGAGAGATCCAGTACCGCGGTCGCGCCGTCGAGGGCGACGGCGTTGCCACCCAACTGTGTGCCGTTGCGCAGGGCGAGCGTGCCGGCGTCAATGCGGACGTCGCCGGTCAGCGCCGCACCGCCATCAAGCGTCTGCGTCCCACCGCCCTGTTTGACGAGGCCACCGGTGCCGTTGAGTGTGCCGGTGAAGGTGCCGTTGCCTGCGCTACCGAGTGTGAGCGCCTGCGTGCCCGCGTTGACCGTGCTGCCGGCAGCGCCGTTGAGTGCCCCGATGACGGGGGCGGTGGCGGCGCTCACATCGAATGTCGCGCCGGATGCAAGCGTTATGTCGTTCGCGTTGGACAACGTGCCGCCAGCCCCCAGTGCGAGCGTGCCGCTATTCACGCCGACGTTGCCTGTGAACGTGTTCACTCCGCCGAGCGTCAACCGTCCACTGCCATCCATGATGAGCGCACCGGTTCCCGAGATGGCACTCGCCAGTGTGGCGATATCGTTGTTGCCCACTTGCAGTGTGCTGCCACCGCCGAGCACCACGCTGCCGCCAGTGCCCGACAGATGACTCAGTGACTGATTGCCCGCCGCGCTGACGTCGAACACAGCGCCCGCGCCCGACAATGCCACTGCCGCGCCGGCCCCGAGATTCCCGGTGGCGCCGATGGCGAGGGTGCCATCGGCAATCGTCGTGGTGCCGGTGTACTGCTGAAGACCGAGCAGCGTCGTCGTTCCACTGCCTTGTTTGACGATGCCACCGCTGCCACCGATGATGGCCGCAACGGTATGGCTCGTCGCATCACCAAAGGTCAGCGTATTACTGCCGAGCCGGATTTGCGTGCCCGCATCGGCGGACAGCGCACCGATCGTTGCCGGCCCGTTGGCGCTGGAAATATCAAACGTTGAACCGGCATTGCTCAGCGTGAGGGCGCCATTCGTGGCGAGGGTGCCCGCACCGCCCAATGCCAGCGTTCCCGCCTGCACGACCGTGCCGCCCGTGTAGGTGTTTTGGCCGGTGAGCGATTCTGTGCCAGTGCCAATCTTGACGACCGACCCGGTGCCGGTGAGGCTGCCGCTGAACGTGTCGTTCCCGGCCCCGCCGATTTCGGTGACGAGCGCGCCGATGTTGACAGTCCCCGCGCCGTCGATGGCGCCGATGACCTGCGTGCCGTTGCCTGCCGAGAGGTCGAGCGTTGCGCCGTTGGCAATGTTGATCGAGCCCGACGAATTCAGCGATGCCCCCGCACCCAACGCGAGGGTGCCGGCGTCGATGGTCGTCGCCCCGGTGTACGTATTGCTGCCGCCGAGCGTCAGTGTCGCCGCGCCGGTCTTGGTGAGACCGCCGACGCCCGATAGCACGCCATTCAGCGTAAGGTTGTGGCTGCCAAGCACGGTCAACGTACCCGCCAGGCCGACGTTGTTGCCAAGTGCGATGGCCTGCGTGCTGTCGAGGCTCGTGTTGCCGTTGAGCGTGAGCGCGCCCGTGCCGAACGCGAGATCGTTGCCTGCAATGAGGCCGCCACCCCCAACGGCCATGCCGCCGGTGAAGTCGCTGGCGCCCAGGAAGGTCTGCACGCCGGTCCCTGTTTTGATGAGTCCGCCGGTCCCGTGAATCGCGCCGCCAAACGACGCGTTGGTGTTACCGCCGAACGTCAACGTCTGAGAGCCGAGTGCGACATTGCTGCCGGACGCACCGCTTAGCGCGCCTATCACCGAGGCGCCGCCCGCGCTGATGTCGAACGTGCTGTTCGCGCTACTCAGCGTCAGGGCGTTTGCCCCTTGAAGCAACGCGCCATTGCTCAATGCAAGCGTGCCGTTGGCAACATCGATGGCACCGGCAAACGTCTGCGTCGCCGTGAGCGATTGCTCGCCCGTCCCCTGTTTGACGATGCCTCCGGCGCCGGTCAGCGTCGCGGCCAGCGTCTGATCGCTGGCGTCACCAAAGGTCAGCGTATTGGTACCCAAGGCGACGGTGCCGCCGCTGCCCGAGAGGGCGCCGATCGTTTGCGCACCCGAGGCGCCGCTGATATCGAACGTCGCGGTCGGACTGTTCAATGCCACGGCACCCTGCGCGGCAAGCGAGCCGCCGGCACCGAGCGCGAGTGCGCCGTCATTGATCGTTGTGCCGCCCGTCCATCCGCCAGCGCTGTTCAGTGTCAACGTGGACGCACCGGCCTTCTGCAAGGCCCCATTCCCGGAGACGACACCCGTCAACGTCAGATCGTTGCTACCGAGGACGGCTGACGTGCCGTTCAATGTGATGTTGTTGCCGAGAGTGAGTGCCTGCGTGGTGTCGAGGGTTGTCTGATCGGCCATCGTGAGTGCGCCGGTCCCGACAGCATTGGCGTTACCCAACTGAAGTCCGCCGGCTGCGACGCTGACGCCGCCTGTGAAGTCGCTGGCACCCGCCAGTGTCTCCACGCCACCCCCTTGTTTGATCAGTGCTCCCGTGCCGTGGATGCTGCCGTTGAATGTCTCGCCGGTATTGTCGCCAAACGTCAGCGTGTTCGCACCGAGAAAGACTTGCGCTGCACCGCCGCTGAGCGAACCGATGGTTTGCGCGCCTGCGGCACTGATATCGAACGACGTTGTGTTGTCGCCCAGCGTGACGGCGTTCTGCGACGACAGGCTGCCGCCGGCCCCCATGACGAGTGCGCCGCCGCCAACCACAACGCTCCCGGTGAACGTCTGCGGTGCGGTAATCGTTTGCGTGCCCGTACCGAATTTGACGATGCCCCCGCCATTGCCGGTCATCGTGCCCGCAAAGGTCTGATGGCTGCTGTCGCCAAAGGAGAGTGTGTTGTTGCCAAGATTGATATTGCTGCCTGCCGCGCCGGATAACGCACTGACGGTCTGGTTCTCGCCGTTGCTGATATCGAATGTGGCGCCGCCCGCAATGCTGACCGGGTTGGCGGAAAGCGTGCCGGTACCGCCCAGCGCCAGCGTGCCTGCGTCGATATTGATCGGGCCGATGAACGCATTCTGTCCGGTCAACGTTTGCGTGCCCGTGCCGACTTTGACGATCCCGCCCGTCCCCCCGATGGTGCCCGCGAAGGTCTCGCTGGCCGCGTCGCCGAGCGTGAGCGTGTTGCTGCCCAGTGTGACCTGACTGTTGGGCGTGCCGATCAGCGACCCGATGCTCGCTGGCCCTGCGCCTCCAATATCGAACGTGGCGCCATCGGCGATGGTCAGCACGTTGCTGCCCGCCAGCGTGTTGTTGCCTTGCAGCGCGAGCCGTCCTGCCGCCACGTCGATACCGCCGGTGAAGGTCTGCGACCCGGAGAGCAAGAGCGAGCCGGTGCCTTGTTTGACGATGCCGCCGGCACCGGAGATCGTGCCGCCGAACGTCGAGTTGCTGGCGTCGCCGACGGTCAGCGTCTGATTGCCGATCAACACCGTCGATCCGGTCACCCCGGAGAGCGCACCGAACGTCATGCCCGAAGCCGCGGAGAGATCGAGCGTTGCGCTGTTGCCCGTCAAGGCGAGCGGCGTGGCGTTCGCAAAAGAACTGCCCTGGAGCACGAGCGTGCCCGCCCGAACATTGATGACGCCACTGGCCGTATTGTTACCGGTCAGCGTCATCGTGCCGGTGCCCTGTTTGATGATGCTGCCGCCGGTACCGGTGAAGATTCCGGCGAACGTCTGGTTGGTCGCATCGCCAAATGTCAGCGCGTTGTTGCCCAATGCGATCGATGTGTTCGCGATGCCGGTCAACGCGCCGATGGTTTGCGCGGATGCCTGACTGATGTCGAATGTGGTGCCGCCGCCAAGCAGTGAGACGTTGCCGGTGCTCGCCAGCGATCCTCCCGTACCGATCGCGATGCCACCCGCGTTGATCGTCGTGCCGCCCGTGAACGTATTCGCACCGGAGAGCGTTTGCGTGTCGCCATTCGTTTTGACGATGCCGCCTGTGCCGCTGATCGCGCCCGCAAACGTGCCGCCTGCGCTGTTGCCGAGCGTGAGGTTGTGGCTGCCGAGATGGACTTGTGTGTTTGCTACGCCCGACAGTCCGGTGATTGCTCGGTCGCCGTCGGCGTTCGACATATCGAAGACGGCTCCGGCCCCCGAAAGCGTGAGCGGCGCCCCCCCGATCTGTAATGTGCCGGTTCCCGATAGCGCGAGGGTTCCCGCCGCGACATTGACGCCGCCGCTGAACGTATTGGCGCCAATGAGCGTGACTGTCTGCGCGCCCTGTTTGGTGAGGCTGCCACCGCCGCTGATTTGGCCGGACAAGGTGAGCGGTGCGCTGCCACCGAGCGTCAACGTGCTGCCGCCACCGATCGCGATGCCGTTCGCAAGGGTGACGGGCGCGTTGGCATCG